>JAZSRI010000082.1:0-19292 GCA_045538415.1 Faecousia sp. | reverse complement strand
GGCAATGTCCGTGAATCCCCTCAATTCGTACTCTTCCATTGCTTCAGCAAGACGATCCACAGATACATCACCCACAGCGACCAGATTGTACTGATCCTAGCGTCCGAGAATCTGAGGTATGTGGTGTGACCAGCCGATGCGGCCAAGGCCTACCACTGCTGTTTTCAGTATTTTCATGGCAATACCTCCCATTTTTGCGGTGGCAGCGTAAACCGTTGCCCCTCACCATTCAGACAATGTCCTTCTGATAAGCTGAATTATAACACAGGATAATTTCAAAGACAAGTGCACCCTATCATTTTATACATTTGATAATTAAATTATATATTCTATAATTAAAAAACGAACCCATAAGGGTTCGTTTTTTGTCAGAACAGGCTTACTTGACTGGTTTCAGGAAGGTCGCCAAAGGCACCGGCTTCTTTCAGCATCTGCAAGTGGGTCTTGGAGACCTTGGGACAGGCAGCGGCAACTTCCTCGATGGACAGGAAGGTCTTACCCTCACGCCCATTCATAATATCCCATGCCGCGCTTTCGCCCAAACCGGAAATGGCCACAAATGGAGGCAGCAGCTTACCGTCCTTGATTAGAAACTTAGTGGCATGACTTT
The DNA here is from genome assembly GCA_045538415.1 of Faecousia sp. Taxonomy (GTDB): domain Bacteria; phylum Bacillota; class Clostridia; order Oscillospirales; family Oscillospiraceae; genus Faecousia. The sequence goes on along the minus strand of JAZSRI010000082.1, from coordinate 18,682 downwards.
CATAAATGCTGATGGGCAAGAACTGGAAGCCGCGCAAATAGTATTCGTAGGCCACCTCCAGGGTAGTCAGCAGATCTTCGTCCTTCGCGGTAGCATCCTCGTTGCCCTCGATAGCATCAATATTTGCCAAAACCTTTTCCATACCGCCCGTCATAAGCACCGCGTCAAAGCCGCCTTTCTGGCTGCGGCGGTAAAAATAGGCTGCATAGAAAGCCAATGGATGGTAGACCTTAAACCAGGCGATCCTGAACGCCATCATGCAGTAGGCAACCGCATGGGCCTTGGGGAACAGATACTTGATTTTCTTGCAGGAACCGATATACCAATCCGGAACACCGGCAGCAACCATCTCTTCCTCCGCTCCCGGGGGCAGTCCCCTTCCCTTACGGACAGACTCCATGATCTTAAACGCCCGCTTCTCCGGCATGCCGCAGGAGATCAGGTAGATCATAATATCGTCACGGGCGCCGATGGTCTGATCCACCTTGGCTGTGCCTGACACAATCAAATCCTTAGCATTGCCCAACCACACGTCTGTGCCATGGGTATAACCACAGATACGCACCAGGAAGTCAAATTTCGTAGGCTTGGTGTCCAGCAGAACACCCCGGGTAAAGCGGGTGTTGAACTCTGGTACACCTACCGCGCCAGTGGGACCGAGGATCTTGTCATTTTCATACCCAAGAATCTTGGAGCTGGTGAAAATGGACATGGTTCCTTTGTCATCCAGAGGAATTGTCTTGGCATCCACCCCGGTCATATCCTCCATCATACGAATCATGGTGGGATCATCATGACCCAGCATATCCAGCTTCAGCAGGTTTTCTTCCATGGAGTGGTACTCAAAATGGGTGGTAATCTGGTCGGAATTGGGGTCATCCGCAGGGTGCTGCACTGGACAGAAGTCCCAAATTTCATTTTCCTGAGGGATAACCACCAGACCGCCCGGATGCTGACCTGTGGTGCGTCGTACACCCACACAACCGGTAGCAAGGCGGTTGATCTCCGCGCTGGGCGCAGTCATTTCCCGCTCCTGAAGGTACTTCTTTACATAGCCGTAAGCAGTCTTTTCCGCCACAGTACCCACAGTTCCGGCACGGAACACATGGGAAGCGCCGAACATGGAAATGCAGTATTTATGAGCCTCGGACTGGTACTCACCGGAGAAATTCAGGTCGATATCCGGTACCTTGTCACCGCCGAACCCAAGGAAGGTTTCAAACGGGATATTAAAACCATCCTTTTCCAGCTGTGCGCCGCACTTGGGGCAAGCCATATCCGGCAGGTCCGCGCCACAGTTACAGTCCGCTGGGACATCCAAAATGGTATGCTTGCAGTTGGGGCAGCGGTAGTGGGGCGCAAAGGAGTTAACCTCTGTAATGCCGGACATAAAAGCAACAATGGACGAACCCACAGAGCCACGGGATCCTACCAGATACCCATTTTCCAGAGAATTCTGCACCAGACGCTGGGCGGACATATAAATCACATCGTAGTGACAGGTGATAATATCGTTCAGTTCTGTTTCCACACGCTTGACAAACATCTCCGGTGGGTTATCGCCATACAATCTGTGGAATTTTCCGTAGACCAGGTTTTTCAGATCCTCCACAGAATTTTCGATCTTAGGCGCGAACAAATTATGAGGTACAGGGCGCATATTGTCTTTGTTCTCGCACATGTCCGCAATCATATTGGGATTACGAACCACGATCTCATAGGCCTTTTCTTCCCCAAGATAGGAAAACTCACGGAGCATTTCATCCGTCGTCCGCAGATACAGTGGGTTGGGACGGTCACAATCCTCGAAGCCCTTTGTGGCCAAAAGAATATGGCGGTAAATCTCATCCTCCGGGTTCAGAAAGTGAACGTCACCGGTGGCAACAACCGGTTTTCCCAGTTCCTCTCCCAGCGCCACAACACGGCGGTTCAAATCCCGCAAGCCCTCTTCATCCTTAATTTTTCCCTTTTCCAGCATAAAAGCGTTGTTGGAAATAGGCTGAACCTCCAGATAATCATAGAAGGAGGCAATCCGCTTTAGTTCATGGTCACTTCTGTTACTTAAGACACACTGGAACACTTCGCCTGCCTCACAGGCAGAGCCGATGATCAGTCCCTCCCGGTGCTTTATCAGCTCCGACTTGGGGATTCTTGGGAAACGCTTAAAATACTGCAGATTAGAAAGGGATATCAAATGGTACAGGTTCCGCAGACCCAACTGATTCTTTGCAAACAGAACTATGTGCTGGTTATAACGATCGTTCATCCGCATGGGGGATCGGATGGGTTCCATAGCCCCGTTGATTTCCTGCAGGCTGTGCACACCCATTTGCTGAAGTGTCTGCAAATGTCTGGCGAAAATCAATCCGCAGATGGCCGCATCGTCGTTAGCCCTATGATGGTTAAACTCCGGCAGACCCAGAGCGTTGGCAACCATATCCAGTTTATGCCTGTTCAGCTTAGGCATAAGGTTTTGGGACAGCACAAAGGTATCGGCAGAAGTAAAGGTATAAGGAATCCCCTGACGGGCGCACTCCTGCCGGACAAAGCCGGTGTCGAAATCCGCGTTATGGGCAACAAGAACACGGTTGCCCACAAATTCCAGGAACTTTGGGAATACTTCCTCAATTTTGGGAGCGCCCTTGAGCATATCGTCGGTGATTCCGGTCAGTTCGATAACTTTCGCATCCAGCTTCCGTCCCGGATCTACAAAGGTCTGGAAGCTATCGAGCTGTTTACCGTCTTTGATGATTACAGCGCCGATTTCAATAATACTGTCAGTGTTGGCACACAAACCTGTGGTCTCCAGATCAAAAGCCACAAATTCATCGCTGAAGGACATGTCCTGCTGCCCCTGGACAACCACCCGGTCATCCACATCATTGACATAGTAGGCCTCACAGCCGTAGAGGATCTTTATGGCCTCATCCGTGCCGGCTACCTTAGGTGCGCCGCCACGATCCTCAATGGTATGGAGGGCATCGGTAAAGGACTGACAGCAGCCATGGTCTGTGATAGCGATGGCACGGTGACCCCAAGCAGCAGCCTGCTTGATGGCTGCCTTGGTGCTGGTCAGGGCGTCCATATTACTCATGGAGGTATGCAGGTGCAATTCCACACGCTTCATGCCCTCGGCTGTGTCCGTACGTTTTTCCAGCTTTCCGGGCATGATGGCCATTGGCTGCAGAACCATCTCATTATCAAATTTATTCACCTGCAGACGGCCCTGAACTCTCAGCACAGCGCCCACTTTCACACCATCGAGTATGGGTTTGGCCTCATTATCCTCCATAAAACGGTTAATACGGACAGAGCCGTAGTTATCGGTCATATCAAAACTGATAACCCACGCATTGCGCTTTTTCAGTTCCTTGTGCTCGACGGCAAACACCTTGCCCTCAACAATCACAATGCCCATATCCAGATTCAGATCCTTCATAGGGACGCTCTTTCCCTTAAAGGGTCTGCCGAAAATGGTCTCGGTATTTTCTTTGGCTGCTGCCGGTTTATCCTTAATTACCACCTTGGGCAGCTCATTGCGCGCATTCTCACGCATTTTTTCCATGGCCTCATACAAAGCCTGTCCTTCCAAGGGCTGTCCCTGATGGACACAGATGGATACATCCGTTGCAAACCGTTCCCGCAAATTGCGGCACACAGCAGGAATACATTCCTCGATGGCAGCTTTTCCGTTGGCGACAAGATGGATATGGAGCGTGTTTTCCTCCCACTGCCATCTGGCGCCTGCTAGAGAGCCCCGGCACATGGAATCACAGCTGACAAACAGATTCATCAGTTCTTCACTTTCCACCTTGACCAGTTCTTCCGCCGGATGGGTAGCAATCAGTTCCAGATGGACAAGACCGTAAAGCCGGGCAATGTCATTTTTTACCCTGTCCAATATTCTCTGGGGTATGTAGGCGGGAGAATGAACCGCAACGCTCACACGGCGTGTTTCCGGATCAATATCGGCTGCAGCAACAGCCGCCTGTGACAGGATCTGGGCAAGATCCTCAGGCGGCTCATAGTCCGAAAACATATTCAGAAAGAACACGGGCTTTTTCATAACATCCTCATAATTGCTCAATTCGCTTAAGCAGGGCGGGCAGCAGCTCCTCATAGGGCAGCTTGCAAACCTGCTCTCCCTTTTCAAACAGCATGCCGCAGCCATCGCCGCCGGCAATGCCAATATCCGCCTCCCGGACTTCGCCCGGCCCGTTGACCACACATCCCATAACCGCAACAGTAATGGGCTTTTCGCAGTTTTTCAGCGCTTCATCCACCCGGTTTACAAGACCGATCAGGTCTATCTGGGTTCTGCCGCAGGTGGGACAGGAAATAATATTCACACCCTCCCGGCGGAGTCCGGCCGCCTTTAAAATATCCTTGGCAGCATACACTTCTTCCACCGGGTCGTCTGTCAGGCTTACACGGATGGTGTCTCCAATACCGTCAAGCAGCAGCGCGCCAATTCCCATGGCAGACTTCATGAGTCCCATGCGCACCGGGCCGGTTTCCGTCACACCGATGTGGATGGGATAGTCACATTTGCTGCGGAATAGTCTGGCTGCTGCTACCATAGTGGGCACGCTGGAAGATTTCATAGATACGCAGGTGTCATAGAAGCCAAACTTCTCCAGCAGCCCTATGTGCTGAAAGGCGCTCTCCACCAAAGCTTCCGCAGTGGGGTGACCGTACTCTTCCAGCAACTTTTTATCCAAACTTCCCCCGTTGACACCGATACGGATAGGGATACCACGTTCCTTACAAGCGCTTACCACCGCCTGTACACGGTCTTCACCGCCAATGTTGCCGGGGTTAATACGGATTTTTGCCGCGCCACCCTCCGCCGCGGCAATGGCAAGCTTGTAATCAAAGTGGATATCCGCCACCAGCGGCAGTTCCGACTCCCGGCAAATCCGGGCAAAGCCGTTTGCCGCCTCCATATTAGGAACCGCCAGACGGACGATCTGACAGCCCGCCTGTTTCAGGCAGTGAATCTGCTCCAGAGAACCGTCCACATCCGTGGTTTTGGTGTTAAGCATGGATTGGATCACCACTGGAGCGCCGCCACCAATGGGGACTCCACCCACACTGATTTGCCTCGTCATAATGTTTACCCCTTAAAAATCTTAAAAATATCCTGGAACATCACAAACGCCATCAGGGCAAGCAGAAGGATCATGCCCGCACCATGGATAAACCCCTCGATTTTGGGGTTAACCCGTTTACCTGTGACGGTCTGGATTGCTGTGATCACCAGCAGCGCAAAGACCCGCCCGCCATCCAAAGCAGGGATGGGCAGCATGTTCATCATCGCAAGGTTTATGGCAATGAATCCGCCAAAATAGAGCATATTCAGCACCGCGTCCAATGTGGTCGCCGAATTCTCCGCTGTGTCGCTCATAATCTGGACGATTCCCACCGGGCCTGCCATATCGGTAAGTCCTGCCTGCCCGGAAATCAGCATCTGTAAACTCAGCCGCACAGAACGGACAATATTCCTGGCCGTGTTCCAAACATACTGGAGTTTTCCTGCAAAAGTAGCCTCCTGCATGGCAAAGCTAAAGCCATAGCGTTGGGACTGGCTACCATCCGGTTCAGTGAACAGATGCTTTTCCATATAAAAATCCTGCAAAACCACCTTTTTACCGTCCCGCTCCACCACGATGTCATGGTAATCACCGGGGTTCAGCGTCAAAATAGTAGAGAAGTCGGAATAGACATAAATTTTCTCTCCATCCATCTCCACAAACACATCGCCCACATGCAATCCGTCCTCCCGGACAACGGTGCAGCCAGCCTCGCTGGAGGCAATTTCTGGCACAACAAACTGTTTTGCAGGTGAAAATACAATCAGCAGAATCAAAAGTCCGGCCACAAAATTCATGGCAGAGCCGGCAATCAAAATAATCAACCGCTTCCACCAAGCCGCCTTCTGGAAAGAGCGGGGATTATCCGTATCCTCATCCTCACCCTCCATAGCGCAGTAACCCCCGATGGGAATGCAGCGAATGGAATATTGGGTCTCCCCTTTTCCCCACTTCACAAGAGCAGGGCCCATGAACATGGCAAATTCATTTACCTGCACGCCGGACAGCTTTGCCGCCACAAAGTGGCCAAGCTCATGGATAAATATAAGAAAACTAAACAGTAAGATCGCGAAAATAATGCTCATTGGAGTCCTCGCTCATTGATTTTCCGGCGAACCACTTCACGGGCCTGCCGGTCAGATTCTAAAATTTGCTCTAGCGTAGGGTGCTCCACAAAGGGAACTGTGTCTACAGCCAGTTTCACAAGGTCATAAATATCATAGAAGCCAATTTTGTCATTTAAAAACAGAGCGACAGCTTCCTCATTGGCCCCGTTCATCGCAGCGCAGGCTGTGCCACCCATCTTTGCGCAGGCTCTTGCCAGCGCCAGACAGGGAAACGCCTCCATATCCGGCTTGGAGAAGGTCAGCGGGCCACAGGTAGTCAGGTCCAGAGTCTCCACCACACATTCTGCCCGTTCCGGGTAAGTCATAGCCAACTGAATGGGCAGACGCATATCCGGTGACCCCATCTGCGCCATCACCGCACCGTCTGTAAACTCCACCATGGAATGAACAATACTCTGCCTGTGGATTAGTACATCCACCTGTTCCAAGGGCAGGTCATACAGGCGCATCGCTTCAATCACTTCCAGACCCTTGTTCATAAGGGTAGCACAGTCAACGGTAATTTTTGCGCCCATTTTCCAGTTAGGGTGTTTTAAAGCATCCGCCTTGGTAACCACCCCAAGCTCCTGTCTGGTTTTGCCGTAGAACGGTCCACCGGAGCAGGTAAGAATCACTTTCTTGATTTCCTGCTTGCTATAGCTGCCCATCAGGCACTGGAAAATGGCGGAATGTTCCGAATCCACCGGCACAATCTGCACTTTATTTTCCTTTGCTGCCGCCATAACAAGCTCACCGGCGCACACCAGGGTTTCCTTATTGGCAAGGCCAATACGTTTCCCAGCGGCAATGGCGGCCAATGTGGGCTTTAAGCCCACCATGCCCACCATGGCGGTGATAACGCAATCCGCCTCTGCAATCGTCGCAGCGGCAATCAGACCTTCTTCCCCGCTCATGACCTGAACAGGCAGGTCGGAGAGTCTCTGCCGCAGGTCCTGAGCCGCTTCCTCAGTGGCCATTACAGCCAGCTTGGGCCGAAATTTTCGGCACTGCTGTTCCATCCGTTCCGTGTTGGAACCGGCGCTCAGGGCTGCCACAGGCAGCCTGAGATGCTCTACAATATCCAGAGTCTGCCGGCCGATAGAGCCGGTAGAGCCTAATATACTCACACATGTAACCATTATTTCACCGCCAAAGGCAAAAGATACAGCAGCACCTCCGCAAGGGGCGCAACTACGGTCATGGAATCAAAACGGTCCAGTACACCTCCATGCCCGGGAATCAAATTGCCATAGTCCTTTATTCCTGTCTGCCGTTTTACAGCAGAAAAACTCAAATCACCAAACACAGCCGCCAGCGAACCCACCACGCCATACACAACGGCGTACAGGTAGTTCACCTGGAAGCCAAATAACTGCAAAACTAAAGTGTACAGCGCCATCACCGCAACGCCTGCCGCCACACCACCAATAACACCCTCAACCGTTTTGTTGGGGCTGATGACCGGAGCCAGCTTATGTTTGCCAAAAGCACGTCCGGCAAAATACGCACCCGTATCAGAGGAAAACGCCATCACAAAGGGCAGCAATACGTAAAACACGCCGTTATTCAGGCTGCGAATCCGGGCTATGGAGGTAAGCATCAAGGGAATGACCAAGCCTGCCACAAAGCAAATACACACCTGCTGATAGGGAAGCTTTGCGTGGCTTGCCAGCAATTCCCCATACAGTGCTGCCGCAAACAGCACCAGCGCCAGAATAAGCCAGGCCTGAGAAAGCTGCAGGCTGCTCCACAAACCCAAAAACAATGCCATGATGGCGCAGTAAATAATCAGCCTTACATTTTTCACAAACCCCGTAGCCCACAGCAGTTCATAGGTGCCTATGGCAGCCAGAAGTCCAAACAGAATACCGGTGAACACACTGGGCAGTACCAATAATACAACCAGCAGCAGGGGCAGCAGCGCCGCCGCAGCGATAATTCTTGTTTTCATAGCTTACACGCCTCCAAACCGGCGGCTGCGCCGGTGGTACTGGGATATGGCCTCATCCAAATCACCGGGACTGAAATCGGGCCACAGCACATCCATAAAGACAAATTCTGAGTACGCAGACTGCCACAGCAGGAAATTACTGGTGCGCATCTCACCGGAGGGACGGATAATCAGCTCCGGGTCAGGCACATCCGCAGAATAGAGGTAACCTGAGAACAAATCCTCTGTCAGCGAGTCAGGGCTGCATTTCCCCTGCGCCACATCCCGGGCAAAGGCGCTGGCTGCCTTAATAATCTCATCCCGGCCTCCGTAATTCAGACAGAAGTTCACCTGAACGCCATCATATCCCCGGCTTCTGTCCTGTGCCTCCAAGCAAAGCTGCCGAAGCTCCGGGCTCAGACGGGTCAAATCGCCAAAGAAACAAAACCGGACGTGGTTTTTCTCCATATCCTGCAGGGCTTCCTTCAAGTATTTACCCAGAAGCCGCATAATGCCGGATATTTCTTCCTCAGAGCGTTTCCAGTTTTCCGTAGAAAACGCGTATACCGTCAAATACTCCACGCCTAAATTGCGGCAGTAGTTGGCGGTACAGCGAAACGCCTCCGCGCCGGCTGCGTGTCCGGCTGTTCTGGGAAGTCCCCGCTTTTTAGCCCAACGGCCATTGCCGTCCATAATAATAGCAATATGCCGGGGTGGCGGCAGAGTATTCTTATTTCTTTCCAATTGTGCCATGGGAATCCTCCAAAAAGGGTATAGTGACCGAAAGGGGGGGGAAGCACCCCCAATTCTATCCGGCTGTTAAATTGCCATCAGTTCCTTTTCCTTGGCTGCCAGAGCCTCGTCTGCCTTCTTGGTGTACTTATCCAGCATATCCTGCAGATCTTTTTCTGCTTTTTTCTGCTCGTCTTCCGTGATTTCGGAATTTTTCTTCAGCTTCTTCAAATAATCCATGCCGTCACGGCGGATATTACGCATGGCCACCTTGGCTTCCTCGGAATATTTCTTAACCTGCTTAGCCAGATCCTTACGGCGCTCCTCCGTCAACTGGGGGAACACCAGACGAATCACTTTACCGTCATTCTGGGGGTTAATACCCAGATCGCTGATCTGGATGGCTTTCTGGATATCCTTCAGCAGCTTGGTATCCCAGGGAGCAATCACCAATGTGCGGGCATCGGGAGAAGAAATAGTAGCCACACCGTTCAGAGGGGTCTCGCTTCCATAATATTCCACAGTAATCCGGTCCAGAACCTTAGCGTTGGCACGGCCAGCGCGCACAGCGCCAAACTCCTCTGCCAAATGGTCCAGAGCCTTATCCATTCTTCTGCTATAATCCTTAAAATCAACGGCCATTGTTGTTATCCTCCTCAAAATTTTGTTTTTACAGTGGTGCCAATCTGTTCACCGCGTACCACGCGGACAATGCTGTTTTCTTCCGCCAAGCCAAAGCATACAAGGGTCATGTCATTATCCATCGCCAATGTCATAGCGGTAGAATCAGTAGCCTTCAGGTGCTTTGCCAAGACTTCGTCATAGGTAAGCTGGGTATAGCGGATAGCGTTGGGATCCTTGTTGGGGTCGGCAGAGTAAATGGCATCTACGTTCTTTGCCATCAGCACTGCGTCCGCCTCGATCTCTACGCCCCGGAGCACCACACCTGTATCGGTGGAGAAATAGGGATTGCCGGTACCTGCGGCGAAAATAACCACCTTACCCTCGTTGAGATAGCGGTCTGCCAGGTCACGGGTAAAATACTCGCAGAATTTATGCATCTCCACAGCGCTAAGTACCCGGGCATCCACGCCGTGTTTTTCCAGCGCATCCGCCACGGCGATGGAGTTCATCACCGTACCCAGCATACCCATAGCATCGGCATGAGAACGCTGCATTTTATCAGCACCGTCCTTTACACCACGCCAAAAGTTTCCCGCGCCAATCATAAGTCCTACCTGCACGCCCATATTCACACACTCCCGAATGGCTGCGCAGACAGAATTGATTACATCAAAATCCAGACCACGATGGGCCTCACCGGCAAGCGCCTCACCGCTGACCTTCAGCATGACACGCTTATACTTGATTTCGGACAACCCTAATCACTCCTTCCTTATTCTTCCCTATTTTATAATAAGACAGGCCAATTGACAACCACAAATTTCTTTTTTTCCAAAATGTTTTCGCAAAATTTACACACCACCCTCATAAAAAACGCTCCGGCACAGAATATTATGGAGAAAACTGCCTTAACTGTTGCAAAATTCAAGCACTTCGGTTATAATAGTACAGAATTTTGAGCAAAAGAGAGGATGACAAAGATGGCTGAAATTACTGAAAGCAAGAATTTCATCCACACCTTTATTGAAGAGGACATCGCCGAGGGCGGCCGCTACGCCGGGCAGACTGTACACACCCGTTTTCCCCCGGAGCCTAACGGTTACCTGCACATCGGTCACTGCAAGGCGCTGATTATTGACTTCGGCACTGCCGAAAAGTTCGGCGGTCTGTGCAACCTTCGTATGGACGATACCAACCCCACCAAGGAAGATGTGGAATTTGTGGAAGCGATTAAAGAGGACATCCACTGGCTGGGCTTTGACTGGGGTGACCGGTTCTACTTCGGATCGGACTATTTTGAAAAGGACTACGAATTTGCGGTAGAGCTGATCAAGAAAGGTCTTGCCTACGTTTGTGAACTGACACCGGAGCAGTTTAAGGAGTATCGTGGTGACCTGAACACGCCTGCTATCTCCCCCTACCGGGACCGTCCCATTGAGGAGAGTCTTGACCTGTTTGCCCGGATGCGCGCCGGTGAGTTTGAGGACAACCAATACACCCTCAGAGCCAAGATTGGCTTGGCCTCCGGCAACTTTAACATGCGTGACCCGGTAATTTACCGCATCCGTCATATGCATCATCACCGCCAGGGCGACAAGTGGTGCATCTATCCCATGTATGACTTTGCCCACCCCATCCAGGACGCCCTGGAGGGAATCACTCACAGTCTGTGCTCTCTGGAGTTTGAAAACCACCGCCCCCTGTACAACTGGGTTGTGGAAAATACCGGTGTTGACCATCATCCCCGTCAGATTGAGTTTGCCCGTCTTGGCATCGGCCATACCGTGCTGAGCAAGCGCAAGCTGAGAAATCTGGTGGAGACAGGTGTTGTATCCGGCTGGGATGATCCCCCGATGCCCACCCTCTGCGGTCTGCGCCGCCGCGGCTACACCCCCATGTCCATCCGCAATTTCTGCGAGCGCGTGGGTGTTGCCAAGTCCCCCAACACCATCCCCCTGGCCTTCCTGGACTTCTGCCTGCGCGAAGATCTGAACGAGACCGCCCAGCGTGTCATGGCCGTTCTGAAGCCCATCCGTCTCACCATCACCAACTATCCCGAGGGTCAGTCCGAGAAGCTGATCGTGGAGAACAACCCCAACCGTCCTGAGGACGGCACCCGTGAGGTCACCTTCTCCCGCAACCTGTGGATCGAGGCCGACGACTTCCTGCCCGCTCCCGTGCCCAAGTACAAGCGTCTGTATCCCAACGGTCTGGAGTGCCGCCTGAAGGGTGCATATCTCATCACCTGCACCGGCTACAACACCGATGAGAACGGCAACATCACCGAGGTTCTGGCCACCTATGATCCCGAGTCCCGGGGCGGTGATCCTGCCGACGGCCGCAAGGTCAAGGGTGCCACCATCCACTGGGTGGACGCCGAGACTGCCGTGGATGCCGAGGTTCGTCTGTACGAGAATCTGTTCAACGCCGTCTCCCCCGTCACCTCCTCCATGGAGGCTCTGCTGGGTGACATGAACCCCAACTCCCTGGAAGTCCTGACCGGCTGCAAGGTGGAGGCTTCCCTGGCCAACGCCAAGGCTCCCGCCAGCTACCAGTTCATGCGTCTGGGCTACTTCTGCCCCGACAGCAAGGACTGCGCTCCCGGCCACCTGGTCTTCAACCGCAGCGTCAGCCTGAAGGATTCCTTCAAGCCCGGCAAGTAAACAGTGAAATTTTCCCTGACGGGAAAGTGAAATTGCCTTCGGCAGTGAAATATTGCTGACGCAATGTGAAATTCGCTGCGCGAATGGTGGTGTCGCTTCGCGACGATCAAAAAATGACGGCAGTTCTTCGGAACTGCCGTTTTTTGTAGAAACATCCCCGTGCCGGGCGGCACGGGGATGTCGTTTTCTCAGAAGGGCAGCGCGATCACGGGAATCTCGCTGGTATTCTTGCGCACCCGGATGATGCAGGAGTAGGTCTCCCCCTCCCACTCGCAGGAGAGGGTAGTGTTGGAGCCTGCCTTGACGCCGGTGATGCGGAAGCCGTTGATGCTGACCACGCCCTCGCGGCTGGGAGTCCAGGTGATGGGGGCATTTTCCATGCAGTCCTTGCCCTTGCACAGGATCCGCAGGTTGAACCACTCGCCCACGTCGATGGAGACATCGCCGGTAGTGTCGGTGCCATTGGATGCCTTGTTCAGCTTCCAGTCGTGGACATGCTCGGGCTCGGTGGGTTCGGGCTCCGTGGGTTCCGGTTCGGTGGGCTCAGGCTCGGTAGGCTCCGGCTCGGTGGGCTCGGGCTCCGTGGGCTCGGTGGAGGTGTCCTTGCGGACATGGATCAGGCACTCGTAGGTAACGTCCTCCCATTCAGCCCGGACACGGGTGTTTTTACCGGCGGTGAGGCCGGTGATGTAGTTGTCCTCCACCAGCACAACGCCGTCGGGATCCGCCACCCACTCCACGGTGGGCTCTTCCTTGCAGCCCTCGCCGGTGCAGATGATCCGCAGCCGGAAGCGCTCGCCCACATCGATGGAGACCTCACCCCAGGTGAGATCCTCGCCCCGGGCCTTGTTCAGCTTCCAGGTGTGGGTGTGCTCGGGTTCCGTGGGCTCGGGCTCGGTGGGTTCGGGCTCGGTGGGTTCGGGTTCCGTGGGTTCGGGTTCCGTGGGCTCGGTGGGCTCACTGGGTTCGGGCTCCACGGGGACATAGTTGTCGATATAGTCCACCAGACGCAGCAGCAGCACACAGAACTGGGCCCGGTTGGCGCCGTCGTTGGGGTTCATGTTGGTGCCGTCGCCCTGGATCAGGCCTGCGGAAACCATGGCCTCCAGGCTGTCGATGGCCCAATCCGCGATCTCGTCATAGTCGGCGAAGACATCCTCGCAGCTCTCGCCCTCGGCCAGCGGGGTCTCCAGCCAGCTGAGGAAGGCCGCCACGATCTTGCACATCTGCTGACGGGTCACATCGTCATCGGGGCCGAAGGCGTGGGTGCCGTAGCCGTCCACGATGTGGTAGCGGTAGGCCCACTCGATGGCCTCGGCGTAGTAGAAGCTCTGGTTCACATCCTGGAAGCTGTTGGTGCGCACCCAGTCTGCACCCAGGCTGTCGCCGCTGAAGCGGTAGAGCAGCGTCACCAGCATACCGCGGGTCACGGTACCGGCGGGAGCCATGGTATAGGGCGCGGTGCCGTTGAGGATGCCCATCCGGTGGGCCCAGTCCATGGACTCGTAGAACCACTGGCCCTCATAGATGTCGTAGTAGAGCTCACCCTCCTCGGACAGGTAGACCTTCGTCTCGGCGCTGACGCCCTTCTCATGGACGGTGACCGCCCGGAGGAAGCAGCCGCCGGCGATGTACTCGGGGCCGCTGTAGGCCATGCTTTCGGCATTGGGCTTGGTATCGTCGATGGTAAAGCGGATCTCGCCGCCGACGGTGGGGGTGGTCATGACCACGGCGCCGGTGCTGTCCAGGGTAATGGTGGGAGCCGCCACGTAAATGTCGTCTGCAGTCTTCTTCGTCAGCTCCGAACGGCTGCCGTTGAGCTTGTAGGCGGCCACGGCGGTGATCTCGGTGCCGAAGGGCACGGTGAAGGGGCCCGTATACCGGTTGGCATCCTGATTGGGATAGGAGCCGTCGGTGGTGTAATACAGGGGTGCATCCTCATCGGAGCAGGTGATGGTGACGGTATTGCTGCCCTTGGGATCGCCGGAGACGGTGATCTCGGGGGCGGGGATGGGGCCGTAGTCGGTGCCGTTCTTCTTACAGTTGTAATGGAGCACATGATCCTCCAGCTCCACGCCCCGGCGGCGGTAAAGCTCGCTGACGGTGACAAACTCGTAGCCCAGCTCCATCAGATCATCGATGGCCTGCAGTGCTGCGGGAACGGTAGTCTTGTGGATATCATGGCAGAGGATGATGCTGCCGTCGTAGGTCTCGGCCACGATCTTCTTGCGTACCTTCTCCGTGTTCAGCAGATCCCAGTCCAGGCTGTCCACGCTCCAGTAGAGCAGCGGGTTGGCGATCAGGGAGCGGACATGGGCATTGGTGCTGCCGTAGGGCGGACGCACCAGATAGTCGGCCTCGTCGCCGCAGGCCCGATCCAGCTCCTCGAAGGTATCCTCCATCTGCTGCTTGATCTTGCTGTCGGAGCACTTGGTCAGGTTGGGATGATCCCAGGTATGGCAGGCGATCTCGTGGCCCTCTTCATAGGCCCGCTTGACCAGCTTGCGGTTGTTGGATGCATTCTCGCCCAACATGAAGAAGGTGACCTTCACGCCGCGCTCGGCCAGGCCGTCCAGAAGCTGGGCGGTGTACTTGCTGCTGGGGCCGTCGTCGAAGGTCAGGGCCACCAGCTTGCCGCCGGTCTTGGCCTCGGCCTTCATGGGGCTCACCGGCACGATGGTCAGCACCAGTACCAAAGCCAGCAGGAAGGACAGGATTCTTTTCATATGTAACACCTCTTTCTGATTACTGATCCCATTTTTGCACATATTTCGTACGATAAAGCGGACTTTCTTCGTCCTGCGGTAAAACGATACGGATCAGTTCCTATGGTTCGATTATACCACAGTTGGTTACAGGTTTCCACTGTTCCTGAAAAGAATTAAGAAATAAAGAATCAGGGCGCGCCGCAAAGCATTTTGCGGCGCGCCCAGCTCCTACTGCAGTCCCGGCAGCCCGAAGGATACCGCGATGGCGTTGTCCACCTTGTGCATCTGTTCCTCATTGAGCCTGCCCATGTGCTCCCGGAGCCGCCGCTTGTCGATGGTTCGGATCTGCTCCAGTAGGATCACCGAGTCCCGGCTTAAGCCCACGCTGCCCCCGGCGATGTTGATGTGGGTGGGAAGCCGGGCCTTGCCCGTCTGGCTGGTGATGGCGGCGGCGATGACCGTGGGGGAATGGCGGTTGCCCGTGTCGTTCTGGACGATGAGCACCGGGCGGGTTCCGCCCTGCTCGCTGCCCACCACGGGAGAGAGGTCTGCATAGAAAATATCGCCTCGTTTGACATTGCTGTCCATAGCTTTCACGCTCCAAAGATAGTGACCTGCGCTACTGAAGGATCCTATGTAACGCGGTAGTCCTATTCTCCCACGTCCAGCTCGGATTTATTCAGCGGTCGGTGCACCATCCTATGCGCTGATCGAAAAATCGTCGACGGTCATCGTCACGCACCGACGGCCCTCCCAGGCGATCTCCGCCTCCTCCACCGTGCCCTCCTCCAGCCAGATATCCACAGTCAGGGCGTTGTCTGCGTAGCTGTCGTCGATGGTCAGGTGCAGCAGCTCCCTCTCCCGGACGGCGGAAACGATGTACCCCTCCCGCAGCGCCTTGACCAGCACCCAGGGAGCACTCAGAGGGCTGAGCCGCCCGTCCGCCATCAGCGGGAAGGCCAGCACCGCATCCTCGAATTCCACCGTGCCCTCGGTTCCGGAGACGGTGCCCCGGATCCCCTCGATGTCGTCCGGCTCCGTGACGGTGAAGGTCATGCGGCCCGTGGCATCGAAGGCGCAGTCCAGGGCGAAGCGTTCGATGTTCGTTATGTAGTCCGCGCCGATCTCGGCATCGAAGGTGATGCCGGAGGCGGACAGGCACCTACTTCGCAGAGCCAGGGCCTCCTCCATGTCCCGATCCGGAGCCGAACAGCCCAGAAAGAACACCAGCAAAAGAGGCAGCAGTCGTTTCATGAATATCCCAACCTTATTTGAGTAGTCGGGGCAATTTCTCCACCATGTCACCGGGGAGCATGCCGTACTCCCCCAATTCCTCCGCGCACAGATCACCGGCGGCTCCGTGGAGCCAGGCGCCCGCCGCCGCAGCCTCCAGGGGCGGCACCCCCTGGCCCAACAGGCTCAGGATGATGCCCGCCAGCACATCGCCGCTGCCGCCGGTGGCCATGCCGGGATTGCCTGTCCGGTTCTCAAAGCAGCTTATGCCGTGGGTGATGAGGGTGCGGTGACCCTTGCGCAGCACGATGCAGCCAAGCTCCTTCGCCATGGCCATGGTCTGCTCCAGGCGGGGGGCATCCATGGGGGCAAGGCGGGCAAATTCCCCGTCGTGGGGGGTGAGGATGGTGGGATAGGTTCTGCCCCGCAGGATATCCTTATGCTTCGCCGCCAGGGTTATGCCGTCGGCATCCAGGATCAGGGGACAGTCGGCGTTTTTCAGCAGGAATTTCAGGACGGCCTCCGTCCCCGGCCCGGTGCCGCTGCCGCAGCCGAAGAGAACGGCATCCATTTTCGGCAGGGGCTGCCCGATTCTCTCCAGCGGAGCCTCGCAGGGCATCCCGTCGTGGTCGGGCAGGGGCAGCACCACCGGCTCCGTCAGCTTGATGGCCTCAATGGCGTAGATGGATTCGGGCACCGCCAGGTACACCAGTCCCGCGCCGGTGCGCAGCGCGCCCATGGCCGCCAGGGCGGCGGCTCCCGTGAAGCCCCGACTGCCGCAGAGAAGTAAAATCTTGCCGTAGTCGCCCTTGTGGGTCTCCCGGGCCCGGACAGGCAGGAGTTCATGAATCAAATTCTCATCCATATATCGCATTGCACTCATTCCTTTGCTAACCTTTGTAGGGAACGGTCATAACCGTTCCCTACGGATATTCTATCTTAAGAATTCTGAATTCTCAACCATTTCTCTCTCCCCTATTGACATCCAACGCCCCATCCCTTACAATATCATTAGACGATATCATCTAACGATATTAAGGAGGGACGCCTATGCCGAAGAAGGCCATGGAGATCCTGACCGAGTCCATGTTTTATGTGCTGATGGCTCTGTCAAAAGGCCCCATGTGCGGCATCGACATCGCCGCCTGGATCACCGGCAAAACCAAAGGCCGGGTCAGCCTGGGGCCCGCCACCCTGTACACCATCCTGGGTAAATTCGAAAAAGAGAAGTACATCGCCGAGACAGAGGTCGAGGGCCGCAAGCGTACCTACCGCATCACCTCCCGGGGTGCGGATGCCTATCGTGCGGAGCTGGAGCGGCTTCGGGCGTGCCTCAGAGATGCCGACGGAAAGGAGTGACCCATATGGCTGAACCCAAATACCGCTACCGCCTTCCCCCCTGCCCCGCCTATGACATCCCCGCCATGGAAAGCTGGCTGGAGGACATGGCGGCCAGGGGGCTGCATCTGGCTCCCGACGGCTTCTTCGGCGGGTTCGTCAGCTTTGAGGAGGGCCCGCCCCGGCGGGAGAAATTCCGTCTGGAGGCCACCGCCACGAATAAGGGACTATTCTCCGAGGAATATGATCCGGAGACCGATGCCGTGGAGATGCACCGGCAGATGGGATGGGTCTACCGGGCCCGGCGGGATCAGTTCCACATCTACTCCGCCGCTGACCCCAATGCCCCGGAGCTGAACACCGATCCCCAGGTGCAGGCCATCACCATGGCCGCGCTGACCAAATATCTGTGGAAAAGTCTGCGCAGCACTCTGATCCTGGTGGTTCTGTACGCCCTGCTCTACTTCGGCGATGCCATCGTCACCGGCTCCATTTATCTCGGCACCTGGCGGGTGGCTCTGCTGGCCGGACTGCTCCTTTGGGCTCTGGTGCGGCAGGTGCGGGCGTTGGTGGTGCTGACCCGGTTCCGCCGGCAGCTTCAGAACGGCGAGCCCCTCCCCCACCGCAGCGACTACCGCACCAGGGATCTGCGCTATCTTCTCAGCAGTGCGGCGCGGAAGGTGCTGTGGGCCGTGCTGGCGGTGTCCCTGGTGGCCTACCTTCTGCCCATCATGACCGAGGAGCCCTATGTGGCGCTGGATGACAAATCTTTCCCCTTCGCCACTTTGGAGGACATCTACCCCGGTGCAGAGGTCGACCGGAGGAACGGCATCCTGGAGAGCAAGGTCTATAGCTGGTCTGATCCCCTGGCTCCTGAGTGCCACGACTTCTCCGAATACGCCGAGGTGACCCACGGGGGAGAAACCTTCGACTGCTACCTGACCGTCACCTACCACCGCACCCGCTGGGAATGGACGGCCCGGCTCCTGGCCAGGGAGCTGGTCAGCCAGTCCGGCGCGAATCTCCCGGAGCAGACCGCAGACCGGCTCTTCGGCGAGGAGCCCGTGATCCCCAAGGAGCTGGTGCTGCCGGATGCGGACTATGCCGTCTATTTCTTCCGCAGCCGGAACGAGCCGACGTTGGTCATTCAGGAAGGCTGCACCGTCCTGCGCGTCACGCTCGACGTCATCGGCGGCCGCCACGGCTTCACCCCGGAGGAGCTGGCGCGGATCATCCTTTCCCAAATACAGTAAAA
>JAZSRI010000161.1:0-3058 GCA_045538415.1 Faecousia sp. | reverse complement strand
TATCGAACAGTTTGTAATATAAGCCCTACAAGTCAGTTTTCAAACTGCCCGATAACCTGATATTTCCCCACCCATTTACACTCTTCTGCCTAAAAAAGCGGCAGCCGCAAATTGCGACTGCCGCCCTCTTAGCGAATTATCAATTCATCTCCGCTGCCAGTACTTCATCGGAAACTCTGGGCTCGGGAGTTGCGCCGGGCTCGTAATCCCGGTAAGCCATCAGGCCGGAGCCCGCGGGAATCAGCTTACCGATGATGACATTCTCCTTCAGACCGACCAGATGGTCAACCTTGCCCTTGATAGCAGCATCGGCTAGGCCCAAGCTAGTCCGTGTGCAGGAAGCGGCGGACAGGAAGGAATCGGTAGCCAGAGAGGCCTTGGTGATACCCAGCAGCACCGGGGAGGCAACTGCCAGATTCAGCTCGGTCTCGCCTGCATCGATTCTTGCCTGGACTGCGGCATTGGCATCCTCAAACTCAAAGACATCGATGACAGTACCGGTGAGCAGCGTGCTGTCGCCGGGCTCTTCCACCCGAACCTTACGCATCATCTGACGGACGATAACTTCGATGTGCTTATCGTTGATCTCAACGCCCTGCTGACGGTACACAGCCTGAACAGACTGAACCAGATAATCCTGAACTGCCTCGGTGCCGGAGATCCGCAGAACATCCTGGGGATACAGAGCACCATCGGTGATGGGTTCGCCCTTGTTGACAGTCTTGCCGTGGGTGACCTTCAGACCGATAGAGTAAGGCACCTGGTACACCTTGACCTCACCGTCCTCGGCGGTAACAGTGATGTTACGCAGAGCAGTGCGGTGGGACTCGTCGATGGAGACGGTGCCGGTGATCTCGGAGATCTGGGCCATCTTCTTGGGACGGCGGGCCTCGAACAGTTCTTCAACTCTGGGCAGACCCTGGGTGATATCGTCACCTGCAACGCCGCCGGAGTGGAAGGTACGCATGGTCAGCTGGGTACCGGGTTCGCCGATAGACTGAGCGGCAATGATACCAACGGCTTCGCCCAGATCAACTTCCTTGGAGGTTGCCAGGTTCATGCCGTAGCAGCGTGCGCAGACACCGCTTCTTGCGCGGCAGCCCAGAATGGTACGGATATAGATCTTGTCGATACCGTGCTTTTCGAACTTCTCAGCATCCTCGGGCATCATCAGAACATCCTTGGAGTGGAGCAGCTCGCCGGTCTTGGGAGAAATCACATCCTCCACAGGATAACGGCCGCGGATACGGTTGCCGAAGGTGTCGATGACATCGCCGTTCTGGTAAACAGCACCTACCCAAATACCGTTCTTGGTATTACAGTTGTGCTGACGGATGATAACATCCTGAGAAACGTCGACCATTCGGCGGGTCAGGTAACCGGAGTCAGCGGTACGCAGAGCGGTATCCGCCATACCCTTACGGGCGCCTCTGGTGGAAATGAAGTATTCCAGAACGGAAAGGCCTTCACGGAAGTTTGCCTTAACAGGGATCTCGATGGTCCGGCCGGTGGTATCGGCCATCAGACCACGCATACCTGCCAGCTGACGGATCTGAGCCATGGAGCCACGGGCGCCGGAGTCTGCCATCATGTAGATGGGGTTGAACTGGTCCAGATTGCCGGACAGGGCGTTGGTAACATCGCCGGTGGTCTTTTCCCACTGCTGAACGACCAGGCGGTAACGCTCTTCATCGGTGATGAAGCCCTGACGGTAGAACTGCTCGATCTCCACGACCTTCTCCTCGGCTTCCTTCACCAGGGTGTACTTCTTCTCAGGCACCACCATATCGGCGATGGAGACGGAGATAGCGCCCTTGGTGGAGAACTTGTAGCCCAGGGACTTGACCTTATCCAGCATTTCGGTAGCAACAGTAAAGCCGTGCTTGCGGATACACTTGTCAATGATCTTGCCAAGCTGCTTCTTACCAACCAGGAAGTCCACTTCCAGATCGAAGGCATGCTCGGGATCGGTACGGTCCACAAAGCCCAGGTCCTGGGGAATGGGCTCATTGTAGATCAGACGGCCCACGGTGGCGTTGATGATGCGGTGCTCCACAGTGCCATCCAGCTCCTTGCTCATGCGGACACGGATGGGGGCATGGAGGCCAACCTCACCGGAAGCATAGGCAGCAATGGCCTCGTCAACGCTGGAGTAGTTGTGGACGGGACGGAATTTTGCCTCCTGTTTACCCTCGGCCTTAGCCTTGGCATTGGCGGCAAGGAATTCATCGGCATCCACTACCTGCTGAGCGGGCAGGTCGGTATCACCGGCATCGGTAACGAATACATTCTCAGCGCCCTTCTCAGCCTTACCCAGACGAGAGTAGGTCAGGTAGTATGCGCCGAGGATCATATCCTGGGTAGGAACGGTAACAGGCTTGCCGTCCTGGGGACGGAGCAGGTTGTTGGCAGAGAGCATCAGCATTCTGGCTTCTGCCTGGGCCTCTGCGGACAGGGGTACGTGGATAGCCATCTGGTCGCCGTCGAAGTCGGCGTTAAATGCGGTACAGCACAGGGGGTGCAGCTTCAGAGCGCGACCCTCAACCAGAATGGGCTCGAAAGCCTGGATGCCGAGACGGTGCAGCGTAGGCGCACGGTTCAGCATAACAGGACGATCCTTGATGATCTCGTCCAGAGCGTCCCAAACCTCGGTCTTGCCCTTGTCGATCATCTTCTTGGCGGACTTGATGTTGTTTGCCAGGCCGTCGGAGACCAGCTTCTTCATAACGAAGGGCCGGAACAGCTCGATGGCCATTTCCTTGGGAACACCGCACTGATACAGCTTCAGCTCAGGACCAACAACGATAACACTTCGGCCGGAGTAGTCAACACGCTTGCCAAGCAGGTTCTGACGGAACCGGCCCTGCTTGCCCTTGAGCATATCGGAGAGGGACTTGAGGGCGCGGTTGTTGGCGCCGGTAACGGCACGGCCGCGGCGGCCGTTGTCGATGAGGGCGTCCACAGCCTCTTGGAGCATGCGCTTCTCGTTGCGGACGATGATGTCAGGGGCGTGAAGCTGAATGAGTCTCTTCAGACGGTTGTTACGGTTGATAACTCT
>JAZSRI010000035.1:0-11496 GCA_045538415.1 Faecousia sp. | reverse complement strand
GCGGTGGGGATGACGGAAATGTCCGTCTTAACAAAATCGGTACGGAAACCTGGCAGAAGACCAAAGCAAAAGCCCGGAAGGCAGCGAAGGACATGGCAGGCGAGCTAATTCAGCTTTATGCAGCCAGAAAGCGACAGCCCGGTTTCGCTTTTGCCGCGGATTCCCCCTGGCAAAAGGAGTTTGAGGATAACTTTATTTATGCGGAAACCGATGACCAGCTCCGCTGTATTGCTGATATCAAATCCGACATGGAATCCCCTGTTCCCATGGACCGGCTTCTTTGCGGTGATGTGGGCTTCGGAAAAACTGAGGTTGCTCTGCGTGCGGTTATGAAGGCTGTGATGGACGGAAAACAGGCTGCCATTTTGGTACCCACCACCGTTCTTGCCCAGCAGCATTACCAGACCGCTGTTTCCAGATTTCGCGGTTTCCCTGTAAACATCGACGTGCTCAGCCGTTTTCGTACACCCACCCAGCAGAAAAGGACCCTGCAGAACCTCCGTGCCGGACAGGTGGACCTGATCATTGGTACCCATAAGCTGCTGCAAAAAACAGTGGAATTTAAGGATCTGGGCCTTTTGATCGTAGATGAAGAGCAGCAGTTCGGCGTCAGTCACAAGGAGCGGCTGAAAGAAATCTCCAAGGGTGTGGACGTACTGACCCTGTCCGCCACCCCCATTCCCAGAACCCTGAATATGGCGCTGTCCGGTATCCGGGATATGTCCACCATTGAAGAACCTCCCGCAGACCGTTATCCGGTACAGACTTATGTCATGGAGCACAGCAACGCAGTGCTGGATGATGCCATCCGCCGTGAGGTAGAGCGTGGCGGACAGGTGTACTATCTGCATAACCGGGTGGAGACCATTGACCAGTGCGCAGGCGCGCTGAAAAGGCGTATTCCCGGCCTGTCTGTAGCTGTTGCACACGGAAAAATGGGTGAAGAAGCGCTGGGTGATGTAATGCACGCAATGGCAGACGGAGAAATTCAGGTGCTGGTATGCACCACAATCATCGAAACCGGCCTGGATATTCCCAACGCTAACACCCTGATTATTGAAAACGCTGACCGGTTTGGTTTGAGCCAGCTGCATCAACTTCGGGGACGTGTTGGACGGTCCTCCAGGCATGCATATGCCTACTTCACCTACCGTCCGGACAAATCCCTGACGGAAATTGCCGAGAAACGGCTCTCTGCAATCCGTGATTTTGCGGAATTCGGTTCCGGCTTCAAAATCGCCATGCGTGATTTAGAAATCCGTGGTGCCGGTAATCTTTTGGGCGCTGAGCAGTCCGGTCACATGATGTCCGTGGGTTACGACATGTATCTGAAATTGCTGGATGAGGCTGTTTTGGAGGAGCGTGGCGAAGCGCCGAGGGCACCGGATTGTACCGCGGATTTGAATGTCACCGCCAATGTGGATAAGGATTACGTCAGCCGCGGAGAAGAGCGGATGGATCTGTATCGCCGAATGGCTGCCATCCGTACCCAAGAGGATGCGGATGACCTGTTGGATGAGATTGTGGACCGGTACGGCGAACCGCCGAAGGGTGTGCTGAATCTTGTGGAGATCGCCCTGCTGCGCGCCAATGCCAGAAAAGTGGGTATCATCGATATTCGGCAAAAAGCATCGGATGTGCTGTTTACCCTTCACAAGCTGAATTTTGATGCTGTCAGTTCTCTCTGCGCGGATTCTGACTACAAGGCCAGAGTTCTGTTCGTGGCAACCGCAAAAGAACCCACCTTGCGGCTGAAGCTTGCCAGCGGTGTGGATAGTCTGCGGCAGGCAAAAACCTTTGTACAGCGGTATTCCCAATATGTTTCACAATAAAATCACCTTATTGTTTTTTCAGCAAAATATGATACAATGATCAAAACAGAATTTAGGAGGCAAACTCCAATGATCAAGCATAAAAAAAGGATCATCCCAATCATCCTTACCGTTCTTGTTCTGCTGGTAGGTGCCGGTGTTTATATGTACTTTCTTCAAGGTTTGACCCCCCTTAGGATACTGAACAACGTTTCCATCGCTGGCACGAATGTCGGCGGTATGACCAAGGAAGAGGCTGTGGCGGCGGTCAGCAAACGGTTCGGCGAGACCTTTGATTCCACTTCTATGAATATTGCTGTGGAACCGTTCAGCGTATCCCTCTCTCCTGAAACCGCCGGCGCTGAACTTGATGTGGAAGCTGCTGTGCAGGAAGCTTATGACTATGGCAGAATTGGCTCTTTCGCGGAAAGGAAGAGCCAGCAGCTGACTGCGGCCACTATGGGCTACAAAGTAGATATCTCCCGGTATCTTTCCCTGGATATGAATGCGATTCGCAACGCGCTGGTGGAGTTTTCCAAAGAATTTGACAGTGTTCTGACACAAAGCAGTGTTTCTGTGCAGGGCGACAGTCCAAATCTGACTGCGCCTGTTGATGAAATTATCCCTCAAAAGCTGGTCATTACAAAAGGTACTTCCCTTTATGAGTTGGATCTGGAAGGACTCTTTTCCCGTGTTTTAAAGGCATATAACGATATGCAGTTCAGCATTAAGTACGGTTGTACGGTGACACCTCCAGATACACTGGATTTGCAGGAAATTTACAATCAGTATTATATTGGCCCTGTTGACGCGGTTTTGGACCCGGATACTTTCCAGATTACAGAAGAACTCCTCGGCTATGAGTTTGACCTGCAGCAGGCCCAGGAAACGCTTCAATCCCTTGCAGAAGGAGAAACCGCAGAAATTAGTTTTCGTTTGGTTCAGCCGGCAAACACCTACGAATCTCTGTACAATGGGCTGTTTAAAGATGTTCTTTCTACCTTTACTGCAGAGACCAACAGCCAGTACGGGCGGGACACCAACCTGCGTCTTGCATGTGAAGCCATCAACGGCCTTATCCTCTACCCCGGAGATATGTTCTCCTACAACCCCACACTGGGCGAACGGACCCCGGAACGAGGCTATATGCCCGCTGCCTCCTACATAGGTCTGCAGACGGTTGACACCTACGGCGGCGGAATTTGTCAGGTTAGCTCCTGCGTTTACTACTGCGCCGTAGTGGCGGACCTGGAGATTGTCCAGCGGCATAACCACACATTTAACACCGGCTATGTGCCGGTGGGTACTGACTCCACGGTTGACTGGAGCGGACCAAACTTGCGCTTTAGAAACAATTCCGACTACCCCATAAGGATCGACGCGTACGCTGAGGCTGGAAAGACTGTAATCACCTTTATGGGTACGGACAACAAGGATTATTACGTAAAATTTGAAAATGAGATCCTTGATACTTACCACTACGAGACCCGTGAGGTCACCTATTCCTCCAACAATGAGTACGGATATGTGGACGGTCAGGTAATTATTACACCTTACACCGGTTACAGAGCCAATACCTACCGCGCCAAGTATGACAAGGAAACGGACGAACTGATTAGCCGGGACTTTGAAGCATATTCTTTCTACAATCCCCGGGACGAAGTGGTCTGCAGAATCGTAGACTAAATGGAATAGAGCAACTCAGTTTATCCGGACATCAAAAAGCACACCCCGTGAAAACGGGGTGTGCTCTGTTTTTGCAAGCTATTCATTAGGCTTTGGGTGTAATGGTAAGGTGATAATCGATCATCCCCGCCGCATTCTGCTCAATCTCGATAGAATACAGCAGATCAATGGTTCCACCCTGCTCGTTAATTTGGGAACTTACCTTGGTTGCGCAAACGGTAATCATCAACGCGCCAAACTCCACCTGATAAAGGGAGTCATGGGTGACCCCTTCCTGAAAAACCATCTGGGAATTGAGTTTTCCGGTACGGGTCAGAGTAATGGTATCCCCCTCCACACGGAAGGTGGTAGTCACGCCCTCAAGGCCGGTCAGATCAGACTCCTGATACTGAAGATCCCACCCCTTCGCGGTTTTTTGCAGAATACCGTCCGTAACCAGTTCAATGGTATCCGGCTCCTGTCCGGCGTAGCTTTGACGTCCACGGATAGACAGCATTACATTTTTCGTCATCTTACGCCTCCATGGCCAGCTGCAGCAGGGTGTCGATCAGCTCACTGTAGGCAATGCCGCTGGCAGAAAACAGCTTAGGATACATGGAAATGGAGGTAAAGCCCGGCATAGTATTGATCTCATTGAACACAACACGGTTTTCCCCATAGGTAACAAAGAAATCAACACGGCTGAGACCCTTACAGCCGATGGCAGAGTAAATCTTCACCGCAAGATCTCGGATATATTCCGCAGTATCCTCAGGGATACGGGCAGGAATATAGTCCACTGAGGTGTCCGTGACATATTTGGCATCATAGTCATAAAAATCCGCACCGGAATCAATCTCACCACACACTGAAGCCACAGGGTTCTCATTGCCCATCACAGCAACTTCCACTTCGCAGCCTTGAATAAATTCCTCTACAAGGATTTTTTCATCGTAGATGCCGGCCTGCAGCAGAGCCTCACGTAAAGAACTTCTGTCCGCGGCTTTGGATACACCCACAGACGAACCGGTGCCCGCAGGTTTAACAAAAACGGGATAGGTAAACTTTTCTTCAATCTCGTCCAGGACCCTGTCCATTTGGTTCTGCAGGCTGCTGTTACGGGCCAAATACCAGTCTGCCTGAGAAATACCCGCATTGTCAGCAACCAACTTGGTAAGAGTTTTATCCATCGCCACAGCTGAGGCCGACACATGGGGACCCACATAAGGGATTCCCGCCATCTGCAGAAGCCCCTGCATAGCCCCATCCTCCCCGTTCTCACCGTGGAGAACAGGAAATACCACATCGATCATCTCACGGACAACACAGTCACCCTCAAATGTCAGCAGACCCTGCCCACGTACAGGAGAAATGGCCACACTGCGGTTTCCCGGGTGGTCCCGCCACTGTCCGTTGGGAAGCTGGGAATAGTCCTTACCGGCGTAGAGAATCCAATTGCCGTCCTTTGTGATTCCCACCGGAAAAACATTATATTTCTCCGGATTCATATTATTCAGTACTGACTCGGCTGAACGCAGAGACACTTCGTGCTCCGGACTTATTCCGCCAAAGAGTACACAAACATTCAATTTACGCAATTTCAACGCCTCTCTTTTCACAAAGTCATTTAAACAGCGCCTCGCCTGCCCGGAAAATATCTCCGGCGCCAACCGTGAGAATCACATCTCCATCCCGGGCAATGCCGGCAAGGTACTCTGTGACCTGCGGAAGGGTTTTGCAGTATACAGAACCGGGAATACATGCCTGCAAATCTTTTGAGGAAATTCCCACTGTGTTGCGCTCACGGGCAGCGTAGATCTCAGCAAGCACCAAAAGGTCTGCTTTGCTTAATTCCCTGACAAAATCCTGAAACAGCGCATGAGTGCGGGTATATGTGTGAGGCTGGAAAGCCAGAATCATCCGCTTGTAATCCATAGAACGGACAGCTTCAATGGTAGCATGGAGCTCATCGGGATGGTGCGCATAGTCATCGTACACATCCGCGCCGTGAATCCGACCCTTATACTGCATCCGCCGGTCAGCGCCGGTAAAGCCAGCAAGTCCGGCAGCAACCGCATCGCCGGCAACACCCATCATCCAAGCCGCTGCGGCAGCGCCCAAGGCGTTAAGGGTATTGTGCCGTCCGATCACATTCAGGTCAATATGACAGTATAATACGTCGTCGCAGAATACGTCAAAATGCTTCCAATCTTTGGAGATGTTTTTGGGCCGGATGCGGTTGTGCTCCTGCAGACCAAAGCTCACATAGTTAAGTCCCTCTAACGCCTGAACAACATGAGGATCATCTCCATTGGCAACGATCCCGTTTGTGGCAAGCATTGCGAATTGACGGAAGGATTTCTGTACATCGGCAAGATCCTTGAAATAATCCAGATGATCTGCCTCCACGTTGAGGATCACAGCCAGTGTGGGGAAAAAGTTCAGGAAGGAATCGCAGTATTCACAGCTTTCCAGAACAATCACATCACCGTCACCAACCCGGTGGCTGGCATGAAGCAGAGGAAGATACCCTCCGATCATAACCGTAGGATCCAACTGGGCTTCCATCAGAATATGAGTCATCATGGAGGTAGTGGTGGTCTTTCCGTGGGTACCGGAAATGCACACCGCATGTTCATAGGCCTGCATAATCACACCCCATGCCTGCGCCCGCTCGAACAGGGGGATTCCGTAGCTGCGGCAGGCCGCAATCTCCGGATTGTCATTATGGGCGGCAGCGGTACGGATCACACAATCAGCGCCCAGCACATTCTCCGCCCTGTGTCCGATAGACACATGGATTCCCTTAGCCATCAGCTCATCCGTGGAAACGGATGCGTTCATGTCGCTTCCTGTAACCACCATGCCCATACCCTGAAGCACAAGGCCCAAAGGACGCATGGAAATGCCGCCAATTCCCACCAGATGCACACGCTTTCCGGGAATAAGGTATTTTTTCAGTTCTTCACTTCTATTTTCCATTGGGTAGTATCTCCCTGCATTATTATCATACAACCTTTTTATTATATAATACTTATGCTGTATTTACAACAGCTTTTTTTGAAACACCCGCCTATTTCCAAAAGTTTTCCAGCATTATCCTGATAGAAAAATCCCGCAATGTGTGGTTCATTGCGGGATAAAGTGTTAGTTTTCAGCAAGAAATACCTTTACAAGGGCGATTTGGGCATCCACAGACTGTACCGATGTACCACCGACAGAAATACGCTTCTCAACGCAGACAGACAGGTCGATTTCGTCATACACATCCGCCTCAAACAGAGGGCTGTACTGCCGGTAGGTATCCAGAGGAACATCCTCAAGAACCAAATCGCTCTGGATACACATTGCCACAAGCTGTCCGGAAATCTTATAAGCGCTGCGGAAAGGCAAACCCTTCTTAACAAGATAGTCTGCAAGATCTGTAGCATTGATAAAGCCCTTCTGGGCAGCATTCTTCATGTTGTCACAGTTTGCGGTCAGGGTACTTACCATGCCCTCAAACACCTTCAGACACATTTTTACCGTATCACAGGCATCAAATACGCTCTCCTTATCCTCCTGCATATCCTTGTTATAGGCAAGAGGGATTCCCTTCAGTGTGGTGAGCAGTGCCATCAGGTCACCGTAAACCCGGCCGGTCTTACCCCTGACCAATTCCGCCATGTCAGGATTTTTCTTCTGGGGCATGATGGACGAACCGGTGGTATAAGCATCGGAAAGCTCAATAAACTTAAATTCCCAGGAAGACCAGAGAATGATTTCCTCCGAAAACCGGGACAAATGCATCATCAGCACCGCGATAGCGCTCATAAGCTCTACGCAGAAGTCACGATC
Source organism: Faecousia sp. (assembly GCA_045538415.1). Lineage (GTDB taxonomy): Bacteria > Bacillota > Clostridia > Oscillospirales > Oscillospiraceae > Faecousia. The sequence goes on along the minus strand of JAZSRI010000035.1, from coordinate 4,183 downwards.
AGACACACCGTCCAAGGAATTCATGCAGATACCGTCAAACCCAAGCTTCTCCGCTTCAAATTCCCTGTCGGTGGCATAGGTAGTACCTGCCAGCGCGCAGCACCCGATGGGCGACATGTTCATGCGCTTTCTGCAATCTTTTAAACGGTCAACATCCCGCATCAGCATCATGGCATAGGCCATCAAATGATGACCAAAGGTAATGGGCTGTGCCCTCTGCAAGTGGGTGTACCCAGGCATAATTGCCGCCTTATAAGTTTCCGCTTTTTCCGTAATCGCCCCCAGGAGCGCCGTCAAAAGCCCCACAATCTCATCAATCTCATCCCGCAAATACATGCGTACATCCAGAGCCACCTGATCGTTTCTGCTGCGGGCTGTGTGCAGGCGCTTACCCACATCACCCAAGCGGTTGGTCAGTTCCTGCTCCACAAACATGTGGATATCTTCCGCTTCCATATCGATGGGGAGCGTACCGTTTTCAATATCCTCCAAAATGCCAGCCAGACCGTCGATCAGGCTGTCTGCGTCTGCTTGGGTAATGATTCCCTGCCGTGACAGCATGGCTGCGTGAGCCATGGAGCCTGTGATGTCCTGCTTGTACATTCTGCTGTCAAAAGCAATGGAAGAATTAAAGTCATCTGCGATTTTCTCAGTCGCGCCGCTGGTTCTGCCTGCCCACATTTTTGCCATAATGATTTCCTCTCTGTCTGGAATATTTCACAATATGCGGTGATTATACACCCAGCTCCCTGTTATGTCAATGGAAGATACATATTTATTCAGCGATTACCACTGTCACCACCCTTGTGTAATCTTTTACATAGTATGGCGGCAGCAAGACAGTTGTCTTACCTGCGGGCAAGCGCTCTACAACAGCTTCATTGGTAACACCGCCGATATACTGGCCTGTTTGCTGCAGATAGGTCTTGAACAGGACTCGGATTCCGTACAAATCTTTTTGGGACACATTAGTCAGGTGTATTCCATCTTCCTCTTCTGTCCACAATAACTGGTCTGTGTATACCGCAACATCTGCCTTTTCTGTTTGAGCAGTAATATCCAGCACGACGGAAGGAATATAGATGCTTTTCTCCTGCGATAAAAGAACGCATGTGCTTTTCGGCGGCAGCCAGGTTCCTGTAAAACACATGATTTCCCTGTTCGTCTCCACCAAAACTGTAACAGACTTCATTATATCCTCAGTGGTATTGCTCACTAAAAGTGCCGCCACATCCACAACCTCCTCATAGGAACCGTCCTCAAGGAACGGACCTTCATAGGAAGTAAGCGCCTGCACCACAAAACCAGTCTGCCTAACCGTATAGGGCAAGGATAGTTCCTCCGACTTAGACTGGGTTTCTGCCGGTCTGCGCACAGATAATACTATATTTTCCGAATTGTTATGCCATGTTTCCTTGCCTATGTACCCAAACGCCAGCAGCGCACACATACAAAGGCTGATCATCAAACCCGTACCTGATTTCATTTTCCTATCCCCTTGTCCATAATGATATCATTATAGACACCCGTCCAGACCGAAAATATGAAAATTGTGTATGTGCCGAAAAAAGTATTCCTAAAATCGCAAGACATTTTCCATACTGTTTTTGCCAAGGCAAATAGAAAAAGAACACAGCAGGAGGTTCTTTTGAACTTCCTGCTGTATTATCATAGAAATTAAGATGGGGCTATTTTCCTCAGGCAAGCAGATCCCGGAAATACGCCTGCATTTGCTCCTGGGTATCGAAGTTGGCAAGATACATAATGTTGCCCATAGCACCCGACAGAGCATCCGGGATTCGTTCCTGCATTGTCATGCAGCGGCCGTACTTTTCCATAACCGCCTTGTGATCCATCTGATAGTGTTTGCCGTCCCGGCGTCCCACAAAGGCGCAGTAGTGGTGCTGACCCTCCGGCTTGGTGCTCTTGTCAAAGCACACCATATCTGCCCAAATTTTGTAAACATCCGTCTCGTAGGCATAGTTATACATATCCGGCGTATAGCCGCCGGAAGGACGCATGTTCACCTCAAGGCCCACAATATCGCCTGCTTTACCCAGTCCCTCCTGATCCTCAGTAAGGGTGAAAAACTCCAGATGAACAAAGCGGCTCTTTACGCCAAATGCCTGAACTGTCCTCAGACCCGCATCCTTTACCTTTTCGGACAACTCCTTGACGATGTAATAAATGGAATCCTGATGCTCATTCACAACGTCCATAATAGAACTGGGGGTCACATTACCGGACTCAAACAAGGGTTGTCCCTGAGTGCCAATGATTGCGTCATAAGTACAAACATAACCTTTAACCATTTCCTCCATAATGTACTGGTTTTGGTCTTTTGTGTCCATAAAGAAACGCAGATCCTCATCGTTTTTCAGCTGGTAAGTACTGATGGCACCAACGCCATTGTCCGGCTTGACAATCACCGGGTATCCGACCTTGGAGGCAAAGGCTGCCGCTTCCTCATAGGTTTCCACCAGATGATATCTGGCAGTGGGAATGCCTGCTTTTTCATAGTATGCCTTCATGGCTGACTTTTGCTTCACCTTCTCCATATCCGCCTGCATAAAACCGCTGGTAATATGGAACTCTGTACGAAGTCTGGCATCCTGCTCCAGCCAATACTCATTGTTGGACTCCAGCCAGTCAATTTTTCCGTATTTATATGTAAAGAACGCAACCGCCCGGAACATTTCGTCAAAATTTTCCAGCGAGGTCACCTTATAGTATTCGTGCAGCGCATCCCTCAGTTCCGGACGAAGCTGATCGTAGGGGCAATCACCTATTCCCAGAACACGCATACCGTTATTCTTCAGTTCCGCGCAGAATTTCCAGTAATTTACAGGAAAGTTCGGCGAGATAAAAATAAAATTCTTCATTCTCTATCTCCAATCTGTATCTAACCAAGCAGCTGCGGCACATAATACTCTACCATTTTGTACCACCAATCCCAGTCGTGATCCACATCATTGCCCCAGAAATCGACCCGTGCGTGGATACCTTTGTGTTCCAAAACAGCCTTAAGCCACGCTGTGCTCTCTTTCAGTTCATCCTCCCAGGCACCCTGCCCAACTACCACAAGAATCTTCCGCTGGTTGTACATGGAAATGTAGGGATGATCATAAGGCATATTGCTTAAATATTCCACCGGGGTGTTCTGGTACAGAAGCTCGTCCATATAGTCGCCAAAGAAGTGTTTGGAGTCATAAGCACCGGAGATGGCAAATACCGTATCAAAAATATCCGGCCGGCGGAAGAATAAATTCGCCGCGTGAGACGCGCCCATGGAACAGCCAAAGGCCATAATGGCTTCCTGATGCCCGGTTCTTTCTCCGTTCATATGGCGGATTGTGGGGACCATTTCCTCGATAATGTAGTTGTACCAGCACTCATGCAGCTCTATACGCCGGTGGCAGTCCCCGGACATATCCGCATAAGTTTCGTTGTCAATGGTGTCGATGGAATAAACTGTGCACCTTCCGGTGTCGATCCAGTATGCCCAGTAGTCCTTCATTTTGAAGTTTTCAAAGTCAAAGAATCTGCCGCCCTGACAGGGTATGAACAGCACAGGCTTTCCCCCGTGTCCATAGACCTTAAACTCCATCTCACGGCCAAGGTAACTGCTGTAATGCTTGCAATAGCGTATTTCCATTATTCCTCTCCTCCTATTCCCAGACATTCCATAAATAACGGAATCTGCTTTTCCCAGGATGATTCCGAATGTTCACCGCCGGGGACGATCCGGAATGTGAGAAGCGCTCCTTTCACGGTCAGCATGTGGGTCATAGAATTGAGAATCTCCATGTTACCGGTGTGGTTTCCCAACTCCCGGCTGCCATAATCCATATAGATGCAGGTGTCCGGGCGAATCGTTGCCTTTGCTGCCATTTCCAGCACCTGCGCAGGGCTGATCCACAAGCTGGGAGAGAGGCAGGCTGCCCGCTGAAACACGTGGTTAAATGCAGTGACACCGTAAAGCGCCATAAGTCCGCCCATTGAAGAACCGCACAGGTAGGTATTACACCGGTCAGGAAGGGTACGGTAGTTTTCATCAATGTACGGCTTCAGTGTCTCCACCAGCCATTTCATATAGGTACGACCACGACCGCGGATTTTTCCCATTGTTCCGTTTTCAAATGTGACGGGAGAATACTCCTGAAGCCTTCCATTTCCCTTGTGA
>JAZSRI010000136.1:0-4267 GCA_045538415.1 Faecousia sp. | reverse complement strand
CAATACGGTCTGGATATCAAGAACCTGGAATTGAAGGCCCTGCAGGCGCAGATCAATCCCCACTTCCTGTACAACACACTGGATACCGTTAACTGTCTGGCAATACAAAACAATATTCCCGTGATATCAGATGTGGTATCCGCGCTTGCGTCCTTCTATAAAATCTCCTTAAGCAAAGGCCGCAATCATATCAAAATACGCGACGAAATCACCCACGCGAAAATGTATATGATGATACAAAACATCCGTTTTAATAACCAGATCAATGTAACCTGGGATATTTCCCCGGAAATTGAGAACTTAAGCGTTATAAAACTGATTCTGCAGCCCATTATGGAAAACGCGGCAATTCACGGCATTTATGAACGAAAGGACAGCTGCGGAAACATCTGGGTAAAGGGTTGGCTGGAAGGTGAAAATGTTTATTTCTCCGTTTCTGATGACGGTGTTGGAATGACGCCTGAAATCATTTCCGCAAACTTCTTGGTATCCTCCGCTGAAATTTCGGATCCCTCCAGCGGGTATGGAATTCGGAATATCAATGACCGCTTGAGGATCGCATATGGCGCAGAATATGGCCTGACTTGTGAGAGTATTCTCAATGTAGGAACAAAGGTTATCATCCATATTCCTAAAAATACGAATAGCTAAACTAAAACCCCTGAAAGAGTGATAATCACTCCATCAGGGGTTAAATATCTCATTTCAGGCTTGTGACTCCATATCAAGAAAGTGGGAGTAACCTATTTGGAGGGTATTAAAAAAGCCCTCCGGATTCAATGACAAAAGAACTTGCCTCCGCATAGATTGTACTGGAGGTGTCATTTTATGAAAGAACCTGTCTTTTCAGGCGTATGTACCGCCCTGGTTACCCCCTTCAGAAATAACGAAATTGACTACACTATGCTGGAAAAACTCCTCGAAAGACAAATTAAAGCCGGTGTGCAGGCAGTTGTTCTTGCAGGCACTACCGGCGAATCCCCTACCCTTTCTGACGAGGAAAAACTGGAACTGTTCCGGAAAGGAAAAGAAATCGCAGGCAATCGCTGTATCATCATTGCAGGGACAGGATCCAACAGCACCGCTCACAGCGTAGCGCTGAGCAAAGCAGCCCAGAGATGCGGTGTGGATGCGTTGCTTGTAGTGTCACCTTACTATAACAAATCCACACCTGATGGTCTGTATGAGCATTACAGAGCAATCGCCCGCAGTGTAGATATACCGGTTATCTTATACAATGTACCATCACGGACCGGTGTGGACATTCCCGTATCCGTTTACAAGCGTTTATCCGGGATTCATAATATTGCCGGTGTTAAAGAGGCCAGCGCGGATATCGTAAAAACCGCAAAGATTCGCTCCGCCTGCCCCCCGGATTTTTATGTATGGAGCGGAAACGATGACATGATCTGCCCAATCATGGCATTAGGCGGGAAAGGGGTTATTTCCGTACTGTCTAATGTACTTCCCGCAGAGACTGTGCAACTGTGCGAATCCGCGCTAAACGGTGACTTTATGACAGCTTCCAAAATCCAATGTGAGCTTCTGGAACTGATAGGGCTTTTATTTTGCGAGGTGAACCCTATTCCTGTAAAAGCTGCAATGGATGAAATCGGTTTTCCCTGTGGTCCATGCAGGCTTCCTCTGTCCGTACTTACAAAGGAGAATAGAGAACGGCTCTGCGAATATCTGCATAAAATAAGACCCCTGTAAAGGGGTCTTATTTTACGGGCAAAAACCTTCAAAGATAGGAATCCATCCTTCTTTCACAGCAGTATTAAATTCCTCCTGAGACCGAATCGTCCAAGCAACACCCTGGGTTTTCCACATGGAAATGGCAAGGAAGTTGCTGACTGTTTTTCTGTCACTGAAGCGGTAGGCAATGAAATCCGGTTTTGTAAATACATTGAGCAGCTGATGCCGCATAACAAATTTTAAAGCAGGTGGCATTTTACCGGAGCTTTTAAAGAAATTCTCCGTCAGCTGACCACGGATGATATCCGGACGGTTTCTGCGCAGCCAGCGGATACACCGAGGATCAAAAGACTCTATACAGAATGGACCATCGTAACCATCAAGGACATGGCATGCAGCACGGCAAAGGGAGTCATAGTTCCCGTCCACACATTTGAGTTCCACGATTACAGGTACTTTGCCGTCTAACAGATTTAGCACCTCACTGAACTGAGGGATTTTTTCCTCCGTCCCACCAAGTCGGTACAAATTTGCTTCCTGACAGGTTAATTCCTCAATTTTCACATCCACACCGGCAGTACGGGCAAGGGAGGAATCGTGGATCACAGCCAGTGTTCCGTCACGGAGTAAGTGCACATCCAATTCAATTCCATACCCGGATTCCTTAGCGGCACGGAACGCTGCCATAGAGTTTTCAGGAACGCTATCACTATGCAGGCCCCGGTGGGCATAATAGAAATTTCTAAACTCCGGGAGTTTCCTATGTCCACGGCGTCCTTTTACCGCAAACACAAAGATACACCCTAGTAATATTAGAATAGTCAGTACAGTCAACATGGTGCTTTAATCATCAATATCAAAAGCTTCCAGATTCTTTTTCGTTTCCGGCTTGGCATCACCATGCTTCACTAGAGCCATAGTAATGAAGGCAAGTCCGGCAAACACAGCAGCATACGGGAACAGAATGGTCATACCCACACCGTCCATATCCATCAGCATACCGGAGAGCATGGGGGTTACAATCTGCGCGGACATAGACGCAGTGTAGTAGAATCCCGTGTACTTGCCGATATCGCCGCCGGAGCACAGTTCCACAACCATGGGGAAGGAGTTTACATTGATGGTTGCCCAGCCGATACCCGCCAGCGCAAACAGCACATTCATCAGCAAAACCGAGCTGCCGGAGCGCATGAAGGAAGCCGCGCCAAAGGCTGCTGTCAGCATCACAACACCCGCCATTATGGTCTTCTTCCGCCCAATTTTCGATGCCACCATACCGGCAGGCAGATATGCCACAATCGCCGCGGCCTGCGCCAAGAGTAAAGTGGTATTGTAATCCATATTCAGGATATTACCAGCGTAAACCGCATACTTGGATGTAACCGCGTTATATCCAAAATACCATAGGGCGATAGATACCAGTATAAAGATCAAAGAGCGCATTTCACCGCCTGTAAGCTTGCGTTTCACCCCGGTTTCATCCGCACCCGTCTCCTCAAGGCCCAGTTCTATACTGTCTTGCTGCATCTGTTTTGACCAGGCAGGCTCTCTCACACTCGCCAAAAACACGATCAAAGCACCGATCATAATACCGGCAATTACGGCGTAATACACGGTATAATTCATCATTTGATTGTGGACAGCGGATGTGGCAAAGACCATGCCCAGCACCAGTACCAAAATACCACCGGCAGTGCCCATGAGGTTAATTACAGCGTTTGCCTTGCTTCGCAGCGGTTTAATGGTAACATCCGGCATCAGTGCCACCGCAGGACTGCGGAAAGTTGCCATTGCAATCAAAATCAAAAGCAAAAGTCCAATAAAGCAAATCAGCGGAACTGGATTTTCCGAGGTCCTCTCTGCTGCATAAGCCTGCCGGGCAGGAACCACATAATTTGTATACTTATCATTGATAACTGTCTTCGCCTCATCTGTAATTGTGCTGCGGATATTAACAAATTCCTCTTTGGAATACACATCAGAGAGAACAAAAACTTCACCCTCAGGGGTCTGCAGATGAGCATCCATCTGTGTATCATAAATTGCCTCAAGAGCAGCGGGATCATCCACCACAGCAACGTCGGATATATTCCTCAGTTGGGCGCTGTCGATAAAGGAAAGCGCAAGCAGTGCCACTGCCGCAACAATGGTGCCAACTGTGATAAACGGTGTTCGTTTGCCATGTTTCGTATTACATTTGTCAGACAGGGCGCCGAACAAGGGCAGCATAAACACAGCCAGAATATTGTCCAGTGCCATAATCACGCCGGACCAGGTCTGAGACATGCCAAACTTGTTGGTAAGAATCACAGGTATGGTTGCGTCATAGGCTTGCCAGAATGCGCTTATCAGAAAAAACGCAAAGCCTACCAATATTGTGCGCTTGTAATTTAGCTTCATAAGGAAACCCCCAGACCAAATTTGCGATCGCTCGCTGTTTCTGTCTTCTATTATACAATTCTTTCCTCAAATGTCCATATAAAAAGCGGCACATTGGGCGGACTCACATAGGGATTTACACGGTTTTGAATGAATCTTTTCCACCACAGCGGCCCCCATCGCCCTTGAAATA
>JAZSRI010000088.1:0-5523 GCA_045538415.1 Faecousia sp. | reverse complement strand
ATAAGAAAATCCCCGGTTCGTCCGGGGATTTCAGTATTCTTTCAGCATTGTGTTGTATACTGGGTGTATACATTCTATTTAAGGAAAGAAGGCTGGAATATGAAGCGAATGATCCTGCTGTTGCTGGCTTGCTTATTGTTGGCGGGCTGTGGCAGAACGGAGTCCTCTGACTATCAACAACTGGTACAAGTGGGGAATGAGGAAATTCCCTATAAATCACGGTTTACAGCGGAAACGGTGATTCAGCTGTGTGGGGACAGTATCCGTGTGGAAGGGGATACCGAGGGTGTTTTTACCACCCGGGACATTATTTACTATGAGGATCGGGAAAGTTATGACAGTGGAAATCCCTATGGTGAAGGAGAGGGACATGAACGGCATACTGCCCAACAGGCCCAGGAACATCTGGTGGTGAATATTACACAACCGGGCGCTTACCGGGTCACCGGGGAACTAAACCTGGGACAGATCCGTGTGAATCTGGGGGAAGACGCTTATGAAGACCCCAATGCCGTGGTGGAACTGATCCTCAACGATGCCAGCATTACCTGCACGGTAGCGCCGGCAATCCTGTTTATGAATGTGTATGAAAGTGATGGACAGTGGTCTGTGGACACAGCCCGGGCCGTTGTGGATACCTCTGACTCCGGTGCGAATTTAATTCTTGAGGGGGAGAATAAAGTTACAGGCTCCCATGTGGCCAAAATTTACAAGGACACCGGAGAGGAGAAGAAACTGTGGAAGCAGGACGGCGCTATTTATTCCTACATGTCTATGAATGTGTACGGCCCCGGTAAGTTGGACCTGACTGCGGATAACGAGGGGTTGGATACGGAGTTGCATTTGACGGTTAATGGCGGTAATATTGCCATACGTTCCGACAATGACGGTATTAACACTAACGAAGATGGGGTTTCTGTTACCACTATCCATGGGGGAAATCTGCATATCATTGCCGGCCTGGGAGAAGAAGGGGACGGTATTGATTCCAATGGATACCTAGTCATCAATGGCGGAACTGTGATTGCATGCGCCAACCCGGCAGCGGATGCGGGCTTGGATTCTGACTTGGGTTCCTTTATTAACGGAGGACAGGTAATTGCACTGGGTTCTACCATGGATTGGGCAGAGAGTGAATCGGAACAGGTGACCATGAACCTGCAGTTCTCCCAGTATCAGTCCGCAGGCAGCGCTGTAGTGGTCACCCGGCAGGATGGTACGGTGATTTTTTCTTATGACCCCAGTGAGGACGAGGTGCTGGCGGAGAACCAGCGCCAGTATATGGGCGCGATTATATCTTGCCCCAACTTCCATGTGGGGGAGAGCTACTGTGTATATCTGGATGGGACTGTGACAGGTACGGATTTGGGTGGTATGTATGATGTGCTCACGGTCACCGGCTTTAAAGACGGACGGCAGATGGCATACACGGGAACAGATGTGATGACACGTCCGGGAGGAATGGGAGGTTGGATGCCTCAGAATGGGGAAAGACCTTCCATGCCGGAGGGAGAGATACCGCCGGATGGGGAAAGACCTGATATACCGGAAGGAGAGGTTCCCTCCATGCCAGAAGGTGATATGCCTCAGGGTGGGGAAAGACCTGACATGCCCGATGGGGAAGTTCCCCCAATACCGGAAGGTGGTAGACCTGAGAACGGGGAAATGCCTGAATTTCCTGAGGGGGAAATACCTCAGGGCGAGTGGTTTCAACCGGGGCAAAGACCTGACGGCATGGAACAATCCGACACAGCTGCCCAGACCGCTTTCTATATGCAGGACAAGGTCAACTTCTTCTCCGGTTTGGTTGCCGCACAGTAACAAAAAAGGAAATAAAAGTTGTAAGGCGCGCTTCTGTGGAAGCGCGCCTTGTGTGATAGGCACAGGGTATGTAAATCATGGTTTGCACATTGGCTGGTTTGGTATGGAACTTTGCCCTATTTTCAGGGAGGAATTGACAAATCACTCTCGTAGGGGTACAATAAATGAAACTTTATTTTACCAAGGAGAAAACCTTATGGATAAGAAACTGCACATGGAAACACTGGCAATTCAGGCAGGTTACACTCCCGGTAACGGAGAACCCCGCCAGATGCCGATTGTTCAGAGCACTACCTTTAAATATGCCACCAGTGAGGATATGGGCAAGCTATTTGATCTGGAGGCTTCGGGCTATTTCTATTCCCGGCTGCAGAATCCCACCTGCGACATGGTGGCGGCAAAAATCGCGGCTATGGAGGGTGGTACAGCGGCAATGCTTACCGGATCCGGACAGGCGGCCAACTTCTATGCCATGTCCAACATTCCCTCCTGCGGTGACCATATCGTGTCTTCCCCTGCCATCTACGGCGGCACCTTCAATTTAATCTCTGTCACCATGAAGCGTATGGGCATTGATGCCACCTTTGTCAGTCCGGATGCCACCTATGAGGAAATCTGCGCGGCGATCCGGCCCAACACAAAGCTGGTATTCGGCGAAACCATTGCCAACCCTGCCCTGGCTGTGCTGGATATTGAGGTGTTTGCCAAGGCAGCCCACGACAACGGCCTGCCCTTTATCATTGACAATACCTTTGCAACTCCTGTAAACTGCCGTCCTATCCAGTGGGGAGCGGATATCGTTACTCACTCCACCACCAAGTACATGGATGGTCACGGTGTGGCTGTGGGCGGCTGCATTGTGGACTCCGGTAAGTTTGATTGGACAAAGTATCCTGACAGATTCCCGGGCCTGTGCACACCGGATGACAGCTATCACGGTGTGACCTATACAGAGCGGTTTGGTTTGGAGGGTGCGTTTATTACAAAATGCACTGCCCAGCTGATGCGTGATCTGGGTTCCATTCAGTCTCCTCAGAGTGCGTTCTATCTCAATTTGGGCCTGGAAAGCCTGCCTTTCCGCATGAAGCAGCACTGCGCCAACGGACAGAAAGTTGCTGAGTTTTTGCAGGCCAATGAAAAGGTGGCATGGGTCAGATACTGCGGTCTGCCCGGGGACAAGTATTACGAAGTGGCCCGGAAGTATCTGCCCAACGGCTCTTGCGGCGTGATTTCCTTCGGCCTAAAGGGCGGACGTAAAGCTGCGGAAACCTTTATGAAGCATCTGCAGCTGGGCTCCATTGAGACCCATGTGGCCGATTCCCGTACCTGCTGCCTGCACCCCGCTTCTGCCACCCACCGGCAGATGACCGATGAGCAGCTGGATGCTGCCGGCGTAGGGGCGGATCTGATCCGTCTGAGCTGCGGTCTGGAAAACGCGGAGGATCTGATTGCCGACCTGCAGCAGGCCATTGAGAAGGTGTAACAACCTGCTGAGGGCAAAATAAACGCAAAAAAACCACCGGTGAAGGAATCCTTCACCGGTGGAACTTTATTATAGACTGATAACCACAGATACTACGGCAAACAGCACCATTGTCACCAGCGTCAGCGCCGACAGGGCAGAGGAGATCTGTACCCGCTCATTGGGTTCGTCGGCAAAGACAGGAATAATGTAAGGAGGCGGCAGGATGAACAAAAGAACCGCAGCGCCCTCAAAAATCATGCCGTTCAGCACGGTTCTGTTCAGACCTACCAGTACAGCCAGCATAATACCGGCAATGACCAGACGCATGGCAATGAGGCCACCGGTTTTTCTCCAGGGGATTTCTTTCAGAACCAGGTCATAACCCACACACAGCAGAATAATCATGCCGGTGGGAGCGGAGATAAAGCTGGTTACAGAATCTACGATTCCGCCCACACCCCATACGTGAAGCTGGGAATACAGGCCTGTGGCACCTGCCAGAATACCCAAGATGACAGCTACCAGGGTGGGGGAGGTGATGAAATCCTTCAAAATGGATTTCAGGTCTGTTCTGCCCACCAGCAGAGTCTTGTACAGGGTGAACACAAACAGTTCCTGACCCAGCACCAGCATAGCGAACTTAGATGCGCTCTGATCGGGGAACAGCAGGGCGAACAATGAGAAGCCCAACATGCCTGCCTCAAAGCCGGAGGCAAGGAAGGGGGCAAGCCGGCTGTTCATCTTGCTGACCCGGATAGTCAGAAATCCTGCCAGAAGCATGACGGTGCAGACCACAAAAATGATGGCCGGCAGGATTAAAGAACTCAGGGAATACTCAGCGGTAGCGAAGGCATTGAACAGCACAAAGGGAAGAGTCAGGTTGATAATAACCTTCTTCAGTGTGTCCACACCTTCACGGGTGACGAACTGACGGCTTCTGCAGAACATTCCCATTGCCAGTGCAAGAAACACCGGCAAGGCGGTTTCAATCACAGTAATAAAAGCTTTCATACGGATTACTTAATAACACCCTTCTGCAGGATAATGTTGGCGTAGATGGCGGTCTCACCGGTCTGGGTGATGCAGTAGCAGTCCTGAGCTTCGTCGTAGAACTTAAAGCGCTCGTACTGACCTACAGCGGCCTCGCCACGGTCATCATACTTGGCGATAATTTCTTTGTAGGTTTTCCAGATGGGAATCTCCAGACCCTTGTCCTGCTCGCCTACTTCCATGATCATGGCGGGGGTATCCACGTAGGTATCCAGAGGGATTACCTGCAGAATGGCGTCCAGCAGTTCGGGGACACCGTGGCCATCAGCACGGATGAAGATAGCGTTCTTGGCTTTTGCCATGCGGGCACCGGGGAAGTTGCCGTCACCGATACAGATGCGGTCGGAGTGACCCATCTCTGCCAGAACCTTCAAAAGCTCAGGGGACAAAATGGCAGGTACGTTCTTTAACATAAAATAGACCTCCTAAATGGGATTTCTTTACAAAAAAGGTTTATGCGGAAAGTGGCGGTCCGAGGACCGCCACTTTTATGATGTTGGGAAATTACTTGTACAGGGGGCCGTAGGTAGCGCAGGCGCGGTAGTCCTGGCCTTCCTTGTCCATGCCGAATGCGTTCCAAGCGGCGGGACGGTAAATGTCTTCCTCGGGAACGTTGTGCATGCAGACGGGGATACGCAGCATGGAACACATGGTGATCAGATCAGCACCAATGTGACCGTAGGAGATAGCACCGTGGTTGGCGCCCCAGTTCATCATGACCTCATAAGCGGTCTTGAAGGGGGAGCCTTCCTTGCCGTCGCAGCGAGGTGCGAACCAAGTGCAGGGCCAGGTGGGGTTGGTGCGCTCCATCAGAGTGTCGGAGACCTCATCGGGCAGGTTGACAGTCCAGCCCTCAGCGATCTGCAGCACGGGGCCCAGGCCCTTGACCAGATTCAGACGGATCATGGTGCAGGGCATTTCGGACTTGGTGGTGAAGTGGCTGGAGAATCCGCCGCCGCGGAAGTTGTCCTGACCCGCTTCGCACCATACGGTGGCATCGGTCATCTTCTTGATGTCCTCGTCGGTGACTTCCCACCACTTCTTCATGACGGCGTTGCCGTCCTCGTCGGTGCAGACGCCGCTGGCATCCAGACAGGCCGCGCCGGAGTTGAGCAGGTGGATGATGCCGTTGGATTCGGCAGCCTTGCCTTCGAGCTTGTAGCCGGTGACGCGCTCGGAAGTCGGAG
>JAZSRI010000076.1:0-3781 GCA_045538415.1 Faecousia sp. | reverse complement strand
CAGGCACCGGTGAGAACCACGTTCTCCTGGTTCAGGTAGTTACCGGCCATGGGGATACCGTGACGCATGGTGACCTCGTTGGAGGTGCAGCACACACCGGAAACGGTGATGCCCTTAGCGCCCATGGACTTGGCGTATGCGATCATTTCGGGATCGTTTGCAAAGTAAACGACCATTTCGGAGAGGCTGGGGTCATGGCCGTGGACGACAATATTGACGTTGTCCTTTCGCATAACGCCGATGTTTGCCTCAGTGTCGATGGGACGGGGAGTGCCGAACATAACGTCGGAGAACTCAGTGCCCATCATGGAGCCGCCCCAACCGTCGGACAGGCCTGCCCGCAGAGACTGGCGGATCAGCGCCTCAGCCAGGGAAGAACAACCCATGTGGGTCATGTGCATGGACTGGGAAACTTCCCGGTCGATGGCACGGGGAGTGATTTCAGCAGCTGCCCACAGATCCTTGGTGTGCTGGGGGGGACGCTCCGCGAACTTCTGCGTGCCGAAAGGCTTGCCGTACTCCATCAGGCCGACCTCAGCCATTTCATGGGCCAGGTCATAAATGTCTTTACCCTCGGTCTCAACGCCCCATTCCTTGGCAATGCGGATCAGCTTTTCAGGATCCTTGACCTGATAGTTGCCGCCTTCTTTGGTCTGGTGCAGGGTGTGCATGATCTCACGGCCGTGGTCAGAGTGGGTGGCAGCGCCACCGGCGGTGAAGATCAAATAGTTACGAGCGACGATGCCGTGTACGTCACAGCCACAGATGCCTCTGGGGCTCTTGGGGGTAATGCGGCAGGGGCCCATGGAACAGATACGGCAGCAGGTACCAGCTTCGCCGAATCCACAGTGGGGAGTCTGATCTTTGACTCTCTTCTGCCAGGTGTCAGCGCCAACCTTGTTCGCGGTTTCCAACAGCCGGTTGGTGGCAGCTTCCATCTCTTCGACAGATGTTGTGAATGCCCAATCCTTCAAAGTGATTTCCTCCTAAAAACTTGATTCTCATAAAACCTCATACACCATAGGTGCACAGTGTATCAGTCTTATTCTACTCTCTCAAGGCTGGAAAGTCAATTGTTGTTTTGAACACAATTCGTCAACTTATTCCTATCCCCCCGAGGGGGTTTTTGGTACTTTTTATGAAGAAAGAAAAAACAGGAAGCAAAAATTTTGCTTCCTGTTTTTCACTAAGCCAGCAGGCAGAATATAGGGAACAATATCGCGGTCAAAATACCTGAAACCGCAAGGGAAAGACTGCTGACAGCTCCGGCCAGAGAGTCCAGCTGGGCGGCCCGGGAAGTGCCGATCACATGGGAGGCGGTGCCAAATCCTACACCCTGGGCAATAGGGTGGGTGATTTTCAAAAGTTTGCACAGGGTTCTACCGCTGATATTACCCAAAATGCCGGTCACAATAATGGCAACGGTGGTCAGTGCTTCTATTCCGCCGTTTTTGGAGGACAGGACAATCCCCATGGCTGTGGTGATGGACTTAGGCAGCAGGGATACGGTCATCTGCCGGTCAAGCCCCAGCGCTTTGCAGCCCAGGAGAATAAACACGAGGCTTGTCACTGTTCCGGCAGCGATGCCAACGGTGATAGCAGGAAGGTTTTTCTTCAGAATCTGCACCTGACGGTAGAGGGGGAGGGCAAGGCATACCGTTGCCGGGGTCAGCAGCCACTGCATATAGGTTGTGCCGGAACTGTAGGTATCCACGGAAACCCCGGTGACCAGCAGCACAGCAATCACCAGCAGGATGGATACCAGAATGGGATTGCAAAGAGGGTTGTTTTTCAGCTTCTTTTGCAGCCACAGGGCGACTTGGTAAGCGCCCAGCGTAAACACCAGGGGAAACAGGGCTGCCTCAGTGAGAAACGCTGCCATCTTCCTTATCTCCTTTCTTCTTCAGCAGAAACTGGGCGGTCAGTCCGCTGACGGCAAATACCACCCAGGTAGACAGGATACAGATTACCAGGATAGCGCCTGCCTGGGGTTTAATCAGACCCCAGTGGCGCAGGATTTGCACTCCCGGCGCTACAAACAGAACAGGCAGCAATCCAATGAGAAATTGGGCAGTGTCCGCAATCCGTTCCGGCTTCAAAAGTCCGGTGCACAGAGCGGTGAACATCAGCACCATGCCATAGATGGCGGCAGGCACAGGCAGCGGGAGAAGCTGTTCCAAGGCATAACCTGCAAAGCAAAAGCCCAGAATATACAGGAGCTGTTTTATGTATTTCACGTCGGCAATCCTCCCAAAAGTGTTTTCAACAGTGTAACACAGTGAGAGGGAAACAGGCAATCCCCGTGGGGAAGAATGGTAAAAACAGAAAAAATTTCGGCAAAGTAAACAAAATACTTGCATATACTGCGGATTGTGATATACTATTTGCAGTAACGTTTGGGAGGTTTTCTGGTGTATAAGCTTTGCAAAACCGAAAAATCCGCATCCAGACAGAGAGTGTTGGAGCAAGGACTGCTGAAGGCCATGCACCGGCAGCGGTTTGATGAAATTTCTATCAGCGATCTGTGTGACGGGTTGGATATTCCCAGAAAGTCCTTCTACCGGTACTTCTCCAGCAAGGAGGGTGCCCTGTTTGCGCTGGTGGACCATACCATCATGGAGTTTTACGATGATGAGTCTACACCTATGTTCCGGGGCGGAACACCGATGGAGGATATGAAAAAGTTTTTCCGTTTCTGGTATGAGCGCCGGAATTTTATTTCCGCGTTGGAGCGCAGCCAACTGACGGGCATTATGGTGCAGCGGGCAGTGATGCTGGCGGAGAAAGAACATCTTATGCCCGGCTACCAGAAAAAATGGTCCCCACAGGTTCAGAGAATGGCCATATCCTTTGCGGTCTGTGGTATGATGTCGCTGCTATTAGAGTGGCACAAGGATAATTACCGGTTGACCCCGGAGGAAATCGCAAAACTTGCGGTTGGACTGCTGTCCAATCCGCTGCTGATATGAAAAGTCCCCTGCCTTTGCTTTTGCAACGGCAGGGATTTTGCTGCGGATTTTAACAGGGGAATACTTTGCCGCGTTTGTCCAAAACCAATATTAAATAATGGAAAAAACATAATCCAATCTATGGCCGTATTATCAGGAACCATTAAAAAGCCGTCAGTTACTAAAAACTGACGGCTTTTTGCAGTGGTCATGTGTTCTGCAGCGCTTCCCGGATTTTTTCTCCTACGGTGCAGTTAGGCGCATAGACGCAGGTTTCAAAGCAGCAATCCGCTTCCTGCAAGCTACCGTCCTCGATTACCACGGTTACCATACGGCTGCAGTCAATCTGGCGGCAATAACCGCTTAAAAACAGTTCTTTTTCCATATCAGCTCTCCTGTATCACGCAAAAGCCCATGGGCGTAAGGCGAATCCATTTGGGGGCAACCACACGTAGACCGCGTCCAAACACCATGTTGCCGGAGGGAATCTCCCAGATTTCATCACTGTGGTTTACATAAATCCTAAACTGACTACTTTGCCAGGTTCTGGTGAAGCCCAGTTTCCGACCCTCTGCGCAGAAAAAGCGGATATCACCCAGCTGCAGAGCCTGTTCCTGCTTGCGCAGAGCGCCCAGTTCCCGGTAATGGGTCAAAAGTTCCTGATCCTCTGTTCCCCATGGGTAGGTGCGGCGGTTAAAGGGATCTTTGTGTCCCTCCACGCCTGCCTCGTCGCCGTAGTAGATGCTGGGAGCGCCCGGCAGCATATATTGCAGGAAGGATGCCAGAAGCAGTTTATTCCGTGCCAAATCCTTCTGAGAAGGGGAGAGTTTACG
>JAZSRI010000145.1:0-23358 GCA_045538415.1 Faecousia sp. | reverse complement strand
CTCGATAATCGCCTTCAGCCCATTGTCCACGCACTCCATAGCATACACAACCGCTTCCATGACACCGGTGTGGCCCACCATGTCGCCGTTGGGGAAGTTGCAGCGCAGGAATTGGAACTGGCCGGAGGCCATTGCCTGCACCATTTTCTCGGTAATTTCTTTGGATTTCATAGCGGGAGCCTGCTCAAAGGGAATCACATCGGAGGGAATCTCCTCATAGACTTCCAGCTCAGGGCAGACCTTGCCGGAGCGGTTGCCGTTCCAGAAATAAGTCACGTGGCCGTACTTCTGGGTCTCGGACAGGGCATATTCATGAATGCCTGCCTGGCACAGCACTTCCGTCAGGGTATTGGTGATCACAGGGGGCTGCACCAGATAGTTTTCGGGAATGTTCAGGTCGCCGTCGTACTGGAGCATGCCGGCAAACTTCACGCCGGTGTAGTCGCCCCGGTCAAACTTGTCAAAATCCTTCTTGTCAAAGGCCAGGGAGATCTCCTGTGCCCGGTCGCCACGGAAGTTAAACAGCACCACGCTGTCGCCGTTGGCGATCTTTGCCACGGGAGCACCCTCCCGGGCCACCACGAAAGCGGGCAGATCCTGGTCGATGCAGCCGGTCTCGCTGCGGTAGGTTTCGATGGCCTCAGCAGCGGAGGAGAACTGGCGGCCGATTCCCTGTACATGGGTACGCCAGCCGTTTTCCACCATAGCCCAGTTGGCCTCATACCGGTCCATGGTCACCTGCATACGGCCGCCACCGGAAGCGATGGCGTAGTCGGAACCGGGGGTATTCAGCTCTTTCAGCACATCCTCCAGCATGGAAACATACTCCAACGCAGAGGTGGCAGGCACATCACGGCCGTCCAGCAGGATATGGCAGTAAACCTTCTTCACGCCGGCAGCGTGGGCAGCCTTCAAAAGAGCGATGAGGTGGTGAATATTGGAATGGACGTTGCCGTCGGACAGCAGACCCATGAAGTGCATGGCCTTACCGGACTTTGCGTTCTCCACCAGGTCACACCAGGTAGCGGAGGCAAACAGTGTGCCGTTTTCAATGGATTCGCCCACCAGCTTGGCGCCCTGGGAGTAGACCTGACCGCAGCCCAGCGCGTTGTGGCCCACCTCGGAGTTGCCCATGTCCTCATCAGAGGGCAGACCCACAGCGGTGCCGTGCGCTTTCAGGTAAGTATGAGGGCAGGTTGCCAGCAGCTTATCCAGCGTGGGGGTCTTGGCTACCACAACAGCATCGCCGCTGCCGCCGTCACCCTTGCCAACGCCGTCCATAATCACAAGTACAATCGGTTTCTCCATATCTGTTTCCTCCAAATATTGGTAAATGACAATATCTATGCATTTTATTAGTCATCCTATTTTACATCATTTTTAAGAAACTTACAACCGGTTTTTTTATCTTTTCGAAATCTTACCAAAAAAAGGGAAATATTCTTTAAAAAAACCGACAAGCTCCCAGTAAATATTAACAGAATATTAAGCGCTGCAGCACTATCATAAAAAACCGCCCGGTTTCCGGAGAAATCGGACAGTTTTTTCCTTTGGGTGACCCAACGTCAGTATATGGGAAAAACAGCCTTTCCCGTAAGGAAAAGGCTGTTTTTTATGGATTAAAGAGTTTCTTTCTTCTGGGTCAGCTTCATAATCAGCAGGGCAACTGCCATCAAGGCAAAGGCAGCCAGCAAGCTGATATACACGTTCTGCACAAAGCCTGCCACCAGATAAGCCAGGAAGGAAACACCTGCGCAGACGATGGCATAGGGCAGCTGGGTAGACACATGGTTGACGTGGTTGCACTGAGCACCGGCGGAAGCCATGATGGTGGTGTCGGAAATGGGGGAGCAGTGGTCGCCGCACACAGCGCCGGCCATGCAGGCGGAGATGGCAATAATCATCAGAGCAGGGTTGTCAGCAAAGGCATCCACAACGATGGGGATCAGGATACCGAATGTACCCCAGCTGGTACCGGTGGCAAATGCCAGTGCGCAGCCAATCAGGAAAATCAGGGCAGGCAGGACGCTCAGCACTTCGTCGGCGCTGGACTTCACCAGACCTTCCACGAAGGTGGCGGCACCCAGAGAATCTGTCATTGCCTTCAATGTCCATGCAAGAGCCAGGATCAGAATTGCGGAAGCCATTGCCTTAAAGCCCTCGGGAATGCAGTCCATCAGCTGCTTAAAGGTAAGTACCCGGCGGGCCAGATACCAGATAACGGTAATAATAACCGCGAAGAAGCCGCCAAGGGCCAGACCCACAGAGGCATCACAGTTAGAAAACGCGGTAATCAGATCCGCGCCGGAGAAGAATTCACCGGTATAGATCATGCCGATGACGCAGCACACGATCAGGGAGATAATGGGAACAATCAGCTCCAGCACAGTACCCCGGGCGTTGGCAGGCAGTTCTTCCAGGCTCTCTCCCTCATGGACACCGGAGGTGAACAGGTCGCCCTTTCTGGCGTTACGCTCATGGGTCTTCATAGGACCGAATTCCACACTCAGCAGCACCATCCCCACCATCATGAACAGGGTCAGCAGGGCGTAGTAGTTGTAGGGAATAGCCCGCAGGAACAGACTGAAGCCATCCTCGCCCTCCACAAAGCCCGCCACAGCGGCAGCCCAGGAGGAGATAGGGGCAATGATACACACAGGCGCGGCGGTGGCATCAATCAAATAAGCCAGCTTGGAGCGGGAAATTCTGTGCTTGTCAGTAACAGGCCGCATCACAGAGCCTACGGTCAGGCAGTTGAAGTAGTCGTCAATGAAGATCAGCGCACCCAAAGCAACGGTGGAAAGCTGGGCGCCCTTGGCGGACTTAATCTTGCTGGAAGCCCACCGACCGAAGGCGGCAGATCCGCCGGATTTGTTCATCATAGCTACAATCGCACCCAGCAGCACCAGGAAAATCAGGATGCCCATATTGTAACCGTCGGTGAGCACGGACAGGAAGCCGCCCTCATATACGTGCATAACCGTTCCCTCAAACCGGAAGCCCTGGCTCAGCAGGCCGCCTACCAGAATACCGATAAACAGGGAGCTGTACACTTCTTTGGTGATCAGCGCCAGGCAGATAGCCACCAGAGGAGGCAGCAGCGCCCATGCCGTGGCATCCAGCGCGCCGGCCTCACCGCCGGAAACCACGCCTGCGGCAATCACCAGACCCAGCAGCGCCGCAATGGCGATGATGGCGATGATGGTTTTAATACTAACTTTTTTCATACCCAATCTCTCTTTCTTTAAAATAAAACAACCATGAATGAAGCATCAAAGGTGCAGCATCCATGGCTTTTCCATAAGATAGCACTCCACTTCCGTGACAGTCCGGCACATATTCTGTGACGGCCCAGGCAAAGCATCCGGGCGATGCTTCCCTTCGGCGGAATACCCTTTCCCCGCCCCCGGTCTGCCCAGACCGTGGGGGGCGGCTACTGATGAGTTCCGCGCCTCTACCATTGAAACTTTATTCGGTTATTTTGAATAGTTTTATCATGTATTTGCCGGTTCGTCAAGGGTTTTTTCCATTTTCTTCTAAAAATATACAAAAACCGGGACAGCAGGTCATTATTGCCCGCCGCCCCGGCGCAAAGCTTATATTCCTGCTTCCATACCCTTACTCCAGCCATCCGCTGCCCGGAACGCTACAGCTTTCATATTGCTGACCATACCGCCCTCACTGTTCATAGGGGGTCTGGTAGTAACCCGTGTGTAGTAGGAATCATCCCCATCCTCGGAAATAATGCCCGCAGCGGCAAAGGTGGCTCCAATCACAATAATCTTGTAGTGCATAAAACCTCCCCGCTCAAGTGAAACCGTCTGTCCGGAATGAACATGGATAAGATAGAGTCATTCTAGCAAACAGGCTTTGAAAAAGCAAGCTTCGTAAATTGATATACACCTGGAATACCCTAAGGTCAGTTCAACTATTGCATTACATACGTTAATTTTTGTGTTTTAACCGTCAACTCTTGCAATGTTTTTTCTAAAAAAGCTGTGTTATAATAAATAGGGAAGTCCACCTGATCCGGCGGGCCAATCGATATACCTGAAAGGAATACCCATTATGCGTGAAATTAACTACTTTGAAAAGGATTCCTTGAAAAAGTTCCCCCAGCTGAAGAAAACCGGTGTAATTTCTCCTAATGACGGTGAAACAACGCCCTTTATCTACAAAGGAAGGCTTCTGCGGCTGGAAAACCAGTGGTCTGACCACAAAGGTCTGCCCAGTCCCTGTGCCGTTATTGATGATTACTTTACCAACGAGGAACTGTGCTGCCTGGGTGGCGACCGGGCAAGATTTTACAGCGCCTATTGTGAAAACGACCGGGTGTATGTATTTGCAACGCTGGACAACAAGGTCTACCGCTACGTTTCCGACGATCTGGTGACCTGGACAAGCTCCGTGGTGCTGACTATGCCCGAGAGCTTTGAACTGTTTAACACCTCTGTATGTAAGGGCGACGGCAAGTATATGATGGCCATTGAGTGTTCCTGGGCGGGTACCAGCAAGGGAGATGGGACCAACGCGGTGGGAAACCCCTATATTGGTGTGCTTTTCACAGAATTTTTCGCCCAATCTCAGGATCTGGAGCACTGGGAGAACCTGCCTCTGGAGCTGAACTACACCCCCGAGCGGTACTGCGCCTGCCCCGCTCTGCGCTACTGCGATGGCTACTACTATATGATCTGCCTGGAACAGCTGCCTGCGGTACGGTTTGCCCCCTATATGTACAGAACCAAGGACTTTGAGACCTGGGAGATTGGCCTGTATAACCCCATCCTTATGCCCAGTGAGGAGGACCGCCGGGTGAAGGCCGGTGTAGAAATTCCTCAGGAGCTGGCGGAGAAGAACGCCCACCACGTGGACATCAACAACAGTGACGTGGACCTGTGTGAGTATATGGGCAAGACCTACATAAACTACATCACCGGCAATCAGACCACCTGGGGCGGGCTGATCTGCGAAGCAGTTTATGACGGTCCTCTGGACGAGTACCTAAAGGCCAACTTTGAATAATAAAATAGAGAAGGTTTAACATCTGTTAAACCTTCTCTTTATTTCTATTGTGCTGTTACAGCAGACCAAACAGAAGCATGATCACGAACGCGAACGCCAGCAGAATCAGCAGGCAGGGCAGCAATATGGTCAGATAGGCGCTGAACACCATGGCCAGCTTATCCTTCCAGCTGACTTTCTCCTGCTCCAGCAAATCCTGAAAGGCCCGGTCCTGCTCCTTGGTGGACTTTTTCAGTCGTCTCCAAATCATAGCCGTTTATTCTACCCGGTTGGACTTGCGCTCCATCTTGGGAAGCTCAAACAGATAATTGCCATTCTCGTCAATCTTCCGGTCCAGCTGATGGCAGGCTACGAAGTGACCCGGCTCCACCTCCACATAGGGGGGAGGAACACGCTTGCACTTGTCACAGGCCATGTAGCAGCGGGTGTGGAACTTACAGCCCTCGGGGGGACGGATGGGGCTGGGGATGTTGCCCTCCAGCAGGATCCGCTCCTTCTTCAGTGCTTCCGCATCTGTGGTGGGAATAGAGGACAGCAATGCCACTGTGTAGGGATGGCGGGGGTCGGCGAAAATGGTCTCCGCGTCGCCCAGCTCCACCATGTTACCCAGATACATAACACCAATACGGTCAGAGATGTAACGGACAACGGACAGGTCGTGGGAGATGAACAGATAGGTCAGCTTCTCCTTCTCCTTCAGTTCCTCCAGCAGATTGATAATCTGGGACTGGATGGAAACGTCCAGAGCGGAAACACACTCGTCACAGACGATGAATTTAGGCTTCACCGCCAGAGCGCGGGCGATACAAATACGCTGGCGCTGACCGCCGGAGAACTGGTGGGGATAGCGGTGCAGCATATAGTCCTGCAAACCACACTGCTCCATAACCTTCAGGATATACGCCTTCATCTGGGCGGAACCGGGCTTGAAGAACTTATGGGTGGTAAGACCCTCGCCAATAATCTGACCGATGGTCATACGGGGGTTCAGGGAGGAGTAGGGATCCTGGAAAATGATCTGGATATCCTTACGCAGGACACGCATTTCCTTGTACTTCAGCCGGCTCAGGTCGATGCCGTTGTCCCGCATAGCCTCATACTCAGCAAACTTCGGGTTGCCGGCGTATTTAGCTCTCAGAGCATTCACAGCATCTTCATTGCCCTTCAGCTGCTGGGTAAGCCGCTGGTGCTCCGGCTGGAGCTTTTCCTTCTTGGCGGCAAAGGCTTCGGCTTTCTTATTGGCTCTTGCAATCTTGGCTTCCGCGTTTTTTACGGTGCTGTCCCCGGCCAACTCCTTGGCAATGGCCTGATAGAAGGCAACCTCACCGTCCAGATCCCGCATCTGCTCGTTGAGAGCATGCAGTTTCACATTGGTGTTGTGCTTTGCCAGCAGAAGGGCCGCACCCTCTCTGGGGTTGTCCAGCGCGGCAAAGCCGCCCAGAATCTTCACCACGTTCTGGAAAGCGGTCTGCGCCTCAGCAGAGGCCAGATTCTTGTTCTGGTGCTGGAAGAAGGTAGCCTTATCACCGGCAGCCTCCACTTCAGCGGCAATCTGGTCTGCTTTCTGCTGCTGCTTTTTATACTTCGCAATGAGCTTAGGCGCGTTTTTCAGGGTGTATGCCACATAGCTGGGGGTAAAATCATCCAGTGTACGGCCATAGTACAGGGTGCTGCCTGCGGTCTGATCGTAGAGCTGCAGAATGGTACGGCCCAGAGTGGACTTGCCGCAGCCGGACTCGCCCACCAGACCGAAGGTCTCGCCGCTGTGGATATCAATGGTAATTTCCTCGTTTGCGCGAACGTAGAACTGCTCTTTCTGGAAGATGCTGGTCTTCGCAACAGGGAAATATTTCTTAAGGTTGGTGATTGACAACAGCTTTTCTGTGTTCTTCACTGTTACGAACCTCCTTTTCAGGATAGAAGCAGCGGATCATCTGGCCGGGAGTGACCTCGTAAAGACCGGGCTCCTGCTCCATGCATTTTGCAGTGGCGTACTTACATCTGGGTGCGAACTTGCAGCCCTTGGGCAAAGCCAGAGGATGGGGAACAACACCGGGAATGGGTTCCAGCTTATCGGTGATGTTATCAATTCTGGGAATAGAGTGCATCAGACCCTCGGTGTAGGGGTGGCTGGTGGGGCAGTCGGTAAAGATCATCTTGGCAGAAGTCTTTTCCACCACCTGACCGCAGTACATAACCACCACATCGTCAGCCATCTCGTTGATAACGCCCAAGTCATGGGTGATGAAGATAATGGCAGTGCCGTTGTCCTTCTGCAGGTCGTTCATCAGCCGCAGAATCTGGGCCTGAATGGTAACGTCCAGAGCGGTGGTAGGCTCGTCAGCAATCAAAATCTTGGGCCGGCAGGCCAGAGCCATGGCAATCATAACTCTCTGGCGCATACCGCCGGACAACTGGTGGGGATACTGGCGCAGAACAGCCTCAGGGTTGGGGATCTGGACAGCCGCCAGCATCTCCAAAGCCTTTTTCTCCGCCTCGGCTTTGCTCATGTTCTGGTGGATCATGAACGGCTCGCTGAGCTGGCGCTTAACGGTGAACACCGGGTTCAGGCTGGTCATAGGCTCCTGGAAAATCACAGAGATCTTGTTGCCACGAATGGTGTACATCTCCTCACGGCTGAGCTTAGTCAGATCCATGCCGTCGAAAATAACCTCACCCTCGGCAATATAACCGTTGCCGTCCAGCAGCTGCAGGATACTCATTGCGGAAACGGACTTGCCGGAACCGGACTCACCCACGATGCCCAGAGTCTTGCCGGGCTCCAGAGTGTAGGAAACATCGTTAACAGCCTTAACAATACCTTTTCTGGTCTTAAAGAAGGTATGCAGGTTCTTTACTTCTAATAAAGCCATAGTCTACCTCCTTATTTCTCCTGGCTGCTCTTGGGATCCAAAACATCCCGCAGCGCATCGCCGATGATGTTGATACTGATGGTTGCGATACCCAGGAAGATGGAGGGGAATACCCACTGCCACCAGTAGTTCTGGATAACGATGGAGTTGTTGGCGCCGTCAAGCATGTTGCCCCAAGTGGGCTGGGGCTGCTGAACGCCAAAGCCCAGATAGGAAAGGCTGGACTCTGTCAGCAGACATCCGGCAAAGTCCAGAGTCACGCTCACAAGGATGACAGAGATGATGTTGGGCAGGATGTGCTTGAATGCAATGCTCTTTTCCTTCACGCCCATAGACTGGGCAGCGATAACGAACTCCTTCTCACGCTCTGCCAGCACCTGGGCACGGATCATACGGGCAAGGCCGGTCCAGCTCAGCAGACCCAGAATAATCATAATAATGAAGATTCTCATGGTCTCGCCAATAGGCATGGTGCGGATGACAAAGGAAAGCATCATGGCGAAGGGCAGGAAGGGAATCGAGGAGAAAATCTCCGTAATACGCATCAGTAGCATGTCCACCCAGCCGCCAAAATAACCGGAGATACAGCCAATAATAATCGCGATGATGGTGGACACAATAACTGCCACCGCGCCGATGGTCATGGTCATCTTACCGCCATGGATAATACGGGTGAAAACGTCACGGCCCCGGTTATCGGTACCCATCAGGTAGCCCTTAAAGCCTGCCTTGACGGTGAGATCGCCTTCTTCGTCCACAAGGTAAGTCTGCTTTGCGCCGGTGTAGACCTTATCGGCGGTCAGTCCGTTCACATCGGACACCTGACCGTAGTCATCATGACCCCAGGCCACCACAGTACCCTTGTCGGTCACAGCCACAAAGTGGCGGGTACCGCCGGAAACACTGACGTATTTTTCACCTTCAGGAGCAGCGGGCACATCCTTCTCGCCGTACTCAGCGGCACCGAAAGCGATGATACTGCCGTCTTCCATGACAATGGCAAAACAGTTGTTGGTAGCAGCAACGTCAACGGCCTTCTTGTCCTTGATGTAGCTGCGCAGATTTTTAATGGTACCGTCAGCGGTGGAGTATGCGGAGAGCATGTTGAAAGACAGGGTCTGGCCGCCGGAAACGGTGCCATCCTCCCGGAGCATCAGGGCATTGTAGTTGGAGAAAGCCACCTTCTGAATGCCTTCACTGAACTTGTTGTACATTTCCTTCAGGCTCAGCTGGGAGTTGTAGTTGCCCCAGACATACATGGTGCCGTCCTGCATCACCAGCGCGGTACACTGGTAGCCGCAGATCAGCTGGCGGACCTGAGACACATCGATGGTGCCGGTGATAAACTCCTCGGGCATCTGGATATAGGGATCCGTCTCGTTCTTTACATAGCCATACTGGCCATTGTTGCTGTTGCCCCATCCGATGATCTTACCGTCGGTGGTGATGGCGATAATATGGTCGGAGCCGGCGGCGGCAAAGGCCACCTTGCCGTTGGCAACTTCCTCAGGCACATTGGAATAGTCGGCATTGGTCAGCTCATTTCTGGTGTTGCCCCAGATGAAGAACTCATCGTCATTGCTCACACCCACGGTGAAGCTGGAAAAACCGTTGATATTGCGCACATTGCCTGCCAGTTCCGCAGGAACTCTCATAAAGGAGTAGTTGGGGGCGATGTTTGCCTGCAGGGGGTCCGTGTAGTTCACGTCCATGGGCACCAGCTCGGGGCCGATAAACACAAACAGGAACAGGCCAACCAGCACCACCAGAGCGATGACCGCAAGAGGCTTACGGAAGAAAGCCTTCACTGCCATTACAGAGGGGCTTTCGATCTTTTCAACCACAAACTTCTCATCCTCAGACAGCTCACGGCTGCCGCCTACGAACATGCGGCGGCCCCAGCTGCCCAGGGTGGAGAAAAAGCCTTTACCGGCAGTATTCTTATTTTCTTTAGCCATAATACTGCCTCCTTACTTGTTGACACGGACCCGGGGATCCACCAGGCCGTAGGCGACGTCGATAATCAGGTTGCCGAACAGGGAGATGGTGATATAGAACATCTGCAGCGCCAGCACGATTTCATTGTCATTTGCCATCAGCGCCATATTATAGGTACGGCCGATGCCGTTCAGGGCGAAGATGTTCTCAATCATCAACGAGCCGCCGAAGATACCCAGGAACCAGCCGATAATCAGGGTGATAACCGGCAGCAGGGCATTACGCCATGCATGGGAATAGATGACGACCTTCTCCGCAAGGCCCTTAGCCCGGGCGGTACGGATGCAATCCATATTCAGTGCTTCGGTCATGGACGCACGGACATAACGGGTCATGCCGCCCAGAGAGCCAAAGGTCATAACGATCAGCGGCAGGGCCAGGTGGTACATTCTGTCCCAGAACTGCTTCATGGGAGTCCAGTCCACACTGCCGGCAGTCTGCATGCCGGACACAGGGAACCATCCCAGAGTCGCGGCAAACAGCCAGATGAATATAATGGCTATAATGAACATAGGAATACTGTAGCCAACCAGTGTTCCCACCTGTACAAAGGTATCTATTTTACTGCCCCGGCGGACGGCGCAGAAAATGCCAAGGGGAATGGTGATGCCCAGAGCCAGAATGGTGGCGAAAATATTGATGAAGATGGTATTCTTCATAGGCTCTACGATCACTTCGGATACGGGCTTGCCGTACTGGGTGGATGTACCCAGATCACCCTGTAAAAGGCCGCTCCACCGGCCATCACTGAAAGGCATCAAACCCAGCCAGCGCAGGTAACGCTCCACCTTCGTTCCGTCCGTTCCGTAATACTTTTGCCAGTATTCGTAACGTTCGTTGTAATCAAGGAGCTTGTTGGCCTTGATATCATTGGATGCAGCTTCCGCTGCTTTGTCGATCGGCAGCATGTTGTAGATCATAAAGATCATAAATGACAGAATTAAAAACACCACAAGGATGTAACAAATACGCTTGATGATATACTTGCCCATCGTTTTCCTCCTTTTCTTGCCAACTATGGCAGGTATTTTTTCTCGTCATTTCCCGGCATAAACTGCAGCGCATAGTAGGACGGGGGCTCAACTCCGGCGGCAAAGCACCTTAGTATTGCCCAGTTGCACGCATTTCATGCATATGGGTTGCACGGCGGGGGCAAGCCCCTGCCCTACGACCAGTCGATTCCCCCAGGGGGGAGCCGCGAAATGACAGCGGGGATCGCGAAAACAACATGTTCTGTGTACACGATAGAATAGGACAATAGGAACGGCATTTTGCAATGCCGTTCCTATTTTTTTACCTTGGGTCCTCCGGCATAGGTACCGGAGCTTCTGCCTAAAAAATCAGGCTGTCAGGAGATTACTGATAGTTCTCCATGTAGTCGGCCTCGTCACGGACGAAGCAGACAGAGTAGCCGGCAGCGATCAGCTCGGGGTTGATGGTCCAGTTCCAGCTGTAATCGTAGGCAGCGGAAGTGAAGCCAGTAGCGAAGTTGATGGCGTTCAGCTTGGGAGTGCCGTTGTAGCCGTAAGCTTCCATCTGCATCAGCTCACCGTACAGACCGGTGTTGAAGTCGGTGGAGGTGTAGGTGATGTACATGCCGATGTCAGTGGTAGCGGTGGTGCTGGTCTGCCATGCGGTGATCAGCAGGTCGGTAACGTCGTTGGGCTGAGTGCCGTACCAGTTGATGGCCAGAGGCAGGTAGTACTCGCCGTTGATCTTCAGGGTCTTGTAGGAACCGTCAACGGTAGCGAACTGCAGGTTGCCAGTGCTCAGCTCGTAGCCTTCCAGCTTCTTGTAGCGGACAGCGTCAGTGCCGGGAACAAATTCCTGACCCTTGTCATTGTAGATCCAGCCAGCCTCTTCCAGAACAGCGATAGCGGAGTCAGCAGAGTAAGCGTACTGGTTCAGAATGATCTCATCCTCAACTGCCTTGTAAGCAGAGTAGCCGGTGTAGTAGGGGCCGTGAACAACAGCGCCGTAGCCGCCGGTGAAGGTCTGAGCGAACTCAGGACGGTTGATGGTGTACATGATAGCCTGACGAACCGCGACCATGGAGGTGGGGCCAAAGTCGGAACGGAAGCCGATCTTGCCGTAGCCAGCGCGGTCGTAGTGGGTCTCAGCGTACTTCTCAGGATCGCTCTCAACGATAGCCAGAGCAGCCTCGGTCTCGGTAGCGCCGGTGATGCCTGCCAGAACGTCGATCTGACCGGACTTGAACATGTCGGTCTGAGTCTCGGAAACCATCTTGACGTAGGTGATGGTCTCGATGGAAGCCTTACCGCGGGCGGTGTCGCCGGGGTAGTTGGGGTTCAGGGTCAGGGTAGCAGTCAGAGAAGACTCGTCGTAGTTGGAAACATAGTAGGGACCGGACCAGGGCAGGTCGGAGTTCCACTTCAGGTTGTTCACGATTACGTCAGCCATAGCGTAAGCGTCAGCGCCGTCCTTTTCTACCTTAGCGTAGAAGTCAGCGGACAGGCCGCAGGAGCCGTCCTCAGCAACGATCACGTCATTGCTGCCCAGGTACAGAGCCAGGGGAGAGGGAGCGAAGGAAGCGTAGGACATTGCGTAGTAGTAGTCAGCGTAGTCAGCCAGATAGGTGACGGAGAAGGTGTAGTCGTCAATCAGCTTGATGCCGGAGAAGTAAGCAGTCGCGATAGCCTGCTCGCCGGTAGCCTGGTCGATAACGGGGTTGCCCTCAGCGTCTACCAGAGCCTCGCCCTCGTTGGTGCCGTTGAAGCCCTTGAAGCCGTCAAAACCAACCAGAACCTGGCCGCTCATACCGGTGCCGCCAGCGGCAGCAGCCACTTCAGTGGAGTTAGCCAGAGTGGCAGCAACGTAGTCCTTAGCGGTGATGGCGGAACCATCGGAGTAAACCAGACCTTCCTTGATCTTGATGGTGTAGGTCAGAGTGCCATCCTCATTGATAACGGAGGTGGGTTCCTCAGCCAGAGCTTCCATGTTCCAGATGAAGGCACCGCTCATGTCGGTCTGCAGGGTGGAGTAACCGGAGGTCAGATTCTCAATATCCAGGTCAGCAGAACCGGGATTGGACTTGCCCCAGGAGGAGTTACGGAAAGCACCGGACAGGTCGGTGGCGGAGCCCAGAATGACGGAGTTCGCCTCGCCTTCCTTAACGGAAGCAGCGATGATAGCGTCAGCGGGACCCCAGTAGGGAGAGGTCACGAAGTTCTCGATCTTAGCGTTGTACAGATCGAAGTAGATGTTGGAGTACAGGGGAACTTCGGGAGCCAGGTAGTTCCATCTCTGGATGTACAGCTTCCACCACTCATTGAATACGTCCTCAGCGGTAGCGTAGTCGCCGGCGGGAGTGCAGTTGTAGACCATTGCGTAGGACAGGAAGTCCATGCCCAGCTCATAGGTCACACCTTCGTACTCGACGGTGGCCAGGCCGGTGTCGGGATCTTCAACGACCATATCAATGGTGATGTTTGCGCCGATGGTCTCGTAGACAGAGGTGTGATCCTCGTGCTCGATAGCATCAGCCAGGTCTACTTCACCGTAGACGGGAGCGGGAACAGTAGCTTCTGTTTCCTCGGGTTTGTTTGCTTCGGGAGCCTTGGTCTCTTCGGGCTTCTCGTTGCCGCATGCAACCAGAGAAACAACCATAACCAGAGCCAGAAGCAAGCAGATGAGTTTCTTCATTAGTTTTCCTCCTAATAAATTTTTGACCGAAAGTTGGTCTAATATAATAAATTGTTAAGCTTTGCTTGACAAATTTATTAACCATGTGATTCACCGGGACAGACTTTGCTGTTCCGACAAAAAGCGATAACACACCATTTAAAAGAATCGGAACTAATATAGCACAGTTTTTAGGGAGAATCAACTGTATTTTGCTTTTTTTCAAGGAAATTGTTTGGAACTCAGCTTTTTGCACAACGGCCTGAATGTTTTTCATACTCCGTTTTATTGAGTTCGTCCATGGGTAGAACGGTAGTAGGAATGTAACCTTTGGCCAGGCTGAAAAAGGCAAAACGTCCTTTTGGGACAGACAGATGTTTTTGTCCCACTTTCATAGACTATGGATTAGCCGCCCTGGCTTGTTTGCAATTTTTTGCGTAAATAAACGGTAAAGTTTACTGAAAATGATTGAAAAATACCGTATCTGTTATATAATAATTTAATCGGCACAAACTTTAACGAGGAGATATGTCATGAAAAAAATCTACACCCAAACCACAGAAGAAGTCCTTCGTGATCTAGGCGTAGGTGCTGAGGGCCTCACCACCCAGCAGGCGCAGGAGCGTCTTGCCAAGTACGGCCCCAACAAGCTCAAGGAGGGCGAAAAGCCCACCCTGCTGCAGCGCTTTCTGACCCAGCTGAAGGACCCTATGCTGATTATCCTGATGATCGCGGCGGCGGTATCCGCAATCACCGGCCTGATGGCCGGCGAGAATGAGATGGCAGAAGTCATCATCATTCTGGCAGTTGTTCTGCTCAACGCTATTCTGGGCGTGATTCAGGAGAGCAAGGCAGAAGCCGCCATTGAAGCCCTGCAAACCATGACCGCCGCCACCTGCAAGGTGCTCCGGGACGGCAAAATGGTGGTGCTCCACTCCGACGAGCTGGTTCCCGGCGACGTAGTGCTGCTGGAGGCCGGTGACGCTGTCCCCGCCGATGGCCGTATCATTGAAAACGCTTCCCTGAAAATTGAGGAAGCCGCTCTCACCGGTGAGTCCGTTCCCGTAAATAAGGCGCTGGAAGCTCTGGGTCTGAGCCCGGAACAGGACGATGTGCCTCTGGGTGACCGGAAGAACATGGTCTATATGGGTTCCACCGTAGTCTATGGCCGTGGCAAGGCTGTGATCACCGCCACCGGCATGGACACCGAGATGGGCAAAATCGCCGGCGCTCTGGCTGCCACCGAGCAGGAGCAGACCCCTCTGCAGCGCAAGCTGGATGAGCTGGGCAAGCTGCTGTCCAAAATGGTGCTGGGCATCTGTGTTTTCATTTTCGCCTTCAACCTGTTTATGGCGGGCGACTTCCATCTGGAAGTGATCCTGGAAACCTTTATGGTGGCCGTCTCTCTTGCGGTTGCCGCCATTCCCGAGGGTCTGGCTACGGTGGTTACGGTGGTGCTGTCCATCGGTGTCACCAAAATGTCCCAGCGCAACGCGGTGATCCGCCGTCTGACCGCGGTGGAAACCCTGGGCTGCACCCAGGTCATCTGCTCTGATAAAACCGGTACCCTCACCCAGAACAAAATGACCGTGGTGGATCATGTAGGCCCCACCGAGCTGGTTGCTACAGCTATGGCTCTGTGTTCCGATGCCAACCTGAACGAAGAAAATCAGGCAGAGGGCGAGCCCACTGAGTGCGCCCTTGTAAACTTTGCTTATTCCGTGGGCCTGCACAAGGCACAGCTGGAAAAGGCTACCCCCCGTGTGGACGAAGCGCCCTTTGATTCCGGCCGTAAGATGATGTCCACTGTCCATGCTGTGGACGGCGGTTTCGTGCAGTACACCAAGGGCGGCCCCGACGTGGTTCTGTCCCGCTGCACCCATTACTACGAGGACGGCAAGGCTCTGCCCATGACTGAGGAAAAGAAGGCCCAGATCATGGCAGACAACAAGGCCATGGCTGACCGGGCTCTGCGTGTGCTGGCTGTTGCCAAGCGTGACTGGAGCGAAAAACCCGGCGACAACACGCCGGAGTACCTGGAGCAGGATCTGGTATTTGTGGGTCTGACCGGTATGATTGACCCGGTTCGTCCCGAGGTCAAGGCCGCCATTGAGGAATGCCGCTCCGCAGGCATCCGGGCTGTGATGATCACCGGTGACCATAAGGACACCGCTGTTGCCATCGCCAAGGAACTGGGTATCATCACCGACAGCTCTCAGGCCATCACCGGCGCGGAGCTGGATACCATTTCCGATGATGACATTCTGGAGGCTGTGAAGAAGTACAGCGTTTACGCCCGTGTTCAGCCCGAACACAAGACCCGCATTGTCAACGCCTGGAAGGCCAACGATGCCATCACCGCCATGACCGGCGACGGCGTGAACGACGCGCCCTCCATCAAGTCCGCCGATATCGGCGTGGGTATGGGTATCACCGGCACCGACGTCACCAAGAATGTGGCAGACATGGTTCTGGCTGACGATAACTTCGCCACCATCGTTGCCGCTGTGGGCGAGGGCCGCCGGATCTATGACAACATCCGCAAGGCCATTCAGTTCCTGCTGGCTTCCAACATGTCCGAGGTTCTGGGTGTGTTCGGCGCAACTCTGATGGGCTTTACCCTGCTTAACCCTGTGCACCTGCTGTTCATCAATCTGGTCACCGACTGCTTCCCCGCCCTGGCGCTGGGTATGGAAAAGGCAGAGCCGGATACCATGAGCCGTCCTCCCCGTGATTCCAAGGAAGGTATTTTTGCCGGTGGTCTGTTTGTGGACATCGCCTACCAGGGCGTTTTGGTCACAGTTCTGACTATTCTGTCTTATATCATCGGCAACAGCTTTGAAGTTGGACATTTTGCTATGCCTGTGGGTGTTTCCGACCACGGTATGACCATGGCATTCCTCACCATGTCCATGTGTGAGATCTTCCACTCCTTCAACCTCCGCTCCCAGAGAAAGTCCATCTTCTCCCTGAAGGGTCAGAACAAGATTCTGTGGGCAGCTATGATCGGTTCTCTGCTGCTGACCACCGCCGTTCTGGAGATCCCCTTCCTGGCAAACGCCTTCGGCTTTACCCCCATCGGCCTGACTGAGTACGCCGTGGCCCTGGCGCTGGGCTTCCTGGTAATTCCCATTGTGGAGATCGTAAAGTTCTTCCAGCGTCTGGCTGCCAAGAAATAATTTCCCGCCCTGATGGCTTCTGTATGGAGATTCTCTTGCATATTCCTGTTTCTTTCTGTATACTATCTTTAAAATCAACGATATAAGGAGTGCCTCCATGGAGCTTTCTCAGATCCTTCAAAAATGTGACCACACCCTGCTGTCCCAGAGTGCTGTTTGGGCAGACATTCAATCTATCTGCGATGATGGCATCCGGTTCAAAACCGCGTCTGTGTGTATTCCCGCCAGCTTTGTGAAACAGGCAAAGGACTATGTTGGGGACGCTTTGGCCATATGCACCGTTATCGGCTTTCCCAATGGCTATGACACCACCGCTGCCAAGTGCTTCATGGCAAGTGACGCGGTGGACAATGGTGCGGACGAGGTAGACATGGTAATCAACATTGGTTGGGCAAAACAGGCCCGGTGGGAGGATGTTACTCAGGAGATCCGGCAGGTAAAGGCCGCCTGCAAGGGCCGCCTGCTGAAGGTCATTATTGAGACCTGCCTGCTGACCGACCAGGAGAAAATCGCCCTGTGCAAGTGTGTCACCGACGCAGGCGCGGACTATATCAAGACCTCCACCGGCTTTTCCACCGGCGGCGCCACCTTCGACGATGTGGCGCTGATGGCAAAGCATGTTGGCCCGGGAGTGAAAATCAAGGCCGCCGGCGGTATCTCCAGTCTTGCGGACGCGGAGCGGTTCATCGCTCTGGGGGCAGACCGTCTGGGCACCAGCCGGATCGTCAAACTGGCAAAGGGTATGGAAAGCAAAGAAACCTATTAACCGCGCCGCCCGGGGGGAATACCTCCGGGCGGTCATTGAATCTCGGAAGGAGTAGATATTATGTTAACCACCCCCACTCCCCATATTTCCGCCAAACCCGGCGATTTTGGCAAGACCGTGCTGATGCCCGGTGACCCTCTGCGGAGCAAATTCATCGCCGAGACCTTTCTTGAAAATCCTGTTCTTGTAAACAATGTCCGGGGCGTTCAGGGTTACACCGGCACTTACAAAGGTGTGCGGGTGTCCGTGATGGCCTCCGGCATGGGCATGCCCTCTATGGGCATTTACTCCCACGAGCTGTACAACGGCTACGGTGTGGAGAATATTATCCGGGTAGGCTCCGCAGGCTCTATTCAAGATCACATTAACCTGTACGATCTGGTGATTGCCCAGGGTGCCTGCACCGACTCCAACTTTGCCAACCAGTTCCATCTAAGCGGCACCTTCGCCCCCATTGCCTCCTTTGAACTGCTTACCGCCGCGGTGGAGGCCGCCAAGGCTCACGGGGCTACCTACCATGTGGGCAATGTGAACTCTTCCGATGTGTTCTACGGTGACCACGAGGCTGTGCCGGAGGGGCTGGACAGTGTGTACGGCCTGAAAAAAATGGGCGTTATGGCGCTGGAGATGGAGGCCGCGGCCCTGTACATGAATGCCGCCCGGTATGGCAAGCGGGCGCTGTGTATCTGCACCATCTCCGACCATGTGCTGAAGGGTGTGGAGACTACCGCCCAGGAGCGTCAGACCGCCTTCACCCAGATGATGGAAGTGGCGCTGGACGTGGCCGTTGCCATGGAGCAGGCATGAAGCTGCCCTGTATTGACTTTAAAGGAGGTAACCGGCTGTGAAGCGTGTCTTTTTGATCGTCCTGGACTCTTTCGGCATTGGGCAAATGCCCGACAGCGAACAGTTTGGGGATGTAAACGTAAACACCCTGGCCTCCTGCGCCAGCTCCGGACAGCTGCATGTTCCCAATATGATTGCCGCCGGCCTTGGTAATATTGACGGTGTGACGTGCCTTCCAAAAACCGCCAACCCCACCGGAGCTGTGGCCCGGCTGGCGGAAGCCTCCATGGGCAAGGACACCACCATCGGCCACTGGGAGATTGCGGGGCTGGTATCCAAACAGCCCCTGCCCACCTACCCCAACGGATTCCCCCCGGAGGTGATGGAGCCTTTCTGCCGGGAGACCGGCCGGGGCTACCTGGCCAACGCCCCCTGGTCCGGTACAGCGGTGATCCAGCAATACGGCGATGAGCATGTAAAAACCGGAAAACTGGTTGTGTACACCTCCGCCGACTCTGTGTTCCAGATCGCCGCCCATGAGGAGGTAGTTCCCCCGGATGAGCTGTACCGCTGCTGCCGGATTGCCCGGCGGATTCTTCAGGGAAAGCACGGTGTGGGCCGGGTGATCGCCCGTCCCTTTGTGGGAACTTCCGGCAGCTATACCCGCACCGCCAACCGGCATGATTTTTCTCTGGAGCCTACCGGCAGGACTTTGCTGGACGCTGTGAAGGAAAGGGGACTTTCCTCCATTGGCGTGGGTAAAATCCATGATATTTTTGCCGGCAAGGGTTTGACGGAGCATGTGTACAATGAGTCCAATGCCCACGGCATGGCACATACAGACCGCTACGCCGCTATGGATTGGCAAGGCCTCTGCTTTGTGAATCTGGTGGATTTCGACATGAATTTTGGGCACCGGCGGGATGTTCAGGGATACGCCCAAGCCCTGTCCCGGTTTGACGCCTGGCTTGGGGACTTTATGGAAAACCTGTCTGACGACGACATGGTGATGATCACCGCTGACCACGGCTGTGACCCCGGCTACACCGCCACCACAGACCACACCCGGGAGTACGTCCCCCTGTTGGCGCTGGGCAAGGGTGTCCGGCCTGTGAATTTGGGCACACGGGCAAGCTTTGCCGATATTGCCGCCACCATTGCCCAGATTCTGGACGTGAAGCTGGAAACCCCCGGTAAGAGCTTTGCCCGGGACATTCTCTGACAGGGAAGTCCCTGACTTTGAAAGGAGAACTCTATGGAATCTCTCATTCAACTGGCCAAAGAAGCCATGGAGCAAGCCTACGCTCCCTACTCCGGTTATCAGGTAGGCGCGGCGGTGCTGTGCGCCGACGGTTCGGTGTATCAGGGCTGCAATATTGAAAACGCCTCTTTTTCTCCCACCATTTGTGCCGAGCGTACCGCCATCTTCAAAGCAGTGTATGACGGGCACCGGGATTTTAAAGCCATTGCCGTGTGCGGCGGTAAGGACGGGGTGATCTCAGGGGCTTTCCCGCCCTGCGGTGTATGCCGGCAGGTGCTGCGGGAGTTCTGTGATGACGATTTTCTCATCCATATGGTCACCCCTCAGGGCTGTGAGACTCTCACCCTGAAACAGCTGCTTCCATACAGCTTCAGTGCCGGGGAGCATATGAAGGAATAGGAAAAAAAGTTGGTTTTTGTCTCTGCGAAAACCAACTTTTTTCTTGCTTTTCTGCCAATCACAGAGTATAATTTACACGGAAAGAAAATTGACCGCAGGCGTACACCGCCCCGAGAAAGTACAGCCCTGCCAACAGGCAGGCTTTTTTTACGGTCAGTTTCTCCCGCATTTGGCGTCTGTGGCGCTGAAAGAATAAAAAATTGGAGGAAACAGAATGAACTTGATCTATGGCATCAAAGACAAGCCCAAGTTTGGTCAGATGTTGGTTTTCGCATTCCAGCAGATTCTGGCGATCCTGGCAGCAACCATCGCAGTCCCCAGCATCATCGGTAACGGCATGAGCCAGTCCGCCGCCCTGTTTGGCGCCGGTATCGGTACTCTGGTGTATCAGCTGTTTACCAAGCGTAACAGCCCCGTTTACCTGGGTTCTTCCTTCGCCTTCATCGGCTCTATGTTTGCCGCTTTCGGCGGCGCCGCGTCCGCTTCCGCTGGCTATGCCGGCCTGATCATCGGCGCTCTGTTTGCCGGCCTTGTATATGTGATCATCGCTCTGGTGGTCAAGTTTGTGGGTGTTAAGTGGATCGATAAGCTGATGCCCCCCGTGGTCATCGGACCCACCGTAGCCATCATCGGCCTGTCTCTGGCCGGCAACGCTGTTGGTGACCTGACCACAGGCAAGGTTCTGGTGGACGGCGTTTCCGCCTGCAGCCCCTATGTTGCCCTGATTTGCGGTCTGGCAACTCTGTTTGCTGTGATCTACTTCTCTGTCTACGGCAAGAAGATGATGAAGCTCATTCCCTTTATCCTGGGTATTCTGGTTGGCTACGTGGTAGCTGCTATCTTCACCGTGATCGGCATCGCCACCAACAACGTGGCCCTGCAGGTCATTGACTTCTCCGTGTTCCAGGGTATGCGGATTTTTGCCATCCCCGACTTCACCTTTATGGAAGCCGCTAAGGGCCTGAAGGATATTGACGGCGCTTTCATTGCTACCGTAGCAGTTGCTTACGTACCTGTTGCTTTCGTCGTGTTCGCTGAGCACATTGCGGACCACAAGAACCTGTCCACCATCATTGGCCAGGATCTGCTGAAAGAGCCCGGCCTGCACAGAACTCTGCTGGGCGACGGTGTTGGTTCCATCGCCGGTGCTGTATTCGGCGGCTGCCCCAACACCACCTACGGTGAGTCCGTTGGCTGCGTGGCTATCACCCGCAATGCTTCCGTAGCCACCATCACCACCGCTGCTGTGCTGTGCCTGGTAATCTCCTTCTTCGGCCCCTTCGTCACCTTCCTGTCCACCATCCCCAACTGCGTCATGGGCGGTGTGTGCATCACCCTGTACGGCTTCATCGCTGTTTCCGGTCTGAAGATGATCCAGAGCGTCAACCTGGGTTCCAGCAAGAACCTGTTCGTCGCCGCTGTGATCCTGATCTGCGGCATCGGCGGTCTGTCCGTCTCCTTCGGCAAGGTTACTCTGACCTCCATCGCCTGCGCACTGATTCTGGGTATCATCACCAACGTGCTGGTTTCCAAGGCACAGGACGACTAAGGAAAAACCCCATTTAACAAAGACTCTCGGACAGGAACTGTCCGGGAGATTTTTATAAGAACACCAAACAATAAAATGGTATAAAGGAAACTTAAAGTTTTTCCTAGGGAGGTACGGCAAAAGAACTTGGGCTACCCGGCTGTTGTCCACGGTCTTGCCGACCGCGTCCCTCAGCCGGGGGAATCTCCCACGGCCTAAAAAAGTGTCCCCCGGACACTTTTTTACCCCGGCGTTGCCGGGATCGGCCTTTCGATTCCCGTGGGTCATACCAAAAAAACACCACCCCAATGGGGTGGTGTTTTTTTTGGTGAACGACGGCACTCGGGATACGAATACTATGCCCTAATCCGCCGTCAATTTCATGCAGGGTAATAGTCCGGTCATCGCCGGAGTAGTTAAAAGTAAGGACGACCTTATCATCGTAGACGAACACTGAGTTCAGGAAGGTCTTGATCAGCCGCTTCTGGCAGTCAATGTCCGAGTAGTCCATTCCGGCAAACTGATGCAGGAAGAATACGATATGCTCCTTCTTCAGGCCCAGATACTCTTTCAGTTTGGCTGCCGCCAGTGCCACACGGAGTTCCTTCTTCTGCTCTTCCAACTCATTCATGCGATCCTTGGTACTCTCGTTGAAAATGCCTGCCTCGATGGCACGAAGGAGGTTGTTCATGGCCCGGTCAGTTTCATCCAGCGCTTTCTGCAGAGACTTGGTGTAGGTGGTGTCCGTGTTCTGAGCGAGAAAATACTGGTAGGTATTCTCTGCGATGAATTCCAGCAGTTCTTCGTTCCGAACCAGTTTGAGCAGGTGCTTCAACACGAGGGTTTCGATCCAGTCCTGCCGGATAGCCCGTTTGGTACATAGCTTTTTCTTTTTGGCGCTGCAGATGTAATAGTGGTGCTTTACCTTCTGCTTGCTGGTGCCGCAGACACCGGTCATCATGGCACCGCACTTGCCGCAGAACAGCTTGCTGAACAGGATGTAATCAACCTTTGCTTTTTTATGACCGGCTGCGATCTGATTGAACGCCAGCAGTTCCTGTACCTTGTTGAAGGTATCCGCATCCACAATGGACGGCACGGAGTTCTCGATGGTTACTTCGCCGTTGTATTCGTAGGTGCCGATGTACTTCTTGTTTTTTAGCACCGTCCGCAGACTGTTATGGGTAAATGCATGGCCTCTTGA
This sequence comes from Faecousia sp., assembly GCA_045538415.1. Lineage (GTDB taxonomy): Bacteria > Bacillota > Clostridia > Oscillospirales > Oscillospiraceae > Faecousia. The sequence goes on along the minus strand of JAZSRI010000145.1, from coordinate 700 downwards.
GGTTCGCAAGCCTCGATCATTCAGAATCTTGACAATTTCCGTGATGGTTTTTCCTTCGGAATAAAGCTGAAAGATATCCCTTACCACAGGTGCGTATTTGGGATCGATTTCATACTTCTTATCAGCAGTGATGGTATAGCCCAGAGGGCAGGTGCCGCCGGTGTACCTACCCTTCTGGGCACTGTTTTTCATACCTCTGCGGACATTCTGGGACAGCTGCTCGGAATAATAAGCCGCCATGCCTTCAATGACGGCTTCCAGAATGATACCCTCCGGGGTATCCGGGATGGCCTCAGCCACATAGTAGATTTTGACGCCGTTTTTCTTCAGGTGATACTTGTTAAGGGCGATCTCCTCTTTGTTTCGTCCGATTCGGTCGGTCTTCCAGACGATCAAAGCATCGAATGCGTGTTTTGCCGCGTCGGCAAGCATAAGCTGAAACTGTTCTCTGTTGTCGTTTCGCCCGGTCTGCGCGCGGTCCGCATAAACCTTTACAATGGTCAATCCATGGGAAGCAGCGAAGCGTTCAGCCTCTGCAACCTGGCCCTCAATGGACTGCTCACCCTGTCTATGACTGGAAAAACGGGCATAGACAACAGCATTCACACAGTTTCCTCCTTTGCAAGCGCCAGATCCAACGCCATTCTGACCATGTTCTTGGATTTGATATCTGCCTGGTCGTAGGCGCGGGCAACTTCGT
>JAZSRI010000175.1:0-11523 GCA_045538415.1 Faecousia sp. | reverse complement strand
TGACCTGGTGTGGTTTCTTGTAAAGCTATTTATTATCCGGCATTACCGGCTAACCTTGCGGATACCATGCGTGTCCGGATCATGGATGCGGCGCTGGGCATCTGGGCAGAGGCAGACAGGTCCACATTGAGCAGCCTGCGGCTGCACAGATAATGATTGGCAAAATAAGACCAATCCAGATCCGCATACCCTATGCCGGCGTTCCCGGCGTGAATGATCTGATTGTCCCCAACATAGATGGCCACGTGGGAAGTAAACTGTCCCCCAGCCTGGAAAAAGACCAGATCTCCCGGCTGCAGATCCTCCCGGGAAATGATAACCGTATCCTGCAGCTGCTGGGATACAATTCGCCGGGGAGAGAAGCCGTTGTTTTTAAACACATAGGACACAAAACCGGAGCAGTCAAAACCGCTGGGGCTGATTCCACCCATCACATAGGGCACTCCCAGCTGTTCCTGCGCCAACGCCAACACACTGCCGCGCACAGTCAGCGCCTGCGCCAGCGTCAGATAGGGTGTGATTCTGGTGTGGGGAGATGAAATCCTACAGTTTACATAATATTGCTGATTGTCGCCAATCTCCACTTGTTCCTTAGGGATATAGCCGGTCATATCATAGCAGTCGATCTCGTAGAAATCCCCGCAATCTTCCAACACCTTAACAGGCGTGTTCTCCTCCATATGGCCAATAACCATGGCATCATCGTCCGGGTAAAGATATACCACACTGGTGTAGTTTACCACATTAGCCCCATTGTCCTCCGCACTGGCAGGGACCGCCAGATACACCAGACACAGCACACACAACGCAAGACTTACCAAAATATACAGCAACCGTTTTCCTGAATAGGGAGCAAAAAACATACGCGAATCCTTTCTTCATAACAGTTTATTTGCAAAAGTTACAATTCAGTTACAGATTTTATCACAGCCGTAACCGTTTGTCAACCCATTACCGTTCTAAAAGATTCGTGTAAAACCCGGCCAGACACCCATAAACCCTTGGAAATCAGAACATTTACCTTTAAAATAAGAATTTCCGCCGGGTTTGGGGTGTCCCAATGCCCGGCGGATATACCTTAACTCTCCATTTGTTTGCCTAAAAAACCCGCAACCGTTTGGGCAAGACGCTGATCCGACTCAGCCAGAGCCTCCCCATTTTCACCCAACAGCAGCATCACACAGCCCATCAGATCTCCCTGGCTCAGAATGGGCGCGGCCACGCCCAGATGGTATTTATCAGAACTCTCTGTGGCACGGATAAGGGTCTGGCCCGGCTGGTAGCGGTAATTCTTCCGCTGTTCCATCAGCCGCTCCAGCTCCTTGGAATTGGGCTTGTCCATCAGCTCACGCTTGGGAGCGCCGGACAGGGCGATGATGCTGTCCCTGTCGGAAACCGCGGCAATACACCCGGTGTTGGAGCCAATGGACTCGCAGATTTGCGCGGCAAAATCCTGCAGGTCTCCCATGGGGGAATACTTGCGGAAAATGACACCCCCGTCTTTTTCTGTATAGATCTCCAAGGGGTCTCCCTCACGGATCTTGAGGGTTCTTCTGATTTCCTTGGGAATCACAATTCTTCCCAAATCGTCCACCCGTCTTACAATACCTGTCGCCTTCATATATCTTTCTCCTTTTCGATGTTGCTCGGCACAAAGGCCCCCTTTTGCAAAGGGGGCTGGCAGAAATCTTTGATTTCTGCCTGGAGGATTGTCCTTGCCGATACCTTACAATCCCTCCGTCACGGCTTGTGCCGTGCCACCTCCCTTTACACAAGAGAGGCTTTCTAGCCCTACAATATTTTTACAAATTACGCTGTTAGTATCTGTAAACAAGCGAAATTTATACTGCAGTGACTTATTTTTGGACTGAAATATCTTAATCCCAGTTTTTCTATACATTAAGTTGACAACCCTATTTTTTCTATATATAATTGCGCCAATGTATAAATAAAGAGGATATTATTGCAGAACTAACAAAAGAACTTAGTAACCTAAGTATCAGCTTGGTATTCTGGAGAATCTTAATTGCTCCGCCAGCGAAACTGAAACATACAGATACTCAGTAAGTCAAGGCGCACCCTTGCCCAATGGAGTACTACACAGAAATCCTGGCAGTTGTAATGCATTTGCTGTGTGCCATACAGGTAGGGAAACAGAATTACCCCCGGGCATTTTTGAGCACTTAATTATTGTTTGAATGGTGTTTAAAATTCGGAAATGATTGAAAGGAGCACTCGCCATGGAAACAATTAACGTGGAAAAATTTGTTGTTTCTAGAAATGATGCATTTATGGAAGGTTGGCCTGATATGATCAGGCTGAAAACCGGCAGACTTCTTGTGTTTTACAACGAATGTACCGCACACAATAATAGGGATTATACACACATCACTATGCGCAAAAGTGATGATAACGGGCATACTTGGTCGGAAAAACAATATATCGGTGAAGAAACACATCAGGGAGACCAGTGGAATAGTATCCGAGTAAACCAGCTTAATGATGGCAGAATACTTTTGGTTTGTGACAGAATTTTTGACAACGAAAGAACACAAGAAACAAAATTCTATACATTTGTAAGTGTAGACAATGGAGATAGCTGGAGTGAAAAATACGATATCGGCGTTTACGGCTTCTGCTCAGACAAAATTCGTGAACTTTCCGACGGAAGTCTTCTTTTGTGCGTAAGCCGTCATAATGTGAACACTAACAAAGCTGAAATATTCGCTCATAAGAGTTACGATGGAGGAAAAACCTGGTCAGCAGCTGAAACTGTCGCAAGCAGTGACAAATATACTTTTATGGAGCCAGCGGTAATCGAACTGAAAGGCGGAACGATCGCTGCATTGATCCGCGAGAGTTCGAATTGCGGATATAATGGATTTATTGCGTTTTCTAACGATATGGGAAAACACTTTGAGGGTTTACAGGAAATCCCTGTTACCGGAATGCACAGACCTGCTGTTGGCTTTTTGTTTGACGGGAGAATTCTCCTTTCCTATCGGGAACACCTTTCCAGCAAACAACTATATCCCGATTTGAAAATGTGCATACTCACAGAAAATGACGTGCTAAATCCTACCGGTATGCACCCGGAAATTCACTTGATCGATCATGACCAAAGCTGCTATGCGGATCAGGGATACTCGGCATGGGTACAGTTACCGGATGGCACTGTGCTTATGGTAAATTATGTTGTTGACGACGCTCCCAAACCGTATATACGGGGTTATCGTATTAAGGGATGGGAAACCCGTCCCCTACAATAATTTTACAAATTACGCTATTAGTATCTGTAAACAGGGAAGAATTATACGAATATACATAGAAAAGAATAAACCAGCGGGGCGAGATTCACTCCGCTGGTACTTTTCACTTATCTTTTCCTGCTAAAATTCTTCTTCCTGATGTTGGATGGCGTTTTTCTGTTCTTTCCGTTTACGGATGTACTTGCTCAGCTTTATAATGCCATGATAGATCATTCGCAGCACGATGAACACAGCGAACATCACCAGAAAGCCCACAAGGCCGTACATAATGTCTGCAAATTCCATATTTCCGGTCTTTGTGATTTTCTGTCCGATTTCAATGGCAAATGTGATCACAATGATCACGGTAAATACATAGATCCAGGCGATGACCATCTCGTGGTTTTTCTTGGCAAGGTACTTAAACAGCGGATAGATGACAAACAGCATACACATGCCCAGAATGCCGATGACCAAAAAATGCAGTTCCTTATCGGAAAAGTTAGCTTCGTAGAGGTTATTAAGCTGCATAATTTTATCATGGAGTTTGGCAACGATGCCAACGCCAGCATATAAAAATTCTTTCATAATATCTCCTTTCCGGCCGTGGTGGGATAACGTGTACTTTTATTATAGCAGAAACGTCAAGCCTAGGAAATGGACTGCTTTCTTCGGTGATTTTGTTATATGAAGACTATGCAATATAAAACGCCAGGTTGTTACGATTCAGCATGGCTTGACTTAACAAGAAACACTGCCGTTGCTACTGCCACAATCAAATTAGTAAACACACCAACCACGCTGAGAATCGCTCCGCTGAACACCGCGAACATAATAGCGCTGGCCAAAAAGGAGGTTTTTAACGCACGTTCGTTTCCATTGAACCGAAAAACCACCAGAGTATACTGCAAATTGGCAATTACCGGCAGCAGGCCTACCCAACCGATGGTATTAAACGCCAGACCCAGCGCAACGCCCAAAATGGTCAATGTCCATTCGATCCATTTTTTGGAAATCTGCTTAATGGCCACCAGATTTCGAATAATGCTAACCACGTTCTGCACAGAGCCGCTATATCCCCCCAGCAGAAACGAGCCGGTGCCATAAATCAGCTGGCTGAGGTTTTGAACCCATAGAACGCGCTTGGTCGTTTTCTGGGCTGAACTGAGGGCGTCCGTGCCCATTGCCAACAGGCTGCAGACATTTCCGACAATTAGGCTATAGCGATCCATATCTAAGAGCACCTTCCATTTCCGATTATTCCTATTGTATACGATTCTCTTGTGTTTTGCAACCGGCAACAGCGGAGTGGATTCACTCCGCTGTTGATCGTGGTTGACCAACAAGAGGGGGTATTGCTTTTGGCAATGCCCCCTCTTGTATTTATGTAAGTGTAACTTCCACGCTGCAGGAGCTCCAGCTGCTGCCAAGGGACAGCACCAGATCGCTGCCCAGAAGTGCCACGGGCTTGCCGTCTACAGTCACTTCCTTGATCTTCTTTAGGCTGAACAGCTTCACTGTTACATCACCGCTGCCGGATGCCCGGAAGGTAAGCTTGCCATCCGCTGCCTTCAGCTCGTCTACGATGGAGGGAGGTGCTTCGAAGCTCACCGCTGTGTCGCCGGCAATGAGCACATGACGCATCCTGCCTTCCCGGACTGCCAGTGGCATCCGCAGCTCTCCGCTGGACAGGGTAATCTTCTTGCTGTTGTCACTGCTGGTCCAGTCAGTGTTCAGCAAAACTACACGGTCGAAACCGTCACAACGGTAGTGATGGTATTCCACCTCGTCAGAGCCGCTGATGCTTACCTCTGTAGGATGCTCTGCCGCCACACGGTCACACACTGCCTTACGCACAGACTCCAGAGCGTCATGGCCCCAATACTCGCCCACGGTCAGCATCCATACCTTGCCCTCGCCGATGCGGTTCTCCACCAGCACAGGGTTACCGTCCTGATCCGCTGCCAGAACAGTTGCCCCCGCCAGCTCTGTGCGCAGACCGGGTACGCCGGGATCGGTGAGCAGTTCTTCATCCTCGAAGCGCACAATATTCACGATTCCCTCAGGTTCATATACCTTGACACCAGCCAGTTCGGACAGGTCGCCGCCGTTATAGAAGGCAAAGTCCTTCTTCTCCAGCAGGAACTTACGGGTAATATGGGTAGAGCACTGGGCAGCGCTGAGCACCAGATGACCGCCCCCACGGACATACTCAATAAGCTGTTCGTACAGTTCAGGGGTCATCGTGTTCCAGCCAGGCAGGATCAGGGTCTCATAGCCGGACAGTTTCTTGGCACCGATGGTGATGGGCACCAGGTCTACCTGTCCCTTGGGGGTACCGGAGAAGAAAATACGGATATCATCAGGATCCTGAGGCACAGGATACAGGTGGGCGCCGGGCAGGTAGCTGTGGATCAGCTTCCAGCCTGCTTCGGGAGTATCGTAATCCCAGCCCTCGGTCTCCGGGCCGAACTCGCCCCAGAACTTAGGCCGTTTAATGTAAGGACCTGCGGCAGTACCGGCAACCAGAAGGTCGTAGTTGCCATGGAGGAAACCGGTCTTGACGATGGGCTCGCCCAAATCGATGACATTGCCGTAGTGGTACATGCTCTGATAGATCTTACGGTAATTGGTGGGCAGTTCGTCGGAGTATGCATAGATCGTGTCATGGAAGTACCGCAGTGCCACTTCCTCGTCACAGATCTCTTTGGCGCCAAACAGCCAGCACTCTGCTGCCACAATAAACTGACGGCGGACATTATCCTCGTCCAGAGGAATCTTCTGCACATGGTTGGCAATATGTACGCCCCAGTAGTCCTTGTCATAAGCCTTTGCCGCCGCGCGGTGGCTGCTGAGGCTCAAGGTGCAGTGGACGCCGGGAATCTCGGTCATAATAACCTCCACGCCCGCCTCGTAATCCAGATACTGCTGCGGGATAGCCTGACCCACCATGACGGATCCGCTCATTCTCCGCAGATAGCTCTCCTTGCACTCCGGCAGGGTGCGGTTAATACGCTCCTCAATAGGATCCGCGTCACCCCAGCCATAGGCAAGGTTGCTGATCTCATGATCCTGCTTGCCCTTGTAGCTGTCGCCCATAAGCTTAGCCATGAGCTCGGCAGCTTGGGGGCGATCAGACTGACAGGTGGCGCACAGGAAGCCGTATTCCTTCATCTTCTCGCACCAGCGGGTGACCTGCTCATCGGTGCCGGAAGCGCCGCGGCAGCGGTACAGCACATAGTCACCGATTTCTTCATCGTGCATAATGTCGATTTGGAAATCAATATCGCCATTGTCCGGAGTGAGCATATCATTCTCCGTGCCCACATGGAGCTTATGATGGGTGGGCAGGGGAGGCATAGCAGCCAGCCTGTCTTTCAGGTTAACAAGGGTGTCATCCACGAAAATTCTGTGGAACAGCAGGGGGAATCTGCCGCTGACGTAGGACAGCTCCAGCACATTACCCTCTGCCTGAAGCTCACTGCGGGGGACATCCACGCAGAACTCTTCCATTCTGGGCATCAAGGACATTGTGGTATAAATCCGGCTGACCTGTGTACTGTAGGAGCCCAGCCTTAGCTCAAACACAATGGTTTCATCATAGTCGGAAATTTCACTGTTCATAAAGCCGGTGACCTGAATCCGCAGGGGACACATGCCCTCATGCTCCGGCTTGAAGTTCAGGATGGGGAACTGGGTCTTGATAGCCTTTTCCTCAGACAGCACCACACCGTAGGTGGAGTGATAGTATGCCTTTTCCGCCTTGGCAAAATCATCGGGCATGATCAGGTAACCAGACTTGTTCTCCTCTGCCAGCTTCCGCAGCCAGCCTTCCCGCAGAACACGTTTCCGGGCATCCTTGCCCAAAAATACATTCACAGCGTTGCCGGCGTACTTGCTGCCTACCCGGTAGCGCAGATACTCCCGCTCCAGGAGCTGCCCCAACTTGAACTGAATCTTGATAGGTACCAGATCGATGGTAATGACTGTATCCTCGTCGCCCTCTACCTCAAAGCGGATACCTTCCATAGAGCCGGGGTCACCGGGGGTTACGTCGGATTTCCACTTGAAGTAGGTATCTACCTTGCGCAGGCCGCCCGGCGCACGGATATCCACGATGTTATGGGCCACTTCACGGGCCTGGGACCATGCCAGCCACCGGTAGTTCAGCCGGTCCAGCCAGATAAGATTGCCGCCTTCCGCGTACAGTTTGCCATCCCAACAGATGTGGGGAGTGCTGGTGTGGTGATAGGTACAGGATCTGCCCCATAGAACGCTTATAGTATACTTCTGTTTCATTTTGTCCTTGCTCCTTTAAACATCATAAATGTCCGGCCCAATCCAAATTATCAGGATTTGCCGTCTGGTGTTTGCCTTGGTTTTTTCGCAATAGGGACACCCCTCCTATGTGACATTCACATGTGGAGGTATGTTTCGAATATAGCATACTGGCAGATAGCTGTCAATAACGCCGGAAGCGTTTTTTGGTGTAACGTTTTTCTGCGGAAAGATCCGTCTTTTTTCTGTTTTGAACAGGCTTTCTGCCCCAATTCGCCCGGCGACCAGTATGTATACAAAAACGGCTTATCCTCTTTGGGATAAGCCGTTTTTGTATACATACCGGTCTTCCTCATCAAAGAAACAGGTTCAGCAGCCAATACAGACAGGGAATGGTCAAACTGGACAGCATGGTACTGCCCAGGGTGAATGCCACCGCACTGGAAGTGTCGCTGCCAAATTCGTCGGCGAAGGTGGTGCCCAAACTGGCTGTGGGGGTGGCAAAGGCGATAAACATGCACAGGAGCATTTCCGTGTACTGTAAGCTTCCCAGCAATTCCCGGCCCAGCAGAAGCAGTCCAACCACAATTATAGGAAAAACAACCAGCTTCAGCGCGGAAACATAGTAGACCTTCCAGGAACAGAACAGGGATTTCATCCGCACTGTGCCCAATTTCATGCCCAAAACCGTCATGGATATGGGAGTCACCAGATTGCTGAAATAATCGGAAAAGGACACTACCTCAGGGACATAATCAGCTACCCGCAGCAGCTTGCATACTACACCCAGCAGGAACGCTAACAGCACCGGATTGAGAAAAGCCTTTTTCAAGCTAATGCACCGCCTGTCCCCTGACATCAGGTACGCGCCCAAGGTGTAGATCAGTATATTGTTGAGAATGTTCGGGGCGATCAGCAGGGTAAATACAAGAGAATCCCGGCCAAACACCGCGATAGCAAGGGGAATGCCCAGAAACCCGTTGTTGGCAAAAACGGAGCAAAACCGCATTACCCCCCGGGTCTTTTCGTTTTTCTCCATCCCCGTAAGGGGTGCTGAAGCAAAAAACATTACAAGACCATAACCGATAAATACCGCCGACACGATGCCCATGGTCAGCAGCAGTTCCCTGTCGAAGGTCAGGTTGCTGACCGTTCCGGAAAACACAAGAAACGGGATACCCAGATTGATTAGGACCTTGGAAAGGATGGCTGAGTGCTCCTGCTTCAGTACGTTGGTTTTCACCAGCAAATAGCCGGGAATTGCCAGCGCAACAAACATGAGGACGTTGCGCAGCATAACAATAAACTCATTCATAGGAAAGCTCCAATAATTTTTTCTACATTCTATCACAGCTGTCAACCTGTTGTAAACACGCAGCCCCAGCATTGGGCTGTTTTTTATGCAGGAACACGCCGCAGGGCATGGGGACCGGAAATTGAGGGGGGCTAATCCGAAAGAAAAAACCCGCTGCGGAAGCAGCGGGCTTTCTCTTTGCATTTGGAATAAAAAAGAAGAGAGGTAGAAAAGAGGTTTCTTCAGAAAGGGGGCTCGGCTAACCACCGCTTTCTGTTTGTATAATACCGGTCGCTTTTGAACGGGGCATGACCATATTGAAAACAAAAAAAGACTAAATTGTAAACAAGTCCTGTTTTTCCGGCCATTGCCCCGGGGACGTTTGTGTGCTATAATCTGGATATACCAAAGGAGGTGACACCATGGCCAGACTTTCCGACCCCATCACCATACTCAAGGGCATTGGACCTACCAAGGCAAAGCAGTTTGCCGCTTTGAATATTTTTACCCTGGAGGATCTGATCTGCCATTTCCCCCGGGGGTATCAGGACCGGACAAAGCTTGTGACCATCGACAAGCTCCAGCCCGACGTGCCTGCCTGCTTTAAGGCCATGGTAATGGACACCCCCCGCACCTCCCACATCCGCAAAGGGCTGGACATCACCCGGGTGCAGGTGGCTGACTACACCGCCCGGCTGACCCTGACCTTCTTTAATCAGAAATTCACTGCCGGCACGTTGGAATACGGCAAAGAATACATTTTCTACGGGGCGGTTTCCGGGGATTTCATTGGCTACAACATGACCTCCCCTGTCTTTGAAGCTATGGACGATCCCCCTCTGGTGACCCGGCGGGTGCTGCCCATCTATCCCCTCACCGCGGGGCTTTCCAACGCCTCGGTGCTGAAAGCCGTCCGGCAGGCCCTTGCCCTGTGTGACCCACCGGAGGAAATCATCCCCCAGCACATCCGGGCGCAGTATGGGATTCTCCCGGCCCAGACCGCCTACACCGCCATTCACGAGCCTGCCTCTATGGAGGAGGCCCAGATGGCAAAAAAGAGGCTGATTTTTGAAGAGTTTTTCATTTTCTCTACTGGGTTATCCCTGATGAGGGCTGCCCGGGCGGAAAAACGGGCAGAACCCTATGAAAATTGTGACCTGTCGGACTTTTACAGCGTCCTGCCCTTTACTCTCACTGGTGCGCAAGACCGGGCCATCCGGCAGATCGTGGAAGATGTCCGCTCCTCCACGCCTATGAACCGGCTGGTGCAGGGCGATGTGGGCAGCGGTAAGACCATGGTGGCTGCAGCGGCTGCTTATCTCGCGATAAAAAACGGCAAGCAGGCCGCCTTGATGGCGCCCACCGAGATTCTGGCAGAGCAGCACTGGGCGGGACTTTCCAAACTGCTGACCCCTCTGGGTATCCGGGTATGTCTGCTCACCGGCTCTATGACCGTGAGCCAGAAAAAGCAACTGCGGGAGCGGATTGAAGCGGGTGAGGAGGATTTTATCATTGGCACCCACGCTCTGGTATCAGACTCCACCGTGTTCGGGAATCTGGGTATGGTCATTGCGGATGAGCAGCACCGGTTCGGCGTTGCCCAGCGTTCTAAGCTATCCAGCAAGGGTTCTGACCCCCATCTGCTGGTGATGTCCGCCACCCCTATTCCCCGAACTCTGGCGCTGATTATGTATGGAGATTTGGAGGTTTCCATTCTGGACGAGCTGCCCCCGGGTAGAGAAAAAGTAGACACTTTTCTGGTAAACGAGAGCTACCGGGCAAGAATCAACGCCTTCATCCGTAAGCAGGTTGCCCAGGGGCACCAGTGCTTTGTGGTATGCCCTGCGGTGGAGGAGAACGAAACCATGGGGCTGAAGGCCGCTGAGACTTGGGCGCAGACCCTGCAGCAGACGGTTTTTCCCGACCTGCGGGTGGCGCTGCTCCACGGGCAGATGAAAGGCTCCGAAAAAGAGAGTGTTATGTCAACCTTCGCCGCAGGGGGCGCCGATGTTTTGGTGGCCACCACGGTGATTGAGGTAGGTGTAGACGTGCCCAATGCCACGTTGATGGTCATTGAGGATGCGGACCGGTTTGGTCTGAGCCAGCTCCATCAGCTGCGGGGGCGTGTAGGCCGTGGCAAGGCAAAGAGCTACTGCATTCTCACCTCTCACAGCAAGAATCCGGAAACCCTCCAGCGGCTGAAAGCCCTGTGCGCCACCAACGACGGGTTCCGGATTGCGGAGGAGGATTTGCAGCTGCGGGGGCCCGGTGATTTCTTTGGTTCCCGGCAGTCCGGCATGCCTGTGTTCCGGGTTGCCAATCTCAGCTGCGACCTACAGACTCTGACTCAGGCGCAGCAGGCGTCGGCTCAATGGATTGACACCGAGGGCACAGCGGACACACCTCAGGCCCAAGCCTTGCGTAAGCGCATCGCGGGGCTTTTCCAGCGCGCCCAAGGCACCATGAACTAGGTCGGCAATGCCGACGGATAATGCGCACCGGACTGGTCGGTAATCGTTACGCATCCTGATTGTGCCCGGGTCGGCAATACCGACAGATAACGCGCACAGGGCTGGTCAATAGTCTTTCTTCCTCTGACCCGGTATCGTTTCTGCGGAAGTGTAATTTCTTTCTTGTAGGGGCGGTCATTGACCGCCCGCAAGGCGGACGGCTAATACGCACCGGGTTGGTCGATAATCTTCC
>JAZSRI010000067.1:0-14725 GCA_045538415.1 Faecousia sp. | reverse complement strand
CAGATTCTGAACCTGGGCGGCGGTATGGGCGTGCCTTATACACAAGACGACCCCGCGATCTGTTACAGTGAGAACATTGCCCGAATCGGTAAGCTGATTTCCGAGACCTGCGCCCAGTTGGGTCTGGAGCCTCCCTCCGTTATCATGGAGCCCGGCCGCAGCATTGTGGCAGATGCAGGCATTACCCTGTATACCGTGACCAGCCTGAAAAAGATACCGGGCTTCAAGAACTATGTAGCCATTGACGGTGGTATGACAGATAATCCCCGCTATACACTGTACCAGTCCTCTTACACAGTGCTTCCCGCAAACAACATGAACGGCAGCTATGATTTTGAGTGTACCATCGCCGGCTGCTGCTGTGAAAGCGGCGACCTGATTCAGGAGCACGTTTTCCTGCCCGAGCCCGACAGAGGAGACCTGCTGGCTGTGCTCACCACTGGCGCTTATAACTACTCCATGGCTTCCAATTATAACCGGGTGCCCCGCCCCCCTGTGGTTATGATTGGAGAAAACGGCCCTTATCTGGCTGTCCGCCGTGAGAGCTTTGACGACCTGCTGGCCTGCGACCTATGACCTCTTAACACGACAAACCTCCCGATTCCTTACGGAACCGGGAGTTTTTATTTACTGCACACAGCCCTGATGCCTGCCGTTTATGCCACGGGGAGCTGTGCTTTTTTTGTTTTTCTATCTTTCAAGTACCACGGCAGATAGGCAACACCGTACAGCAGTGTAATAACAGCCGCCATGATCAGTGTCCGCAGCAGGAAATTGGGGGGCAGAATATCCAGCACTGACGGTGCTTCTTCCGGGCTTGCCAAAAACAGATAGTTCGCGCCGTTGCCAATAAGCCGATTGGAAAAGTAAGCAATCACCGCAAGAACCAGCAGCGCCACATAGGACTTGATGGCAGATTTCACCGCAGGACGCATCCCGTGGATAAAAATCATGTAAAATACCGCAATATATCCCAATGTATGCTCCAGCCAGAACTGGTAATAACGGAATCTGGTCGGGCCTGTATAGCTGATCACCGCCGGTGTAATCAGGGCGAAAACAGAACCGGCAAACAGCCAGAAATAGGAAATGTCAAACAGTGTCTGATTCTTTCCAATGACCATGTAACTGCAAAACACCACAGCCCAGCCACATACCGTAATGGGCAGATGGTCTGCGGCATTGGGACCAAGAGACGGCATGCCAACGAGGCGCCAATAATAAGACATTTCGGAAAGAATCAGCAAAAACGCAATCACATAGCGAATAGTTTCTTCCCGCTTGCTGTTTCTTATCTGACTTTTAAAACGCCAGATTATGTAGATAACACCGATCAGCACCAGAATTGGCAGAAAATGCGCCAGTGAGAAATTGGTAAACTCTACCTGTTCCCCCTGTCCGAAGAAGTATTGAAAAAACGCTTTCAACGCAATCCCCTCTGTTGTTTAAATTTGTGTCAGTATATCATACATTGTCTTATAAAGCAATATTTTGCTGTATGATACCCTGGGGAATTGGGCACAGAAGTAACACGCAACACTAACAGGCAGGTGTCCCCTCGGGACACCTGCCTGTTTCATCATGATAGAAATGGAGTCAATTTTGTTTCTGATCTTTTACGCCTGCAGCAGCATCTTCTTTTTCCACTTACCCACACTGAATACAATAATCGACAGTACCATGCCCATAACCCAAGAGATCATAAGCGAGCCAAACAGAGCTACAGGCTGACCGTGGGGATAATCGGGACTTTGGGTCAAAGATGCCAGAATGTAGGCCAAAGGAACACGAATAATGATGGTGGAAATTGCGCTTACCCACATAGGTGTAGCGGTATCGCCCGCGCCTCGCATAACGCCGCCCAAAACCTGTGTGACGCTGATGCAGATATAACCTACTGCCATCAGCCGCATCATTCGGTTTGCCAAGTCAATCAGCTCCGGCGTATCGGTGAAAATATCAAAGAGATACCGGCCGAACAGCAGCAAAATTAGCGTAATTACAGTGGAGAAAATAAGGCCAATGAACGTACCCTGCTTCACACCCTTGGTAACCCTGTCATACTTACAGGCGCCCACATTCTGACCAGTGTAAACACTCATTGCCTGACCGAAAGTCATATTGGGCAGCATCGCAAAGCCATCTACACGCATAACAACCACGTTGCAGGCAACCACAGTCTCACCCATCTGGTTGGTCAGATTCATAACCACCATACCTGCACTGGCCATAATTGCCTGTGTAAGGCCGGAGGGCAGCCCCAGCTGCAGGATTCGTCCGGCAACACCCTTGTGCAGCTTTAAGGATGCCCAATTCATATCAAACAGCTCACCCATACTCCGCAGCTTCAGGAAACACAAAACAGCCGAGATAGCTTGGGCAATAGCCGTGGCCAACGCAACACCGGCAACGCCCATTTCCTTGACCAGCAGCAGGTCAAGACCCACATTCAACGCGGCAGATATCAGCAGGAACAGCAGTGCGGTAATGGAGTCACCCAATCCCCGGAGGATACCGGAGAGCATGTTGTAGAAGAAGAATCCCACAATGCCAATGAAGTAAATATGCAGATACTCGGTACACCAATCAATGATGGAATCCGGCGTTTTCAGCAGTTCCAGCAGAGGACGGGTCACCAATGGGCCCAACACCATGATAACCACCGTGGCAATGGTAGAGAGGGTAATGCAGTTTCCAATTGCCCTTGAAAGGCCTTCCCGATCCCGCGCGCCGAAACGCTGGGAAACCACGATGCCCGCGCCCGTTGCAATGCCAACGAACAGGGCCAGCAGCAGATTCAAGATAGGCATGGAGGAACCTACCGCGGACAACGCCAAATCGCCTTTATAGATACCCACAATCACCGTATCTGCCGTGTTGTACAGCTGCTGCGCTAGATTACCCAACAGCATGGGAATGGAAAACTCCAGAATCCGTTTCCAGGGAGACCCCAAAGTCATATCCTTTGCGGAGAAAAGTTCTTTTACCCTCATTTAAAATTGCCTCTAATTCTTTCTAAAAATCGCATTCGTTATATAATAAAAGAAATACAACAAAAGCTTTAAAGCAGTCAAATCTACTCTTCATTTTAACTTTTTTTATAAAAGAATGCAAGCGGGAAACTTTATTTTTACAAATTTCTTTTCTGTCAATCCCCTCTAACATCGCAGAAACTTCCACAATACCCAAAGCTACACCATCCCCATTTTCAGGAGGACTCATACTCTGCTGTCAAACAATCTTCAGTGTCTCCTGGCACCAGGTAAAGAGCAGTTCAAAGCTGTACGCAAAATCGCAGGAAGTCCCGTTACCCAGTTCTATGGAACGCTCCAGAACCGTCCGGTCTTTTCCCTCCAGCAGTCCCAGCAATTCCGCTTTCGTTGCAGCAAATTTTTCCAGCTTTAGGTAGTACAGATTCTGGAGTATAAAAAATACGCCTTTATACGCACCGGGCAAACATTCCACGTTTTCCCTTTCTTGGGCATGAACATACCTGTGGCAAATCTCATGATACAGATTGTTTAGGCTTAATTTCACAAAATTGCGGATATCACACTGTGTGTATGCAGGAACCAATTCCCGCAATACACCGTAATAATCCTTTGTGCTATGTAACAGGTGTCCCATTTCCAGAGGGTTCCAGTTTGCAATATCTGCTTTGCTGCATATAAAACCACAGGATTTTTCAGAATGCTCCATAGATTGAATAATCCTGCGATAGCAATCCAAATCGCTTACCGAAAGTTCATCGATAACCACCATGACATCAAGATCGCTGCGGTCACTGGCCTCGCCCCGAACATAGCTGCCCTGTAATCCTACATACAGGAGTCTTTCAGAAAATTCACACCTAAGTAAATGAATCAGCTGTGAGAGATAGTTTCCAACATCAATCATAAAAACTTCCACCCTTTTTATTGTTATAGTACCTAAAATACTCACAAATTGCAAGTTTCAAGTGCTGGAAGGATGGATGTAAAATTCCTCGTTATAGTCATGTTCTATTTTATTCCTGAAAAGATTTTATAAAGGCGCATTATCCTAACAGATTTCTTTCCTCAATATGCGCTAATAAATCACAGTTTCTTTTAGGAAAGCATATCCGTTGGTCCGTAACGCAATAGTGCCCCTTATCTGTGCTGAGCGGATACTCCTATGTATCCGGTAAAAGTTGA
Organism: Faecousia sp.; assembly: GCA_045538415.1. Taxonomy (GTDB): domain Bacteria; phylum Bacillota; class Clostridia; order Oscillospirales; family Oscillospiraceae; genus Faecousia. The sequence continues at coordinate 10,550 of JAZSRI010000067.1, read as the reverse complement.
TGCCCGTCAGTACGCTCCAGCACCATTTGCAATTTTTTGTTAAAAGTATAAAAATCACCCCTACAAGATGCAACATAAATGTCCAACTTATAGGGGTAATCTCAAGTACTTTACGCCAGATGTAACACAACACAAATGCTGTATTATCTGTTCCCTATTGCTTTTTTGCCACTCCGGATGCACGGGCTGCTTCTGCAACTGCCTTAGCAACCGCGGAACCTACTCTGGGGTCAAACGCTGTAGGAATAATGTAGTCCTCGTTCAGTTCATCGTCGGAAATGAGGTCAGCAAGAGCCATTGCTGCTGCCATTTTCATCTCCTCGTTAATGTCAGAAGCCCGAACATCAAACGCACCCCGAAAAATACCGGGAAACGCCAATACATTGTTAATTTGATTGGGATGATCCGAGCGTCCGGTAGCTACAATTCTGGCACCACCTGCCTTGGCATCCTCCGGGGAAATCTCAGGGGTTGGATTAGCACAGGCAAAGACGATAGCATCCTTGTTCATGGTTTTCACCATCTGCGTTGTCAGGGTGCCGGGGGTAGAAACACCAATGAACACATCCGCGCCTTGGATGACCTCCTGAAGCGTTCCGGTCTGCTTTTGCAGATTCGTCACCTTTGCCATCTCCGCTTTAATCCAGTTCATACCGTCACGTCCATCATAGATGGCGCCCATACGGTCCGTCATCACCACATCTTTAAATCCCGCACTCAGCAAGAGCTTTACAATGGCAATTGCCGCCGCACCGGCACCGGAGGTGACTATCTTGACCTCCTCCTTTTTCTTGCCTACCACCTTCAGGGCATTGGTAAGACCCGCCAGAGTGATGACAGCTGTGCCGTGCTGATCATCATGAAAAACAGGGATGTCACATTTTTCTTTTAGTTTTCGCTCAATTTCAAAGCACCTGGGTGCGGAGATATCCTCAAGATTGATACCGCCGAATGAGCCTGATATCATATAGACCGTGTTTACAAACTCGTCTACATCCTTAGTCTTAATGCACAGGGGGAAGGCATCTACATCAGCATATGCCTTAAACAAAGCGCACTTACCCTCCATCACCGGCATCCCTGCCTCGGGGCCAATATCTCCCAGCCCCAGAACAGCCGAGCCGTCAGTGATAACCGCACACAGGTTATGTCGGCGGGTCAGTTCATAGGATTTGTTCACATCCTTCTGGATCTCCAGACAGGGCTGAGCAACACCGGGGGTGTACGCAACCGCCAGTTCCCCCTTGTTTGAAACCGGTACCCTTGCAATTACTTCAATCTTTCCCTTCCACTGGTTATGCAGGCGGAGGGATTCTTCCATATAATCCATAATCTCGTCTAAATTAGTCCATATATTTCGGCAGATACGCAGACGCGCCAGTATATTCACCGATCATCTTCATTTCTTCGTAGGTTTTATCATTCAGATATACACCATCCCGCAGAACCCGGTGATATGCCTCCGCTTCCTTCTCGCCGTGAATGTAGATACGGTTCTGCCCCTCTGCCTTAGCGGAATCCCGGATTTCCTGCAAATACTTGCTGAGATTGGCTTCGATTTCCGTCTTATCTCCAAACATTCCGTGGTCCAGCGCGATGAAGCAGTGGGCAATGTTGGATCGTCCCGGTGTCTTGTAGATATAGTTAGATGTAGTACCGCCGGAAAGGATGGCCGTAGCGATCTCACACAGCATAGCAAAACCATAGCCCTTATAGCCGCTGGTCAACTCGCCGCTGCCGCCCAAAGGCAGGATTCCACCGCCGGCTTTGGAAATAATATTCTTGAGAACACGGTCCGCATCATCGCTGTCGTGACCTTCTTCATCCACAGCCCAACCCACAGGCAAGCCGTTGCCACGCTTGACATACACTTCCAGCTTACCCCGGGGCACAACAGTAGTAGCAGCGTCAAAGGAGTAAATGGTTGGTTCAGCTGGCATGGCAAAAGCAATGGGGTTTGTACCCAGCATAGCCTGCTTGCCAAAAGTGGGTACCATAATGGCTTCTGTATTGGTCATGGACAGGCCGATCAAGCCCTGTTCAGCGGCCATTTTGGTATAATAGCCGGCAATGCCGTAGTGGTTGGAGTTGCGGATTGTGACCATACCAAAGCCACTCTTTTTTGCCTTATCTATAGCAAGCTGCATGGCCTGTACACCTAGAATCTGACCCATGGCATCGTTACCCTCGATCACTGCCGACAGCGGGGTCTCAAAGACAATCTCAGACTTTGCATCCAGCTTAACCATGCCACTGGTGATTTCCTTGTGGTAGCGGATCAGCCGCTGAATACCGTGGGACTCAATACCGCTTAAATCCGCTGCTAGAAGCACATCTGTAATCTGGTTTGCCTGTTCCTGTGTAAAGCCGTAGCCCTGAAAAACCTTCTGGCAGAAGTTGTGAAGGGCTTCATACTGCACGTGATGATACTGCATGATTCTATCTCCTTATACACCCCAGTAGCTTGAGAAGCCACCGTCAATAGGAATAACTGCGCCGTTGACAAAGGATGCCGCCTCACTGCACAGGAAAATCACCGGGCCTACCATTTCCTCCGGTTCGCCGTAACGGCCCATGGGGGTCTTTGCCAACACCCGCTCACCCCGGGGTGTGGCGGAGCCATCCTCCTTGGTCAGCAGGAAACGGTTCTGGTTAGTCAGCAGGAATCCGGGAGCAATGGCGTTCACACGGATATCATTGCTGTAATTCTGATTGAAGTGAGTAGCCATCCACTCAGTGAAGTTTGCTACGGCAGCCTTGGCTCCGCAGTAAGCGGCAGTATTGGTCAGGGGATGGTAACTGGACATGGAGGCTATGTTAATCACATTTCCGTGTCCCTGCTTTGCCAGCAATTCACCGAAAACCATGGTTGTCAGCACCGCGCCGGTGACATTCAGGACAAAAACCCACTTAAAGGCATTCAGATCCAGATGGAAAAAGTCCCGATCCGGACTGACGGTGGCTTCCTTCTTGTTGCCACCGGCGCCGTTAATCAGAATATCGATATTGCCAAAATGGGCAATCACCTGCTCACGGGCTTCTTCTAAGCTTTGTCTGTCCAAAACGTTGGCCTTTACGGCGATGGCTTCGCCGCCGGCGGCATTGATTTCATCAGCGATCTTCTGTGCACTCTCCAAAAACAGGTCCAGCAACGCTACTTTTACGCCTTTTTTTGCCATTTCTCTTGCCATTGTGCCGCAAATGATTCCGCCGGCACCGGTGATAACGGCCACCTGGCCGGAGATATCAAAACTAATGTTGTACATAATGAATTCCTCCTTACACGGTATAACCAAGATTGACCATTTCAATGTTGCCGTTGGGACAGCGGTTGAAGCACATGCCACAGGCAACGCATTTTTCGCTGCGGATGTGCATGGTATCCGGCCCGGAAACCTCAGGCGCGAAATCTGTACAGATGGTCTTGCAAAGCTGGCAGCCCTCGCCACAACCGCAGTTCAGGCACCGGGATGCCTCCCGGACAGCCTCCGCGGCTGTCATCGCCCGGGTATAGCTATGGAAGCCCTTCTTCCGAATATCTGCTTTTTCCGTAAGGGAAAGGGGATTCACATCCCGCTTCAGGTAGCCGACCCGCTGACGCACAGCTTCCGCGCTGACAGTTTTCACCGGGGTCACAGGCGCAAGCACCGCGGCCTCTCCCCGAAGCAGCCGGTCCATTTCCGCCGCTCCGTTTTTGCCGGCGGTAATCGCCGAAATGATGTTAGTGATTTTCTGGTTCGTGGTCACCAAATAGCCGTCCTCTCCGGCAGGAATATCCGCAACATAGGGATTGTCCACCAGCACCTGGTCACATTCCACCAGCATCTGGGCCCCATCTTTCATGAACCGGACACTGCCGGAATCCGTGGACGTAACCTGAACTCTGTCCATCAGCACAACGCCTTCCTCCGCCGCTTCACGCAGAGCCTCGGCCTGGCCGCTGCGCTTGGGGAAGTTTCCGGGAGTCAGAATGGTCACATTCTCAGCACCCAAACGAACGGCGCACCGGGCGGCATCCACAGCCGCAAAACCGCTACCTACAACAACCACACGCTTACAGACCCTGGGTTCCTCACCGCAGTTGAGCTTGTACAGGAATTCCCTTGCGTCCTCACCCTCCACAGGCAGGGGCGCTTTCTTGTTTGCGCCCACGGCGGCAAACACTTTCTCATAACCCTGTGCCTTCAGTTCACCTACATCGGCAATGGCGCTTCCAAACCGGAATTTTACGCCGCAGGCTTTCAGATTTTCTACTTCCTCATCCAGCACACCCTTGTGTCCGGCATAATCGGCAATGCCGTAACGCAGGGTGCCTCCGGCGGCGGTTTCCTTCTCAAAGACAGTCACATCGTAACCGCCCTTTACTAGTTCCGCCGCGCAGCTCAAGCCGCAGGGGCCGGCACCAACAACCGCAACCTTATGTCCGTTGGGTTCTGCCTGCGCCCAGGCAGGCTTCCAGCCCTGTTCTCTGCCATACTCCAGCACAAAACGTTTCAGCTGCCGGATCTTCACCGGAGCATCTACACTGCCACGGACACAGGCATCCTCACAGGGATGGGTACACACCAGTGCGCACAAATTCTGCAGCGCATTTTTCCCTGTTATCAGATCGTAAGCCTCCCGGAACTCACCCTTGGCAATCTTCTGCACATAGGCCTGCACAGGAATATGATGGGGGCAGGCGCTCTTACAGGGGGCGGACAAATTTGGATCCTTAATCTTGGCGTAGCCGGCATACAGGGTCACATCGGTGGCAGTCTTTACCTCGTCCACCAGGATACTGCGGAAATCATCCAGACTCTTATAGCCGTGCTTTTCCATATAGTCGTGCATACCGGCGATCATGGGACGGCAAATATCATATCCTGAAATCAGGGTTTCAGCGCAGACACCGATGAGATTGCCTCCGCACATAACCATCTCCACCGCATCACGCCAATCCCGGATGCCGCCTGCTGCCATAATGGGCGGTTCCTTACCGCACACCTTTCGGATCTCATAAGTATCCCGCTGGGCCAGGGGCTTCAGCCAGCCGCTGCAGTAGCAACTCATGCTGACCTCATCCTGCAGATGGTAGAACGCCTTTTCGGGGTTGTCCAAATCGATGGGAGGAAGACCCATCCGGTTACCTGTGCCGCCTACAGCATCCGCGCCGGCCTCGTACAGGGATTTTGCAACCTGGGCAATCTTGCCGCCCTCAGGGGTCAGCTTGACAAACAATGGGATAGAAATCGCTTCCTTGACCGCTTTCACAATTTCCGCCGCTACATTGGCGTTCTGTCCCATGCTGGCGCCTGTCTGCTTGGAGGCAGTCTGACTTCCGCCGGAGGTCAGCTCCAGATTGTAGCTCATATTGGGGCAGCACATATTCAGTTCGATAATGTCCGCACCCACTCCCTCGAACTTTTTTGCCATATTGACCCAACCGGAAACACCTGCGTCACCGGCGTAGGTGATGTTGGCCATCAGTTTCAGATCGTGGAGCCTGGGCTTGGCATCTGCAATAAGCTTTAAACCCTCGGCAAATGTCAGACGTTTTTCCGTGGTGAACGCCAACGCGTCCCGGTCCTTAAATATGCCATAACGGGGCTTGCGATTTATGTAGGGGGCCGGATCAATGCTCAGCTTAATACTGGCAGCGGCCCAGCCGGTCTGTTCAATGCGCACCAACTGTTCCACCGTTTTCGTAGTGGGACCGGAGGCAACGTAGAAGGGATTTTTAAACGTCACACCGCCAATGGTGACGGGGATTTGAATGTCCGGCAGCTGCTTGACCATGGTTATCCCTCCAATGCTTCATTCTTTATATGGATACCTTCCTTTGCGGATTTATAGATCAAATTGATGACCTTTAAGGTTTCCAGACCATCTCTGCCCCGCAAGCCTACCTGGGCATCCTTATCCTGCAGCGCGCAGTCCACAAAATGGTTGATTTCACCACAGTAACCAAGGTTATACTTTTCATCCACCGCGGGATGAGACCATCCGGTAGTAATCTCCGCCTTTTCCACAGTGTAATCAAGGCCCGGGATGGAGAACACTTTCACGGGGCCGGAGAAACTCAGATCTACATGGACACAGCCCTGTTCACAGTAGATATCCAGCACGTCCTCCATGCCGCCCACAGTCACATAGTTGGCCTCCAGTGTGGCATAGGTGCCATCGTCAAAGCGCAGGAACGCACCGGCCCAATCTTCTCCCTCCATCTTGTTATGGACAAGATTGGTCTGTCCGCCGCCGGAGGTCATTGCCGTCAATTCGCTCCACCGGTTGTCCTTCAGCGCCAGCATAAAGCTGACAGGATGTACACCCAGGTGCACCATACAGCCGCCGCCGCAGAACTTAATAGTCTGGGCGAAGGGGCTGTGGGAGCCGCAGTGGGATTCTCTGGCACGGATGTACAGAGGCTTGCCTACCTTGCCGCTGTCCACAATTTCCAATGCCTTGCGGAAAGCGGGAGCAAACAGCCAATCCTCGGCATAGTAAATATGTTTGCCCAAGCGGTTAGCTGTATCCACCATGTCCTGGGCATCCTCCACTGTGGTGGCAAGGGGCTTTTCGCAAATAATATTGCGCCCTGCGTTCAATGCCTTGATGGCAACATCATGGTGCAGGAAATTAGGCATACAAATATCCACCAGGTCGCAATCACATTGGGCAATGGCGGTATTATAGTCATCATACACAGCGTAGTCCTTGAAGCCATACCGCTGTGCCAGTGCGTGGACTCTGTCTGTTGCCTTGTCGCAGATACCTACAATCTGTACCTTATCCAAGATACGGCTGTATCCGTCGGAATGAAGATCGGCGGAAAAAGCCGCACCAATCAATAAAACTCGAAGTTTTTTCACGTTTTACATCCTTCCTTAAAAATGGCTGTAATTAAATTTCTCTTTGCTTTCCATATAGGAGAATGCCTTATTCAGTTCCTCCACGGCGATTTCCACACTGCGCTGGAGAATCTTTTCCCCTTTTTCTGCGGTAGCTCTGGTTGGTTCTCCCCACACACCCAGCGGCGATGCCCGGAAGATACTGCCATAGCTCAGGTACGGCCGGGGAACGGAGGGAACGTAATCCACAGCCCGGTCCATATGCACCGTGTCCGGCGCGATAGCGAGTATCTGGGATGTTTCGTGCTCTCCCGCGTGGAGCTCAGCTGTCTCCACAATTCCCTCCTGTTGGAGGGCGGGGCCAAAAGCATCGCCATTTACCACAGCTACCATCAAATCGGGATTGTTTTTTGCGTTCAGATCCCGCACCAAAGGCGTCAGGATAAAGATGCCTCCGTGGGTTGAGAGAATGCCTACTTTTTTAAAGCCCTGCTGCTTCAGACTCATAATGATGTCTGTCATCATCTGATAGAAGGTTACAGGCTCCATCCAGACACTGCCCTTCTTGCCCATATGCTCCCGGCAGGTGGACACAGGCAGTGCCGGGAGCAGAAACGCACCCATTTTTTCAGCTACCCGTCCGCCCAGTTCTGTGGCAATTGCCCAGTCCGTCATCACAGGCAGGTGAGGACCATGCTGCTCCAAAGAACCCACAGGAATAATTGCTATTTCGGGGTCAAGTGCCATAATTTCATCCGCAGTTTTATGGTACATAAACATCTCTCCCGGAATCAATTTTTAAATAAGGCTGGCGCTGTCACAGTCCAGATAGAGCGCCGCATTGGCATGTCTTTTCAGAATACTAGCGGGGCATTCTGTGGTAACCTCATTGCTTAACGCTCTGGCAACCGCATTGGCCTTACGGCTGGTGGGCACCACACAAATTGCCTCGGGGATGGCCATAATATAGGACATAGTCAAGGTCATTGCCTGCTTGGGGACATCATCTATGGTAGCAAAGCAGCCGTCATTAACCTGCTGCTGGCGGCACACATTATCCAGATCCACAATTTTTACTACCTTGGGGTCATTGAAATCTGCCACAGCCGGGTCATTAAAGGCCAAGTGACCATTCTCACCAATACCCAAAAAGATTAGATCTATGGGATACTTCTGTAATAATTCTGAATATTCCACGCACTTTTGCTCTGCCTCGTCAGCGCCGCAGAGAAGATAGTGACATTCCATAAAGGGAACTTTCTTGAAGATCGCCCGATCCAGGAAATTACCAAAACCTGCAGGCTCATCAGCAGAAATCCCTACATACTCGTCTTGATGAAAGGCGCGGACTTTGGTCCAGTCAATATTTTGCTTCAGCAGGTTTTCCAGCAGGTCATTCTGTGAGGGTGCAGCTGCGAAAACAACATTTGCTTCCCCCTTTTGGGCAATGACAGCATTGATTCGATTTGCCGCGTCAATCGCAGCGGATTTACCCATTTCTTCTCTGGATGAAAAAATGTAAACGGGCAGTTTTTCTACTTTTTTACTGTTAGTCTTCATGGTATACAACTCCTTTTAAACAGAAAACGTTTTCTTTATGTATGTTTCTTAAATTTCAAGTTTCTATATTTTTTGGTTGTTAATCACATAAAGTTCGCCTTTCTTCATGGATATTTTACTACTAGTTAATAAAAAAAGCAATCTCTTTTTTTGTTATTTTGATAATTTTTATAGAAAACGTTTTCTTTTATTAAAAAACAGTGAATCTAGCATATCCATAAAGGAAGGCCTGCCCATAATGGTGGGCAGGCCTTCCTGTGGATCTTAATTTTCTATATATATTTTGCAGGAGCAGCAACGGTATCACGAATGATTAATTCCGGTGATAGATTCATCGTCAACGCAGTTTTCCCCATTTCACTTTGAATAGCATCCATCAACATAATGGTTGCCAACCGTCCAATCTCCTGTGCCGGGTAACGGATTGTTGTGAGTGCAGGGAGATACGCCCCGGCAATAGGAATATCATCGAATCCTATAATAGAGACATCCTGTGGTACATTAACTCCACGGTTCATCAATCTTTGAATACAGCCGATTGCTACCATGTCATTGACACACACGATAGCGCTTGCCGGACATCCATTATCGATAAAGTTCTCGGCAATACTTCTTCCTATATTTAGTTCGTCCCCTTCATAGCTTTCAGCTTGTTTTGGCTTGAACTCAAATACCAAAGTGGGATCTAACGCAAGTCCGGAAGATAATAATGCATCTTGATACCCCTTAAACATTTCCTTTCTGGTCCACCGGACAATAGGTGTGGTGGCAAACGCAATTCTTCTGTGTCCCTGTTGGATTAGGTACTCGGTAGCGATTCGGGCACCCGCTCTCGAATCATAATTGATGCTCATAAATTCAGGGCTATTTAACCTCTGATCTAAGAGAACAAACTTCATACCCTTCCCCGCATACATTTGTGCAACCTCAGAATTGAACTCATCCACTGACGAAAGAATTACACCTTTAACCTGTCTCTCATAAAGCTGCTTGATAAAATCCGCTTCTCTCTGCGGATTATGCATGGTGTTGCATAGTATCACCTGGTAGCGGCGCTCTCTTAATACCTCTTCGATTCCATGAATAGACTGAAGATAGAACGGATTTGTAATATTAGGAACGATCAGGCCAATATCACAGTATAAATCCTGGCGCAGCGAGCGCGCAACGGTATTAGGGGAATAATTCAGCTGAATAGCCGCGTCACGAACACGTTGCTTTAGCTGCGTGCGAACCGGATAGCCGGTGTCATTAAGGACCCGGGATGCTGTAGCCACAGAAACGCCAGCCAGTTCCGCAACATCACGGATTGTTTTCTGTTTTCCCATACCAACCACCAACCTTTTTTTCTCTATTTTACTATATTAGAAAATAAAATCAATCTAAATTTCAAGGAAGAAAACACTATGCAATGTGGTGGAAAAGAAGAAAAAGTACAGTTTTTTAATGGCGCATCGCGAGATAATACGCTGCCGTAGACGCAACAGAAAAACAGGCCACAGACTCTTTGAGGCAGTTTTATATCCGAAGCATTACTCCCTTACCAAGGCCATCTCCCAGATCAATCGGGATTGGAGGCAGCGGTCTATATACATTCTCATATAGCATTAAAACGAATCCCATAGCATTGAAACGAATCCCAGGACTGCTTATCAAGCATTGAACACCTAGTCCGCTGCACAGGACACTCCGCTGCCAGGTGGCAGTGGAGTCATACCATGTGCTTCCGGCATCCACACTGACCTGCCAGTGGTAGGTAAGACCTGTACCTCTTGCCCCTACGGAGAAAGTGATAGCGTCTCCCAGGCGGCCGGTGATATCCTTGGGCTGGGTCACAATTACAAAGTCGGAAGCCACACTCACGGTTTCCATCTGCCTGCCGTGTTCCCAGGTGTAGGTCTTATCTCCCAGTCGGACAGCGTTGCCGATCAGGTCTCGGGAGGCTCTGTTTCCGTCGTAGTTGGTCAGCAGGTCTCCCCAGGTTTCGGACTCGTAAGTATAGTTGACGGTATCCTTCACTGTGCCCAGTGTTCCTGTGGTATAGGCATACTCCTTGCGGGTGAGGATATTGCCCCCCTCGTCATAGGTCCAGACGTGGGTAAAGTTACCGGCCTGGTTGTTCTCCCGGATCAGCTGGTTGGCGGAGTCATAGACATAGGT
>JAZSRI010000154.1:0-7512 GCA_045538415.1 Faecousia sp. | reverse complement strand
CTGGCCGTACTCAGACAGGGTGAAGTCCTGCATGTCGGTGTAACTGCAGTTGAGGCCCCACTCTTCGGAGAAGTAGTCCGCGCCGCTCATGAGGGTATGGTAGTAGATACGGTTCTGGAGCAAACGGGAACTGCCGCCGTTTTCACCGAAGGAGGTGAAGTCGTCCAAATGCGTCTGCTGGGTGACATACCACTCGTTGGTGGGATCGGTGTTGAAGCAAGGCATGCAGTAAGTGCCGTCGGGCATGGCGCGCCAGCACTCATAGTAGGTACCCCAAGTCTTGTTGCTTGCCTTTGCGGTGGCTCTTGCCAGAGCAACGGCAATACGCATCATAGGAATCTGGCAGCCTACCTCCGGCATGAAGGTACGCATACCCATTTCATTTTGCAGCTTACTGAACAGGTAGTAGCTGTCGCAGGGCAGAATGTTGTTGTCTGTATCGTTCAGTCTGCGCTGGAACATTTCCTTAACTTCGGCTTCAAAATCAGCCACAGTCTCAGCGTAAGTACGGGGCGCGAAATATTCCGGAGTATCATGACCCAGAGCCACAAGGTACTCGCCTTCCGGTGTAACAGCATGGTCACTGATCAGCCTGCGGCGCAGTTCAGCGGCATCATAGGGTCCCTTACTGCCCATTTCCTTTATCATCAAAGCCCATTCCTGCCGACGGTTGGAAGCGCTCTCATGCAGCTGGAAGCCCAGGAACCAATCCCCCAGCAGCTCTCTGTAGACATCGATCAAATGCTTATCGAAGGCATAGGGGAAGTAAGTAGAACCACCGGCAATGCGATCCACATAGAAGGGAATGTTGTTCTCCTTGATCAGGCTGTGAAGCTTACCGCCCTCAGCGGCAAGGTTGTTGAACAGGCGGGGCTTAGGGACGGAAAAACAATGTTGAATTTTAAAACCGGAATCGGCATTTAAAAGATTGTTCTTTTCAAGACCGACAAAACAATCCTCATTGTAAACATGAAAAAATTTCATAGCGATGACTCCTCTTCAGCACTTAAAGTAATGATTTTCTCTTTGTAGTTATTTGGGCTTACCCCAAAATGCTTTTTAAATTTACTGGAAAATGAGTATTGGTTGTCAAAACCAACGGCAAGGGCAACCTCCTTTATGAGAATATTTGAGTTAGCGCTAAGAAGTTCTGCTGCTTTTTGCATACGTATTTCCAAAATATATTGAAATAAATTGATTCCGGTTTCCTTTATAAACAACCGGCTCAAATACTCCCGGGTAAAACCCATATAATCCGCAATATCCTTGAGGGTGATTTTATGGGTATAATTTCGGTTGACATACAGAATAATTTTTGCAATTTCGGATTTGACAGGTGTGGCTGTTTTCTTTCCATCCTCCGTAGGCGGAGCAAAACTGCTGATCACCGTTTTTTCCAGATTGACACTGTCGGGACTGGTTTCAATCTGAGAGAGCAGATCGTAAAATGTGGTGGTAATGGTGAGAATGGACAGATCCCGGCAACACCAGGCCAGAACCATGAAAGAATCCTTCAGTATGGTTGGGAAGATGGTTTTCTTTGCGCAGGCTTTTATATATTCATGGACAATGGCTTGAAATCCAAGGGAATTTTTAGATTTCAGGCTGGCCATAGAGTCGGAAATAAAGCGTTCCTGCAGAAGTAGAAATTCGTCGTTGTCATCGGTGGCGGGGAGGAACAGTACGTTGCTGTGATTACGGTAAAAACTCCGCCCGTAAGAAACCAAACACCGGTTATATTGGGGTTTCAATTTGGAAATGTCGGTAATGAGGGGAGCAATGCTGATCAGACAATCCGTAGACAGGAACGTTTTAATCTGGCGGGCCAAACTGCGGAACTGTGTATATAAATCCATATCGCTGCGTTCCAATTCTGCCTGTGGGAGCAAAATAATCAGTTCATCATCGTGGAAGGGCAGTATCAGCAGCTTTTGGATGTCTTTAAAACACTGCAGAACCGCGGTCTGAAGAAATTTAGACACAGGCAGCGGATTGGGAAAAGTATTGCAAATCTTGATGGTACATAATCTGCAAGGAAACACCAATTGGGGATAGGTTTCTGTAAAATGGGGAGGCAGATCTTGCGGCGTTGGCTCCAGCAAATAGCTTTGAAGCTGGTCTATACAACGGTCCTGCTCCGCGGAATCGTTATTGACAGCAGAATAAGAGACTGCCTGCGTAGAGAGGAGAACGCTCATTTTATGAAGCGCCAGGGATAATTGCTCAGCGGATAAATCACGCTTTAACAAATAGTCAAATGCACCGGCGGTGAGAGCACCCCGGACACGGGAATAGTCAGAATAGTTGCTGATTGCAAGAATCGGACCGGTGAAACCCACACGCTGCAATTCATGGATAAGGGATATGCCATCCATAACGGGCGTTTCCACGCTGGTAATTATGGCGTGGACCTGATTGGTCTGAAGAAATTTTAATGCTTCAGCGCCGTTTCTGGCAGTCCCTACCATCTCAAAATCCAGACTTGCCCAATCCACCATATTCAAAACAGTTAATTGATAAGAAACCTCGTCATCGACGAATAATAACTTATACATAAAGCCTCCTGCAGTAACATTTGACAAAAGCAATTCGTTTCAAAATACAGGCGAATAATGGCAAAAATCAGGTATACACAGCGCCGGTGAAAAACCGGAAAACCACAACAAGTGAATATAAAAAACCCAGTTAAATTTTTACAGCCACGTAAGGAAAAGTGTCCAAAAAATAAACTCTTTTACCAGTGTTATGATAGCAAAATTGATATTAAAAGTCAATGTTGCAAAAGTCAAGGTATGGAAGATGTTGAAAATGTAGAATGTCTATAAATAACATTATATCATCAATAATTATAATTCACCCCCCCGGAATCTTTAGGTAAAATAAACTCAACCGGGGGGTAGCCATATCATTCGGCCCGGAGTACAACCACAGAAGGGGTGGCACAATGCAAAGATTTGCTGATGTAATTCGTGTACCGGCAGAGAAGTATGCGGAGTATGTGGAAAAGCATGACCATATTTGGCCGAATATTGTGGAAATGATGCGCCAGGCTCATATTGAGAACTTCACCATCTTCCACAGGGACGGGTATTTGTTTAAATATTTCGAGTACACCGGTGATGATTTCCAGGCAGACATGGAGAAGCTCAATTCTTATGAGGAGCACAGCAGATGGCTGGAGTTTACCGCGGTGTGTCAGCAGCCTGTGGAGACAGCCAAGGAAAATGAATGGTGGGCTCCTATGGAAGAGATCTTTCACATTTTATAAAAATTAAGGAGATGTTACAATGAAACGGTCAGAGATCAATGAACTTCTGCGCTGGTCAGTAGAGCTGATGGACAAGTACCAGTTTAAGCTTCCCTGCTTTGCCTATTGGAATATGGATCAGTGGAAAGCGAATAAGGATAAGATTGATACCCTGCGTACAGTGATGCAGGGATGGGATATCACTGATTTCGGCAGCGGTAAGTTTGAAGAGATTGGCGCGGTTTTATATACTGTCCGTAACGGAAAACTGGACCAGCCCGGTGTAGGATCCCCGTATGCTGAGAAGTTTTTGCTGTTCAAGGAGGGTCAGCGTTTGCCCATCCATTACCATGCCTCCAAAACGGAAGATATTATCAACCGGGGCGGCGGCGTGATGAGCATTCGGCTGTATAACAGCAAACCCGATGGTTCTGTGGACTATGAAAGCGATGTAACCTTCTCCTGCGACGGCATTTTCCATACCGCGAAAGCAGGTGAAGAGGTTCTGATAACTACGGGCAACAGCATTCGTTTGACCCCATTTATGTACCATATTTTCGGCGCGAAAGTGGGCTATGGTCCGCTGATCGTGGGCGAAGTTTCCGCGGTGAATGATGATAACACGGATAACTACTTTGCAGAACCGGTTTCCAGATTTGCCGATATTGAAGAGGACGAGCCGATCCTGTATCCGTTGTGCAATGAATACCATATTCTGGACAAGGACTAAGCACCCCAAAGCAAGTGTACGGGCGCTGCAGTAAAGTCCTGCACTGCGCCGGAATAGTATTTGCATTATACATAAATCAGCCGGTGCAAATATGCCCGCATTTTCGGGTATGCTTGTGCCGGCTGTTTCCATGCGTGCAGAATGATGGAGGAAACAGGTTTTCCAAAGATTTCCCAGGCCCGTTCAGGACAGAAATTACAGTTCGGATGGCCTTATTTTCTTTTGCTGTGTGGGTAAAAATTTTGCCCGGAAAAGGCAACCGGGAAAGCTAAGGAACATTTGGTAAATAACTTGGAAAAATCAACTATAAACATCATGACGTCAATAGAAACAATTCAAATTCATCAGTGCATTAGGTAGACTTAGGAAGGAGTAGTTTATGACTAAACGGGTAAATTTTCTCCGTTGGCGTCTATGGACTTTAAATATTTTTGTAATGTGATGGGTGTCCGTTACAAAAATGTGAATGTGAGGAGAGTACTATGAAAGCGATTACAAACACCAAATTGGTCATGGAAGATGGAATCATTTGGGATGGCGCAATTGTTTTTGATGATGATAAGATTCTGCAGGTAGGCTGGAAGAATTCTGTGAACATTCCGGAAAATGCGGAAGTATATGATGCCGGTGGCCTTTACACGGCCCCCGGTCTTGTTGACATTCATAACCACGGCGGTGGAGATTATCTGTTTGCCGAAAACCCCCAATATTGCTCTGAGTATTTCCTGAGACACGGTGTAACAACAGTGCTGCCTACCCTCTATCACAACTTGTCCATGGAGGCTATGATCAGCAGCGCAAAGCGTATTAAGGAACTCTCTAATGAAGGTGCTTGCCGGGTTATGGACGGCTTGTATATGGAAGGCCCGTTTATGATGCTGATGGGCAGCTTCCAGAATGAAATGAAGTGGAGAGAGGACACAGATAAGGAGGTCTATTTCCGCTTGATCGATGAAATTGCAGATATGGCCCGTATCTGGGCGATCGATCCTGATAGAGAGAACATTGGGGAGTTTATGGCCTATGTTAAGGAGAAAGCTCCCAATGCTATTTTTGCCCACGGGCACTCCCTCTCCACCGCAGAGAAAATACGCAGCGTGGCCCACTACGGCGTGAAGGTCAGAACCCATTTGAGTGATTCCGGCGGTTCCCGTGGCCGGGCGCAGGGAACTCCGGGTGCCGGTGGCGATGAATACTGCCTGTACGAACCGGATATGTATGCGGAGCTGATCTGTGACGAGACGGGTATTCACGTTGTGCCGGATCTGGTGAAGCTGTTTATTAAAGTGAAGGGTGTGGAGAAGATCTGCTTGATCTCCGATTCTATGCCCAGTCGGACCAATTACAAAAACAATGAGGAAATGGGCATTTGGTATGGCTCTGACCTGAATTATGATGACGAGGGAAAACTGGCAGGCAGCCGGATGACGCTGGAAAACGGCGTGAGAAATGTTATGACCCACACCGGTTACGGCCTGTGCCATGCCATTCGGATGGCAACACTGAACCCTGCAAAGCTGTTGGGGATCGACCACCGTGTAGGCAGCCTTGCACCTGGAAAAACCGCAAACCTGCTGATTATTGATGATATGGTGCATGTGAAAAAGGTGTTCCTGCAGGGCGAATTGGCAGTTGACGAGGGTGAACTGAAAATCTGACCATATATCCATATATATTGATGAGGTGATCATAGATGAACAATGGTGGTAAGCGATACCTGTTGGGCATCGATGTGGGAACCACAGGCACGAAAACTATGCTGCTTTCGCCGGAGGGAGAATGTTTGGGTCACGCTTACAGAAGCTACGAAACCCATACTCCCAACATCGGTTGGTGTGAGCAAGACCCCAATGATTGGTGGCAGGCGGTAGTGGAAACCGTTCGGCAGGTTTGCGCGGCACCGGAAATTGGCAGCGCGGTGGCGGGAATCTCTCTGAGTGTGCAGGGCGGTACCACTGTGCCGGTGGATAAGAATTATACCCCGGTTCGGCCGGCCATCGTTTGGAACGATATCCGCTGTACCCGGGAACAGGAACTGTTCCTCAACGAAGTGGGAGACTCCATGTACGCCAGGACGGGCTGGAATCTTTGCAGCAGTTTAAATGCTTTACAGATTCGCTGGATGAAGGATCACGAACCGGAAAACTTTCAGAAAACAGCGATGTTTTTATCCGTGCCTGACTACATAGCCTACAAAATGACGGGAATCCCCGCGTTGGATTATTCCAATGTTGGTATCAACCAGCTGGGAAATATCTCCCAGAGGTGTTATGATCCGGATATTCTGGGCTTTTCCGGAATCCGGGAGGAGCAGCTGCCCGCGGTTTATCCCTCCGGAACGCCCATTGGAAAGCTTTCCCCGGAAGCGGCAGAGGAATTGGGGCTGAGTACAGAGTGTGTGTTTTCTGTGGGCGCCCATGACCAGTATGCTGTGGCATTAGGCGCAGGCGCTGTAAAGGATGGGGATATCCTGATAGGATCCGGTACTTGCTGGGTCATTACCTGTATTAAGGATAATGGGGATTTTGATTCGGGTCTGAGCCAGTCCGTAGCGGCTGTTCCGGGAAAATGGGGCAGCTTGTGGTCACTATCCAGCGGCGGCATATGCCTGGAGTGGATTCGAAAAAATATCCTGGGAGCAGACGGGCAGATTCCGGACTATGAAACCCTTAACCGGGAAGCTGCCCAAAGACGGGCAGCGGAGGATGGGCTGTTCTTCTACCCCTTCCTGGGTATCTGCGGTGAGAATCAGCGGCTGACCAAAGGCTCGTTTATTGGCCTCGACCTTTCCCATGACAAATTCCATCTGGTCAGAGCGATTATGGAAGGTGTGGTATTCCAGATCGTTTGGATGATGGAGGCTTTCCACACGGAGCTGCCTGCGGAAGGATTAAAACTGGCAGGCGGCGCATCCAAGAGCCCGTTGTGGGTTCAGTTGTTAGCGGATATCTCCGGTGTGCCAATCCGTATCCCCGAGGTGCCTGACCTTGCCTGCATAGGCGCTGCGATTTTGGCGGGTGTGGGTTCGGGCCAGTTTTCGGATATGGAATCGGGATACAAAACCATGAACATTCAGGAAACGGTTGTATATCCTGACCCGGATGCGGCAGTCCGGTATGCGCCGTTGATTGAACAATATAAACGTCAGGCAAAGTGCCTGGGACAAGCTTGTAATCCATAGATTTAGAGAGGAGAATGTTACATGAAGCCAACCGTCCGTGTGCCCTACTTTGAAGTGGGTACCAAAAACTATGTATACGGCGATACTCTGCTGGAGTATGCCATCGCTGCCGATAAGGCCGCGGAAAAGTATGATATTGATGTCTTGTTCATCTGTTCACCTATTGAAATCCGCAGAGTGTGCGAGAACACAAAGCGTTTGATCGTTCTGGCACCCTATATGGACACCCTCCGTCCCGGACGGGGCATGGCAGATATCCTGCCCGAGGGCCTAAAGGCTGCCGGCGCCCAGGGCGTGGTCATCAATCACTGTGAGAAGCCCATGAGCCTGCCCCAGATGAAGGCGGTCATCGAC
>JAZSRI010000086.1:0-8932 GCA_045538415.1 Faecousia sp. | reverse complement strand
ATTACAGACGATTTTCACCTTCTGGTGAAATTGGATGTAATCTTTGCTAAAGCCCGGCTTGGCTACCGCATGCGGGCCTGGGCGCCCATTATGAACGATCAGGGCAGGGTAGATCTTAGAAACGCAAGACACCCGCTTATTGACCCCAAAAACGTTGTTCCTATTTCCATCCATCTGGGCTCCGACTTTGATTCCATGATCATTACAGGACCCAATACAGGCGGCAAGACAGTTACCCTGAAAACCGTAGGTCTTCTTACCCTTATGGCAGAGTGCGGCCTCCACGTTCCCGCAGGTGACGGCAGCTGCCTGTCCACCTTTGACAAAATATTGGCTGACATCGGTGACGAACAGTCCATTGCCCAGAGTCTTTCCACGTTCTCCAGCCATATGAGAACCATTGTGGATATCGTTGCAACCTGTGACAGCAGAACACTGGTTCTTTTCGATGAAATTGGCGCCGGCACAGACCCGGCGGAGGGTGCCGCACTGGCAATCGCACTGATCGAATTTTGCAGAAAAATCGGAAGCTGCGTGATTGCAACCACCCATTACGCGGAGCTGAAGCTGTATGCTATGCGTACAAAGGGCGTTATCAACGCATCCTGCGAGTTTGATGTGGAAACACTCCGGCCGACCTATAAGCTTCTGATTGGTATTCCGGGCAAGTCCAATGCCTTTGCAATCTCCAGAAAGCTGGGCCTTTCGGAGGATATTCTGAAGGAAGCATCTGACCTTGTTGGACAAAGCGACAAGGACTTTGAAGATGTTCTTTCTCAGTTGGAGCAGCAGCGGCAGAAGATGGAAGCTGCCAGAGTAGAAGCGGAACATCTGCGCAGGGAAACGGAAAAAATCAAGCAGAAAAGTGAAGAATTCAGTGCTCAGTTGGAACGGGAAAAAGAAAAGGCTATGGAGCATGCCAGAGCAGAGGCCCAATCCATTATCGAGGATGCCCGCCGCACGGCTAATGCTGCGGCAGAGGAACTGAAAGCACTGAAAAAACAGCTTTCTGAGAGCGCGGATACCCAGGGTATTAACCAGCGGCAAGCGGAACTGCGCAGAAGTCTTAACGAAGCCGAGGCAAAAATCCATGCCAACGAAGCCAAAAAGAGCCGCCCCGAACCCAAACGTGGGGTTTTGGTAGGCGACACGGTAGAACTTCTGAAGCTTGGCACAAAGGCTAGTGTTATTGCCATCAATAAAGATGGTACCTACCAGCTCCAGGCAGGCATTCTCAAAATGACGGTAAAACCGGAGGAAGTGTACCTTCTGGAGCAGGAAAATCCCTATAAGCAAAAGGCCGGACGCCCCGCCCATTCCGGCAGAGAGATGAAAATGACACCTACCTCGTCTGAGGTTGACCTGCGTGGCATGGACAGCGTTGAGGCGATTTCCGTGATGGAGCGTTATCTGGACGAAGCCATGCGTTCCAATCTTAAATCTGTTCGGATCATTCACGGAAAGGGAACAGGTATCCTGCGAACCGCTGTTCAGCAGTCTCTAAGAAAAAACAAATATGTGAAGAAATTCCGTCTTGGTGTCTATGGCGAGGGGGAAGACGGTGTGACAATCGCTGAATTTGAATAAAAATTAGCCCAATATTGTGCCGAAATTGCCGCACAACGTAAAAAAACAGTAAATTGGTTGACATTTACCGCAGATTTGATATCATATATGTACTGAATCGCAGGTTATACTGCGATAGTAAGGAGTGTTTCTTATGTTTGTCAAGGAAGTAATTGTCCGTTGTGAGTCCGGCTTGCATAATAAGCAGGCTACATACTTTGTTCAAAAGGCCAATGAGTTTGATTCCAGCATTTGGTTGGAGTCCGGGAGCCGGAAGATGAACGCAAAAAGTCTTCTGGGAATCATGACTCTTGGGATTGTCACCGGTGCGTCTGTGGTTCTGTCTGCTGATGGAGCAGACGCGGAGGCAGCTGTGAATGCCCTTGAGGCTTTGCTTCAGCGGGACGTATACTGATTATTTAGGATTGACCGCCTCAACGCACTGTATGCATTGAGGCGGTTTTTTGGAGTTTTTATGGAGTTTGAAGCACTAAAGGAAAAAGCGAACTCGCTGCCTATGGCGCCCGGCGTGTATCTCATGCGGGACAAAGGCCAAAACGTGATCTACATTGGCAAAGCTAAAAAACTGAAAAACCGCGTAAGCCAGTATTTCCAAAACACCGTTTCCCATAGTCCTAAGACACGGCTGATGGTAAGCAAAATCCAAGAGTTTGATGTAATCGTTGCCGCGTCGGAGTTTGAGGCCCTTGTTTTGGAATGTTCCCTCATTAAGCGGTATATGCCTAAGTATAACATTCTTCTTAAGGATGATAAGGGATATCCCTACCTGCGTTTGGACAGGGGAGAGGAATACCCAAAGATTCAGCTTGTGAATAAACTCGAACATGACGGCGCTGAATACTTTGGCCCATACGGCAGCAGAGGTGTAACACAGCAAGTGCTTAATACCATCGTTACAACCCTGAAATTACCCCAGTGCGGAAAGCAGTTCCCGAAAGATATCGGTAAAACCAGACCGTGCCTGAATTACCACATGAACCAGTGTGTCGGTTGGTGCCAGTTTGGGCATGATAAAAACGTGTATATCCAGCTGATCAATGAGGCAAGGCAGCTACTGCAGGGTAATTTTAAAACTGTTGCCGACCAAATCCGCAATCAAATGCTTGCAGCAGCGGAAGATCTGAACTTCGAGCTGGCAGCCAGCCTGCGGGACAAACTCAATGCGGTGGAAAACCTCGGCAAAAAGCAGCTGGTTACCGCAGGTACGCTTGCAGATACAGATGTGATTGGTTTTGCCCAGACAGAAGCCAAGGCTTGCTTCACGGTGCTTCATTTCAGCAACGGAAATCTTTTGGATAAAGATTATGAAATCCATAGCCCCGTGGATGACCCAGCGGCGGCTGTGAGTAGCCTCATGAAGCAGTACTACCTGTCCAGAGGATTTACACCTAAATTTGTACTGCTGCCGATGGAAATCGAGGACGGAGAACTGTTCTCCCAGCTTGCCCAGCAGCAGTTTGGAACGAAACCAAAGCTGAAAGTGCCTCTCAAAGGAGATAATGTAAGACTTGTTAAGTTGGCGCAGAAGAACGCCCTTGAGGAAGCCCAGCGGATCACAACAAAGGAAGAACGGAATAGAGGTATACTAAACCTGCTGGCAAAAATGCTCGGAATTGATTGCTGTGATAGGATTGAATCCTTTGACATCTCCAACATTTCCGGAACGGATATGGTGGCAAGTATGGTAGTGTTTCAAGACGGAAAAGCCAGAAAAAGCGAGTATAAAAAATTTAAAATCCAGGATATAGCCGGTCAGGATGACTACGCAGCCATGGCGCAGACCCTTAAAAGACGGTTGACTCATCTTAAAAACGGTGACAATGGATTTGAAACACAACCGGATTTGTTGCTGATCGATGGCGGAGCAGCCCATGCCACTGTGGCGCTGGAAGTGCTTCAGATGCTTGAATTACAAATTCCTGTATTCGGTATGGTTAAGGATGATAAACACCGTACACGAGCGTTGGTGACACCTGATGGCTTGGAGATTCGCATTGACAATCAACCTTCTGTGTTTTCTTTCGTTGGTAATATCCAAGAGGAAACCCACAGATTTGCCATCTCCTACCACCGGAATCTGCGCAGCAAGCGGCTTCGGTATTCCGAACTGGATTCCATTGCAGGAATAGGTCCAAAAAGAAAAGAGGAACTACTGAAAGCCTTTAAATCCATTACTGCCATCAAAGCGGCAAGTTTACCGGAGCTTGAGCGGCTTTTACCGGTAGATGCCGCGCGGTCGGTATACGAACATTTTCACGGGAAAGAGGAGTAAGATATGCGTGTAATTACAGGCAAAGCCAAAGGCACTGTCCTGAAAACGCCAAAAGGACTCGCAACCAGACCTACCGCAGACCGGGTAAAGGAAGCGTTGTTCAGCATTATTCAGTTTGAGGTACCCGCAGCGAGGATTCTGGATTTGTTTGGCGGTTCCGGTCAGTTGGGAATTGAAGCCCTCAGCCGGGAGGCAAAAAGCGCTGTGTTTATAGACTCCAGTGATGAGGCATGCCGGCTGATCCGGGAGAATTTGAAGCGGACCGGATTGGAAGAGCAGGGGAGAGTAGTTCGCACTGACTATATGTCTTATTTGAAAACCTGCAAAGAAACCTTTGATATTATATTCCTTGATCCCCCCTACGCGGAAGTTTTCTTAGAAAATGCGTTAAAAATGATAACAGAAATTGACATTTTGCAATCTGGTGGTATAATGGTAGCGGAACGCCCTTTAGGCAAAGAACTTTCCTGCGATTTTCCCGGGTATGAGCGATCCAAGGACTATAAATATGGCAACACGCTGCTTACGATTTATAGAAAGCAATGAAATAGATAAGAAGGACCTTTATGAAAATTGCCATTTATCCCGGCAGCTTTGATCCAATTACCAGTGGGCATTTGAATATTATTCGCCGGGCTGCCAATATTTTCGATAAACTGATTGTTTGTGTCATGGTCAATAGCGGAAAATCTCCCATGTTTACCAGACAGGAACGGGTAGATATGATCCGGCGCGTAGTAGGCGATGTCCCCAATATTGAGGTGGATGCCTCTGATGAGCTTTTGGCAGAATACGCAAAGCGTAAAGGCAGCTGCGTGATTGTCAAAGGTTTGCGGGCCGGGTCTGACTTTGAAAATGAGTTTCAAATGGCCCTCATTAACCACAAAATCAATCCGGATCTGGACACAATGTTTTTAACGGCAGAACACCAGTATATGTACTTGAGTTCCAGTACGGTGAAAGAGCTGGGTAATTTCGATGTAGACCTTTCCGATTTCTTACCAGAGCAAATAATTCCTGTTTTTAAGCAGAGGATTATAGATATACGCCAAGGAGGAAACAACAGATGAACGAGCAGAATATTGAAGATATCATTTCCGCATTGTACGATATGGTGCAGGACGCAAGGGCGTTGCCTCTTGGCGCAGACAAGTGTATCCTGGAACGGGACAAGGTTCTGGATATGCTGGACGAGATCATTGCGCAGCTGCCTGTTGAACTTAAGCAGGCCCGTACGATTGTGGACTCCCGCAACGAGCTGATCGGTCAGGCCCGCCGTGAAGCCGAGACCACTATCCGGCAGGCTCAGGAAAAGGCCAACCAGCTGATTCAGGAGGAGGCCATCTATCAGGAAGCCAAGCGCCAGTGTCAGGAAATGGTCCTGCAGACACAGGAGCGTATGGCGCAGCTGCGTAAAGCAAGCAATGACTATATGGACGATGCCCTCCGCCGCACAGAAGAGGCAATCTCTATTTCTTTGGAAGATGTGCGGGATACCCGCAATAAATTCCGTGCCCTTGTGGAAGCTCAGGAAAAGCGTGCTGTGGCAGCAGCGGACGATACTCAGGAGTAATTAGAAAAACAGCTCAAAGTACCCTTTGGGCTGTTTTTTAGTAATAATTTGGAGGTTTTTAATATGGACTATTTGCAGCGTTACACTTCTTGGTGTGAAGCTGGCTTGCCTGAGGATGTTCAGGCGGAGCTGGAGAGTATTCGCAATGATACGGAAGAATTGAAGGGTAGATTTGGTGGTGACCTCCAATTTGGTACTGCTGGCATGCGTGGTATTATGGGAGCGGGAAGCAACCGCCTGAACCGGTATACTGTTCGCAGAGCGGCGCAAGGTATGGCTGCATGGCTGTCCGGCACTGACCTGCCCCAGAAAGCCGCTATCGGCTATGACTCCCGTCATAACTCCCAGCTGTTTGCGGAAGTGTGCGCAGTGGCCTTTGCGGAGGTGGGTATCCATACCTATCTCTATGACCGCCTTGCTCCCACACCCATGCTTTCCTTTGCTGTACGTGAGCTGGGCTGCGGCTGCGGCATCGTGATTTCCGCCAGCCATAATGCCGGTGCATACAATGGTGTTAAGTGTTATGGTTTTGATGGTTGTCAGATGACGGATGAGCCCGCCGCTATCGTTACTGAGAAGATTAGTACCATTCCTTATTTTATTCCCGAAGAGAAATCATTCGCTCAGTTCATGGAGGAAGGAAAAATCTCCTACATCGGACAGGATATTTGGGAAAAGTACTATGATACTGTCCTTGCTGAGGCAGTGGATCCTGATATGATCCGCTCCGCCGGCCTGAATATTGTTTATACACCCCTGTGTGGCACCGGCAATGAGCCTGTACGGGAGATCCTCGGCCGTCTGGGCGTGAATATTACCGTGGTTTCCTGTCAGGAGAAGCCTGACGGTGACTTCAAGACCTGTGAATACCCCAATCCCGAAACAGATGCCGCGCTGAATGAGAGCTACAAGGTTGCCGATACCGTGCCATGTGACGTGATTCTGGGTACTGATCCCGATGCTGACCGTGTGGCTATTGCGGTTCCTTGTGAGTGCGGTTATCAGAAACTGTCCGGCAATGAACTGGGCTGCTTACTGATGGACTACATTCTGAAGGCCCGCACCGCATGCAATAACATCCCCGATGGAGCAATTGTTGTCAGAAGCATCGTATCATCGCCTCTTGCGGATCAGGTTGCCAAGCGTTACGGTGTCACTATGAAGGCTGTCCTCACCGGTTTTAAGTACATTGGCGGCGAGATTCTGGCGTTGGAACAGAAAGGTGAGGAGGATAAATTTATCTTTGGCTTCGAGGAAAGCTGCGGCTACCTGAAGGGTACTTACGCCAGAGATAAGGATGCGGTTGTGGCTTCTATGCTAGTTTGCGAGATGGCGGCAAGTCTGAAGAAACAGGGCAAGACCATTCTGGATGCCCTGCAGGATTTGTATGCAACACACGGCTCATACCTTGCCTATGTCCAGAGCATTGAGCTCACCGGCGCTGACGCCATGGAAAAAGCCGCAAAAATGATGACTGATTTGCGGGAAGCTGTACCTGAGACCATTGGCGGCGCTAAGGTCACCGGTGTTCGTGATTACCGCACAAGCGTGGATAAGAACCTGATTACCGGCGAGCAAACAGAAATTAAGCTTCCCAAATCCAATGTATTGGAGTTCCTGCTGGGAGAAAGCGGCAGCGTAATCGCGCGCCCCTCCGGCACAGAACCCAAGGTGAAGTTCTACTATACCGCTGTTGCCGCAGACAGGGATGAAGCAAAGAAGCTTCTGGATGCTATGGTTACTCAGATGTCCAAGTGAATTACGGTTTTAACAGGGGTGGTTATGCCACCCCTGTTCTTTTTTTGCCATGAGACGAATACATTGGAGTAAAAGGGGAGGGGAGTGTTAATATGGACAAGAAGAACAGTGTTCCATTTTTTGCTATCTTAAAAGGTGTAATAATTGGCATTGCCTTGAGTTTTGCGCTATCTTTCATTGCGTCTATTCTGGTTTCCGGTGAGACGGTTACAATGGACATGCTTTCTTGGATTGCGCCTGTTATCAATTTCATTAGTACACTGATTGGTTGCGCTATCGCGGCAAGAAAAGAGAAAGGGATGCTGGCAATACTCTGCGGCGGTATCTGCGTAGGATATCTGTTGATTATGGTTCTGACAGGCTTGGCCGCATACGGAAAGCTGGGCAGCACATGGTGGTATGGAGCACTTGCATCGGTGATTGGCGGTTTGTGTGTTTCGTTCATCTCAGCCAGAAAACCGGTAAAAACGCGACGGTACAGGTAGAACGGTTTTGTTAGTTTGTACAAAAAATCAGCGCAGGTAAATAAAATTTACCTGCGCATTTGAAAATGCAAGATTCATTGCAAAGACAATATCTAGTACCACAACATCTGGTTGTACCCTAGATTTAGAAAATACCTGTGAATATGCAAATATTCACCACTTTCAGTTCAATGGGTTTACATAATGATGTTAACATAAAAAATAGGCATAATTAACAAAAAACGTAAAAATATCCGGAATAGCTTGCTATTTGGCCGTTTTTGTTGTATAGTATTCAAGCAAAGTGTTATATGTCTTAACTTCGTCTATGAATATTATGTCTGCCTGAGTTATGTTACATCCCGATATTTCTTTAATGGCAGGTGTGATTTTGGTGAATTCTTATGACTGTTCTCCTTCATTATCCAGGAAGTTAAGCGCTGAGAAAATCCTCTTTTGGTTAGTCTGGCTTTCCGGCATCCTTTTGGGAGTTTACTTTTTCTCTTTAAATCAGGAGTATTCTTTTTCTGTGATGCGCCGCGCTCTGCTTCAGCCGGTGTCGATCGTTTCTCTGGTTGCAACACTTTTTCTTCCTCTGGTTTTCTACTGTATTCCTGTCCCTTTTCTTATTTATCCATTTGTGATGTGGAAAGGATTTGGAATCGTATACCTGCTTTGTTGTATTCGGCACTGTTTCGGTGATACAAGCCTGTTTGTTAGCTGTTTATACCTTTTTTCAGATATTTTTTTGTTGCTGCCTACGTTATATCTGTGCGGCAGCCGAATCCGTGCCAAGGAACGCTTCAGTAAAAAAGCCGCAGTCCATTTTCTTGTTGCTGCGTTTTTTATCGGGAGTCTGGATTATCTCCTGATCTCACCGTTTATAAGCAGATTTTTTAGATTATCTTAGAGGAAGGGCCGCTATTATTCATGTTGGATTTGATTCAAGCCTATGAAAATTACCTGACTAAGGTAAAGCAGGCATCAACCAACACCATCGCCTCTTATATGCGAGACATTCGTCAGTTTGACCTTTGGCTGCAACAAGAGGCAGATAGGGGAGTCATTGATGCTGAACAATTGAATATTAGCGAGTATTTCGACCATCTGCGTATTGAAGGACGTTCAAGCGCTTCCATTTCCAGAATGCTTGCAAGCCTGAAGAATTTTTATCAGTATTTGGTCTCTTCCGGTTTTCTGGAAAAATCTCCCGTAACAGATATCCACGTGGAGCGGGGAGAAAAGAAGCTGCCCCAGATCCTTACCGGCAGGGAAATT
>JAZSRI010000131.1:0-6449 GCA_045538415.1 Faecousia sp. | reverse complement strand
TATGCCGCCCTGTGGGCGGCGTGTACCGGAAGGGACTCGCTTGCATTTTCTTCCGCAAGTGTGCGGAAGAAAATAGCGGTTCGCCTCCGTCAAGCCGTCGGCGGGTAGACTCCCGCCGACTGTTGCATTTAGATGGTTCGAGTCCCTTCCGCCGGTCGGGCGGAACAAATGTGGATACCCCTCGTGGGTATCCCCTCATTTATTTGGTACACCGGAAGGGACTCGAACCCCCAACCCTCGGAACCGGAATCCGATGCTCTATCCATTGAGCCACCGGTGCATAGCTTAACAGCCCAGTTATTATAACAGGATTGTCCCCATTTGTAAAGGGGTGTTTTCTCAAATTATCCCACTTCTTTTCCCGTTTCTTGGGGAAAACAGTTGTTTTCTCCGGGTGGCTGTGATATACTTTACGCAAAGATTATGCAAGGAGGTCTACATATGGCCGCAATCCAGCGATTCCGCAGCGCATTCCACGGTTTCAACCGGGAAGACGTGGTGCATTATATTGAATACCTGAACAATCAGCATAAAAGCCAGATAGAGCAGCTGCAGGCACAGCTTAAGGCCGCTGAGACCCGCACAAACCAGACTGACTTGCAGGCGCAGTTGGATGCGGCGTTGGAAAAATGCGCCCGTTTGGAAGCTCAGCTTACTGAGGCGCCCTCCAATGCCACTGCTCAGGAATTGGAAGCCTACCGCCGTGCGGAGCGTACCGAAAGGCTGGCAAACGAAAGAGCTCAGCAGATCTTCACACAGGCTAACGCTGTCTTGGCCGACGCCGCTGTAAAAGCCGAGCGTGCCGCCGCCAATATCGGTGTTATTGCCGACCAGGCCACCGCCCAGCTTAGGCAATGTCAGGAATCTATCGTTGTCACTAAGGAAGCATTCCAAGAGGCTGTGGATTCCCTGTACGCCATCCGTCCCGAAATTTAACCGTCCAAGGGAAAGCCAGCGGCTTTCCCTTTTCCTGTGGAGCCTAATATGAAACTGTACACACCCAATTACTACCACGATTTCCGCTGTATTGCCTCCGCCTGCCCCGACAGCTGCTGCAAGGAGTGGGAGGTGGATATAGACCCGGATACCGCCACGTTCTACCAATCACTTCCCGGCCAGCTGGGTGAATACCTGCGGGAGCATTTGCGGACAACCGATGACGGCGGCACCTGCATGACCATTGAAAACGGCCGCTGCCCTATGTGGCGGCAGGACGGCCTGTGCCGGATTCAGGCAGAACTGGGGCACGAAGCACTGAGTACCGTGTGCCGGGAATACCCCCGCCTGCGCCATGATTATGGAGATTTTATAGAGCTCGGGCTGGAGCTTTCCTGCCCGGAGGCAGCCCGGTTAATCCTCACCAGCCCCGGCGGCATGCTGGAACAGGAACTTCCCGGCGGCACGGAGCCAGAGTATGAGCAGGAAACCATGGACATTCTGCGACAGAGCCGAAGGGAAGCCCTCTCTTTTTTGCGAAACACCCCCAATATCCCCCACGGGCTGGCTGCGGTCTTGCTATATGCCTACGACGTGCAGGCTGCTCTTGATGGCTGTGAAACTATCTGCTCCACACCGGAAATGTGCCTTGCCGATGTGCAAAAGTACGCAGACACCGGTTCTATGGAACCGATCTTTGCCTTCTTCCGGACATTAGAGATCCTGACGCCACAGTGGGAGAAACGCTTGAAAATTGTTCCTGTGGAAATCTTCTGGAACGAGCTGCTGCGCAATCTGGCCTGCTATCTGTTTGAGCGTTACTGGCTGCAGGCGATTTCCGATTACGATCTTGTCTGCCGCGTTAAGTTTGCCATCACCGCCTGCCTGCTGGTTGGCGCGCTGGGCGGTAATACCCTTGAAACCGCACAGCTTTTCTCGAAAGAGATTGAGAACAATCCGGACAACGTTAAGGCAATTCTGGACGGTGCCTACACCTCCTCTGCCCTCACCGATACCCAGCTGCTAAATCTGCTGTTAAGGAGCAACCTATGAAAAAGCTTTTAATTACCGGTTTTGACCCTTTTGATGGGCAGACCATCAATCCAGCTTGGCAGGCCGTTGAAAATTTGCCTGATCAGATCGGAGAATATGTGTTATGTAAACTGGAAATTCCCACCGTTTTTGGCCGTGCCGCGGAAACTGTATTACAAGCTACCGCCCAGTGCCAGCCGGATGTAATTCTCTGTATTGGCCAAGCCGCCACCCGCAGTTCTGTGACCCCGGAACGTCTCGCCGTGAACATCCGCGACGCGCGAATCCCCGACAACGCCGGCTATCAGCCCCAAGGGGAATTTGCAGTCCCTGACGGCCCCGCTGCCTACTTCGCCACGGTACCGGTTTCCGCCATGGCTCAGGCCATCTGCGACGCAGGCATTGAAGGAGCGGTATCTAACAGTGCCGGCACCTTCGTGTGTAACGACACCCTCTACACCCTGCTGCATCACTATGCCGGCACTTCCACCCGGGTGGGATTTATCCTCGTCCCCAACCAGCCGGAACAGGGTGCCCCCTCCCTGCCACTTGAGGATATTGTAACCGCCCTGACCGCTGCTATCACCGTCCTCTAAAAAATCCCAAAAAAGTCACGCTTCCCCCTTGACAAACCGCCCCCGCATTGCTATAATACACAAGCTGTCACTTGGCATTGCAACTGAATATGGGGGTATAGCTCAGCTGGGAGAGCGCTTGAATGGCATTCAAGAGGTCAGCGGTTCGATCCCGCTTATCTCCACCAAAATCGGATGTTTGGTATCTGATGAAAAAATCCTGAAATCGTATGATTTCAGGATTTTTTCTTTGCTTTTATCCCGAAATTGTTTCGATTTCTCTACCTAAATTTTTATGCCTCGGCACACCACAAAAACCGCGGAACTTTGCTCAACCGAGTTTGAACCGAGTTATCCGGATTTTACAAAAGTCAGCACATTTCCGTACAATCCTCCGCCAGGAGCAGAAAATGCTTCATCATAACGACTAATTGCAGCCTGCTTGGAAGATTCTTGTGCGTGAGCATAATACATAGTCATGTCAATTTCTGCGTGTCCAACCAGCGCCTGAATCGTTTTCGGATCAACACCAAGAGCAAGCATCTGAGTAACGTAGGTATGCCTGCAACAGTGTGGTGTTAATACACGGACATCCTCGATCGCACCGATCATCTCTTTAAATTGGTCTCGGAAATAAGAGGGATTGACCGGCTTGTTCGAGCATTTTCCTTCCCATATAAACATGCGATCTGTGTCGCGCAGGTTACGCGCACAATACCGCACCGTTTCTGGGACGGGGATTGTTCGTACACTGGTGTGTGTTTTGGTCGGTCCAATTACGGCCTTACCTCTTTCCATGACTACTGCCTGCGCCACATTAATAGATGAACCATCCTTTGCAATGTGCCGCGGCTCCAGTGCTAACAGTTCTTGTGTCCGCATGCCTGTTGCAAGCAACAACCGAATGCTCCATCCCATCTTATCTTCCGGGAGTTCCTTCATCAACTTTCGGACTTCGTCCGCTGTAAAGGCTTCCTTGGGCTTGGGAGGTGCTCTTCGGATCTTTTCAGCATGCGCTACTGGGTTTTTGATCAGGATATCATTGGCCACCGCCATCTTAAAGATCTGGAACAGCATTCCTCGACTCTGTGCAACGGTGGATCCGGATTTGCCATCTCTCACCAATTTCATAAGGTACTGTTCGATATCGTAGGTCTTAATCTCGGAAAGCTTTCTGCGACCAAAATGCGTCTTCAGATTGCGGAGCGTGTATGTATACCCTTCTTGAGTTGTTGCGGAAATCATGTTCTTGTGATGTTCAAACCAGAAGTCAGCCCATTCCGAAAAGGAATAGTCCATTGCGGCCAACACTCCGGCTGCTTTTCTTTGCTCGTATTCGCGCTTCAGCCTTTTAACCTCATCGAGCTTCGGCGCACTAAAGGATTTAAACCTTCGTGTTCCATCCGGCTTGTACCCATCCATAAATTGAATCTGCCATTTTCCATTGGGCAGTTTTTTGATGGTGCCTTCGCCGTTGGATCTTCTCTTTGCCATATTACTCCTTTCTGGTGGCATATGTCTACTGATTCCGTGCACCCTCATTATAACACAGGGATTTCCGTTTTAAAATACCCTTTTATTAACGAAAAGTAAACTTTTCAGCATAAATAAACCGCCATTTTAACATTTTTCATATATTATAATAAACAAAATATATTATTTTGCCGTGTTCTCTTCTATCCATTGCAAGAGCTTTTTCTTCTCTACGATTTTTCGCTTTCCCACGGCTAATGTTGGGAAGCCTTGTGAATGCATTAATGTGTAAATATTTGAAAGGGATAGTCCCAAATACGCTGCCACCTGTGATGCATTCAAGAAGGGTGGCAACTCTTCTGTTGACTTATATTGATATTCCATTTGATTACCTCCTTGAAGAGTGAGTTGAGTTTTACGTTTGTCCATCCGGTGCCTGTGGCGAGCAGGTCCATAGAGTCTCCTCTCCCCGCCTTCATTGTGGCCGGGCCGCGAATTACGGAAGTACCATTGTACCTATGCTGGATCGTCGCGTTATACAAGTGCCACCTGTATATCAGTGCTCCTGGTTCTGGGCCTTTCAGACGGATAGCCGCTCCTCAGCAAAGGGATGTACCGGACTGGATGATATGAAGTTTTCAAGGTGCACAAGCAAGGGGATGCTTCTCACTCATAAAGGTGTATTGGAAAATCGAAAAATAAATCAATTTCAGAAAAAATATCAAAAAATATTTTTAGATTGGGAATTTGTGAATGTTAAGTGCGATGTCCAGCAACAGCCATTGGTGCAGATCCTCGCTATACTTTCCCTTTACGCAGGAGTACTTGTAGATCATAGGTTCATACAGTATCAGCAGCTTCTCCAAAGCGATACTATCCCCATGTACGGCTCTGCGAAGAACCGATTCAAATTCCTTGTTGCTCATACATCGTCTCCTTCTGATAGCACTTTACGGAGCTTCGCCAGCGCCCGCTGCTTCTGGACACTCACAAACTGCACTGAGCAATGCAGTCGCTCTGCAATTTCCTTCGGCGTCCTTTGTTCTACGAACAGCAAGCGCAATACCTCCTTCCTCATAACAGGAAGATCAGCGAACGCACGAGCTATGCGTTCCTCATCGAAATCGAAGTCCCGTGGGTTTCTTTCGACTATCTCATACGGGTTCGTGGTATCCGGAAAATAATCATCGGGAAACGCGTCCATTGAAACAATCTCCATATCGTCAGGTATCTCGTCGTCCATACCTCTGCGACGTCTTGCACTATTTCGTGCCAGAAGGCTATTCAGCCAGAGTGTAAATCTTGCTCGTAGAAGCTCTCGTTCAGCCTCATTGGGATCCCAGTTTTGTGTTGACATATGTATTCCTCCAGTCCGATTTGATTTTTGGGATCAAATGTCGAACGGAGGTCCACGGCATCGAATTATGTCGAAAACTAAAACGCACAGTGTTAGACTAATACAACACTGTGCGTCAAAAATGCTTATAAAGGTGCCTTCTCGTGTTGCGCTTCGTTTTTCTGCGTCTCTCACGATCCAGCTATTTAGTTGTCTTAATACATTAATGGGAGCCTTAACAGGACTCCTTAAAACTCCCGCAGTAATATCTCCGGGTTCTGTTTTTCACGAACTCATCCTCCCAATTGGATAAATATAGTGTAATGGCGGCATTTCCGTTTTTCCAAATGTCGTAATTACACTTTATTTATAGAAAATGGGCGATGAAAATACACTCGAAGGTTGTCGAAGGCATCTAAAAATTTGTCTTTTGCAACTGAAATACACTGAAATATGGGAAAAAGAATGTCCCCAACCGGCAGGTTGGGGACAAAAAGTGCATAGGTTTCCTTATTCAAAATTGAGGGTCATTGCATCTGTGGTGACAATGTCTTCCCATGTCTCTGCATCAACGATGCGCAGATTGAACTCAATAGTCTTGATTTCATCAATATTGGTAATCTCCAGGTCGCTCAGATCGATCATGGACATGCCATCGATCATCTTGGTGCTCGGGCGCAGATCGGACCAGAGACCAACTTCCTGCATAAAGCCATTGACGGACACATTTTCAGCATAGATAGATACTGCCTTGCTGCTATTGTTCTCCATATAGAACACAACAGTGCCATCCCAAATGATATCCTGCTTCAGGCCCTTGCAGACGATCTTATAACCATTCTCGTTGTAGAGGACATCGCCAGAGTCATCGACAGGCTGAGTATAGCCGGTGGCAGAAGTAGCCAAGGTGATCAGATCGGTAGTCTTGATGGTTTCCCAAGTCTCGGGGTCTTGGATCTGCAGATAGATCTGCATTTCAGCCAGTGTCTCAATCCCGCACTGATCCAACTCAGAGGACATCAAAGTCAGGCTCTCATTAGCTTTCTTGCCTGCTGCCACTTCGGCATACAGGGCTGCTGTGGGCATCATGTAGCCAT
>JAZSRI010000109.1:0-3002 GCA_045538415.1 Faecousia sp. | reverse complement strand
ACATAGCGCAGAGGCTGGTTGTTTTCTTTGCCGCCGGGCAGCAGGTCCTCATCGGGCAGGTTGGGCAGGCTCAGCATAGCGGTTTTGAACTCTACGCTGAGGGTCTTCAGCGTTTCGGCATCGTCGGCGATTTCAGCATCCAGTGCGATGGATGCGGCCTTATTTTTCTCGATGATGGCATCCAGTTCGCTGGTGTCCTTGCCCTGCTTCTCAAAACCCTTCTTCTGACCGAACAGTTTGCCGTTTTCCTTAGCCAACTTGTTCTTCTGAGCGGTCTTGGTTTCGGTAGCGGTTTTCAGTGCGCGAATCTGAACGTCCAGCTCCAGAATGCGGTCAACCACTGCATCGCAATCTACTTCTTTAGCTTTCAGACCGGCCTTTACTGCGTCGGGATTTTCCTTGATCTTACGAATGTCTAACATTTTTGAATCTCCTTTTCATGGAAACGTTTATTTTTCTATTTTCATTAGTGCGTCCAGAAGGACCTGTAGGTCGTCCTGTCCGTAAAATTCCAGTTCGAAGCGGCCTTTTCTTTTGCCGTTGATGATCTTGACGCCTCTGCCCAGATGCTTGCTGAGGCTCTTTTCGCACTCGGCTACGTAATCTACAGCCAGTGTGGGTTCCTTCACGGGGGTGGGTTCCTTTGCCATGTTTTTGCACAGCAGTTCTGCCTGACGAACGGAGAGTCCCAGGGCTGCGATCTTCTGGGCGGCCTGCTCCTGGAGCTTTTGGGACTTCAGGGACAGCACTGCTCTTGCGTGGCCCGCGGAAAGTTCACCCTTGCGGACCATTTCCAGCACCTTGTTGCTTAAGTTCAGCAGACGCAGTGCATTTGCCACAGTGGGACGGGACTTGCCCACCTGCTTGGCGGCATCCTCCTGTGTCAGCCCGTATTCCTGTATCAGGGTCTGGTAACCCATGGCTTCTTCCACCGGGTTCAGATCCTGACGCTGCAGGTTCTCAATCAGCGCCAGCTCCATGACCTTTCGGTCGTCGGCTTCGATGATTACGGCTGGGATTTCTTTCAGCTCCGCAATTCTTGCTGCACGCCATCGACGTTCGCCGGCGATGATCTGATAGTAACCATTTGCCAGTTCCCGTACGGTCAGTGGCTGAACGATGCCGTGGGTTGCGATGGAATCCGCCAGCGATTGCAGCTCCTCCGGGTCAAAGTCCTGTCTGGGCTGGCCGGGATTGGGTTCTACTTTATAAATGGGGAGTAACTGATAGGGGCTTTTGGAAGCAGGTGTTTCCAAAGCAAAATCGCCCATCAGCGCGCCCAGACCTTTGCCTAAGCCTTTTGCCATTTCTTCACCTCGTTATAATTTTTGGATAATCTCTTTGGCCATTGCTTTGTAGGCCAGCGCACCGCGGCTGTGGCGGTCGTAAACCGTTGCCGGCAGACCGTGGCTGGGTGCCTCTGCGAGACGGACGTTCCGTGGAACCACTGTGGCGTAGACCTTGCCGGGGAAATGTCGGCGAACTTCCTGGGCTACCTGGGTGGAGAAGTTGGTGCGTCCGTCGAACATGGTCAGTGCCACTCCGAAAATCTCCAGTCGGGGGTTCAGGCGCTTCTTTACCATCCGAAGGGTGTTCATTAGGTCGGTCAAGCCTTCCAGCGCATAGTATTCACACTGAACCGGTACCATAATCCCGTCGGCAGCACACAGACTATTCAATGTCAGCAGTTCCAAGGATGGCGGACAATCTATGAAGATCAAATCGTATTGGTTTTTTACTGTCTCCAGAGCATTCCGCAGCCGGTAGTTAGGTGACTCCATGGTGACAAGTTCCACACCTGCACCAGCGAGGTCTGCGGTGGAGGGGAGCACATCACCAAAGTCCGTTCTGACAATGGCATCTTTTGCCGACACATCGTTGATGATTACATCGTATACACTGTAGCGCAGGTGGCGCTTATCCAAGCCAAGACCGGAGGTGGCGTTTGCCTGGGGGTCAAAGTCGCACAGCAGCACTCGCTTGCCGGCTTCTGTCAGTGCAGCGGTGAGATTCTCAGCGGTTGTGGTCTTTCCCACGCCGCCTTTCTGATTCACCACAGCAATTATCTTTCCCATATTCGTTCCTTTCTATCTGTTTCACGTGAAACAATGAATTTGATGCATGGTTTTAAATGTTTCACGTGAAACATCATGCCGGGAGGGTAGAAACATCCTCGGCTTAGTCCATGGAGGTGTCGATGGTGTAGTTCCGGCCTGTTTCGGGAGCGGTAAAATCCTCATACAGCTTCAGAGCCAGAAAACCGCTGACCACGCAGAACAAAAAGGCTAGAATCACGACTACCAACCGCATCCGCAGCACCTTCAGCCGCAGTGCGGCGATCTGCTCCTCTGGGGAGGGGGCTCGCTTTTTCTTGACGGTCTTTTTCTGTTCCTCCTCAGCCAGGGCCCGCTTGGGCAGATGGATGTGGGTGCCTGGCTTGATGGGGTAGTCTTCCATGACCGAAAGGCAATGGTCGCAGAACACCTGGGTTTCCGGGGTCTCAGCGCCGCATTTCATGCAGTTCATCCGCCAGAACCTCCCTCTCTTTTTATATAGCCTATATTGTACACCAAATTCCCTCGTTCGTAAAGGGAGAAATACAATATTTTGTGAACTGGAATTCACAAAGAGTTCACAAACGGTCAAAGAAACCCTCTTGACAGTCACATGACCATGTGATAATATAATGCTACCACAAAAAAGAAGGGTGTGAGAACATGATGTGGACGATTCCCGGAACGGTGTTGCATGCAGACCGCGGGGAGGCCGAGTATATTCCTCAGCAATTGGAAGCCTTATTTTTTGGCGGGGGCATTACCTTAAGCCAGGTGACCTCCATCACCGGGCTGGAAGCCTATACGGTACAGAACTGGGTCAAGCGCGGATTCCTCACTAGCCCTAAGGGAAAGCGTTATACCCAGCGGCAGCTGTGCCGGATTCTGAACATCAACATGCTCCGCGGCGCGATGCCTATCGAGCGCATCTGCAGGCTGCTGTCCCAT
>JAZSRI010000170.1:0-43885 GCA_045538415.1 Faecousia sp. | reverse complement strand
AAACTGGAGAAATAAAAAAGTGTACAAATGGGACTGTCCATGAAATCGTTTTGGTATCCAAAAGAGAGAAAGTGGCCATGTCCCGATTGACACAAAAATACTGCTGTGTTAAAATATTTCAGTCGAAATCAATAAGATTTTCCGGAACTGACGGAGATTGTGGAGCACCACAGGGGACCGGGAATGTTTTCTAGCCGACCGTCTGGGCACACTTTTACTCGTTCCGGGTAGGGTGTGCCTTTTACGCTTTTTTGGAGGTATCGTGATGAAAAAAGTTGGAATTGTAATGGGAAGCGACAGCGACCTGCCTATTGTGCAGAAGGCTGTGGATGTGCTGAAGGAATTGGAGATCCCCTATGAAGTGCATATTTACTCTGCCCACAGAACCCCTGTGGAAGCAAGAGATTTTGCGCTGAATGCCCGGGCTAATGGTTTTGGCGCTATTATTGCAGCGGCCGGTATGGCTGCCCACCTTGCCGGTGCCACTGCTGCCAATACTACGTTGCCCGTGATCGGCATTCCCTGCAAAGGCCCTGTTCTGGATGGACTGGATGCCCTTTTGTCCACAGTCCAGATGCCTACTGGTATTCCCGTAGCGACGGTTGCCATCAATGGCGCAGCCAATGCTGCTCTGCTGTGCGCCCAGATCATTGCTGTGGAAGACAGCCAGCTGGCTCAGAAGCTGGATGCCAAGCGCCTTGCGGATGCCAATAAGGTCCTGCAAAAGGACGCTGCCATTGCCACCGGTATGTAAGTAAGAGAACCCCACTCATAAAATAAAGGAGATAACGAACATGGAAAAGAAGCTCATTTACACTGGTAAGACTAAGAACGTATATGCCCTTGAAAACGGCAACTGCCTGCTGAAGTTCAAAGATGACTGCACCGGTAAGGACGGCGTGTTTGATCCCGGTGAAAACTCCGTGGGTCTGACCATCGAGGGTGTGGGCGATGTGAATCTGCGTATGTCCATCTACTTCTTTGAGAAGATCAACGCTGCCGGTATCCGTACCCACTATGTCAGCGCAAACCTGGAAGACACCACCATGGAAGTTCTGCCCGCAAAGGTATTTGGCAAGGGTCTGGAAGTTATCTGCCGTTACAAGGCTGTTGGCAGCTTCTTCCGCCGTTACTCCGACTATATTGAGGAAGGCGCTGACCTGCCCGAGTACGTGGAGATGACCTTCAAGAACGATGAGAAGGGCGATCCCCTGGTCACCAAGGAAGGCCTGGTTGCTTTGGGCGTTATGACTTCCGAGCAGTATGACGATATGGTTGCCATGACCCAGCGTATCACCCGGATTGTTGCCGATGACCTGAAGGAAAAGGGCATGGATATGTACGATATTAAGTTTGAGTTCGGCTATGACGCCGAGGGTAAGGTCATGCTGATCGACGAAATCGCTTCCGGCAACATGCGTGTCTACAAGGATGGCAAGTATGTTGACCCCATGACCCTGAACAAGCTGTTCTTTGCATAATTTTCGCAACCATAACTAAAGGAGTAATCAATGGGCGGATTTTTTGGAATCACCTCCAAGACTGACTGCATGCTGGATGTGTTTTTCGGCGTGGACTACCATTCCCACCTTGGCACCCGCCGTGGCGGTATGGCTGCCTACGACAAGGAGATTGGCCTGCAGAGAAAAATTCATAGTATAGAGAACTCTCCGTTCCGTACCAAGTTTGAGCACATTTTCGACGAAATGCACGGCACTTCTGCCATTGGCTGTATCAGCGACACAGACCCCCAGCCCATGCTGATTCGATCCAAGCTGGGCACCTATGCCATTTCCACCGTCGGCCTTATTAACAATTATCAGGAGCTGATCGATCAGTGCCTGAACCAAAACGGCGGTTACTTCGATGCCATGACTGGCGGCAGAGTAAACACCACGGAGCTTGTGGCAGCGCTGATCAATCAAAAATCCAACTTTAAAGAGGGCATCCAGTTTGCCCAAAGTGTGATTGACGGCACAGCCAATATTCTCCTGTTGACGGATAACGGCAGTCTGATCGCCGCCCGTGATCGCCTGGGCAGAATTCCCGTCCAGATTGGCCGGGATGAAAACGGTTACGCGGTCTCCTTTGAGCAGTTTGCCTATACAAAGCTGGGTTATGAGCATGTTAAGGAGCTTGGCCCCGGTGAGATCGTGGAGCTGACTCCGGATTCCATGACCCAGCTTGCACAGCCCGGGGAAAAGATGCGTGTCTGTGCGTTCCTGTGGAGCTATTATGGGTATCCCACCTCCAATTTTGAAGGCGTGAACGTGGAAGTGATGCGCTACCGCAACGGCGCTTACATGGCAGAACGGGATATGGAGCAGGGAAGAACCATGGAGCTGGATTACGTGGGCGGTGTCCCTGATTCCGGTACACCCCACGCCATCGGTTATGCCAACCGTACAGGCCGGCCCTTTGCCAGAGCCTTTATTAAGTACACCCCCACCTGGAGCAGAAGCTTCACTCCTGCCAAGCAGGCAGACAGAAATAAGGTTGCCAAGATGAAGCAGATTCCTGTTGAGGAGCTTATCAAGGACAAGCATCTTCTGTTTGTGGACGATTCCATTGTCCGTGGCACTCAGCTTCAGGAGACGGTGGATTTCCTGTATAATAACGGAGCAAAGTCTGTGCATATGCGTTCTGCCTGCCCTCCCATTATGTATGGATGTAAGTATTTGAACTTCTCCCGCTCTAAAAATGAGATGGAGCTGATTTCCCGCAGAATGATCGTGGAGCTGGAGGGCGAGGAAGGCCTGAAGTATATCAAAGAGTATGCTGACGGTGATACCGAGCGCGGCAAGAAACTGCGTCAGGCAATCTGCGAAAAATTCCACTTTGCGTCTTTGGGATTCCAGACCATCAACGGCGTTGTTAACGCCATCGGCCTGGACAAATGTAAGCTGTGTACCTATTGCTGGTCCGGCGAAGAATAAGAAATAAGGAGTAAGATCATGGTAGAAAAGAGTTATTCCGAAAGCTATGCTGCCGCTGGTGTGGACATTACTGCCGGTTACCGGGCAGTGGAACTGATGAAGAAGCATGTCAAGCGTACCAGAAATGAAGGCTGTCTGGACGATGTGGGTGGCTTTGGCGGCTGCTTTGGTTTGCCTATTGCCGGTATGGAGGAGCCTGTGCTGGTTTCCGGTACGGACGGCTGCGGCACCAAGGTCAAGCTTGCCATTTTGATGGATAAGCATGATACCATTGGTATTGACGCGGTTGCAATGTGTGTCAATGACATTATTTGCGTCGGCGCTAAGCCCCTGTTCTTCCTGGACTATATCGCCTGCGGCAAAAATATTCCTGAGAAGATTGCGGAAATCGTTGGCGGCGTGGCTGAAGGCTGTGTCCAGTCCGGCGCCGCCCTTATCGGCGGTGAAACCGCAGAGCATCCCGGCATGATGCCTGTGGAGGACTATGACCTTGCAGGTTTTGCTGTGGGTATTGTAGACAAGAAAAAGATCCTGGACAATACCCGCATGGCAGCCGGTGATGTGGTAATTGCTCTGCCTTCTACCGGTATCCACTCCAACGGCTTCAGCCTGTGCCGTAAGGTATTTGATATCGATAATAACAACCCGGAACTGTACGTTCCCAACGCGGAACTGGGCGGCAAGACCATAGGCGAAGCCTTGCTGACCCCCACAAAGATCTACGTTAAAGCTGTGCTTGCCCTTCTGGAGAAGGTGGATGTGAAGGGTATTTCCCACATCACCGGCGGCGGCTTTTATGAAAATATTCCCCGTTCTATCCCCAATGGTCTGGGCGCTGTGATCGAGCGGAGCGCAGTGAAGGTACTGCCCATTTTTGACCTGATTGCAAAAACCGGCAACATTCCTGAACGTGACATGTTCAATACTTATAACATGGGCGTTGGCATGAGCATCGTGGTTCCAGAAAGCCAGGTGGACACTGCCATCGAAGTTCTTAAAGCAAATGGCGAAGAGGCCTACGTGATCGGTAAGATCGTGGCATCTGATGAGAAGATCACCATCGTGTAAGGTGGCTGCTATGGCACATACAAAAATTGCCGTCCTCGTATCCGGCGGCGGCACCAATTTGCAGGCACTAATCGACGCCCAGAGCAGGGGAGAGTTGGGCGGTGGCGAGATTCTTGCTGTCATTTCCTCCGCCGAGGGTGCTTATGCCCTGGAACGGGCATCAAAAGCGGGAATCCAGGGTTATGTGATTCCCCGAAAGAATTACAGCTCCAACCGTGAGATGACGGTGGCTGTGGTGGAGAAGCTGCAGCAGCTTCAAATCGATCTGGTGGTTCTTGCCGGCTGTATGGTGATTTTTACTCAGGAGCTGGTAAACGCTTACCCCAATGCCATTATGAATGTCCACCCCGCGCTGATTCCCTCGTTCTGCGGTGCCGGGTATTATGGATTGCACGTCCATGAAAAGGCCCTTGCCTATGGCGTCAAGCTCTCCGGCGCAACAGTACATTTTGTCAGTGAGGAGTGCGACGGTGGGCCCATCATTGCCCAGCAGGCGGTGGAGGTCCTGCCCGGTGACACCCCGGAGATTCTGCAGCGGCGGATTATGGAGCAGGCGGAATGGAAGCTCCTGCCTAAGGCAGTATCCCTGTTCTGCCAGGGCCGTATCCATGTTGACGGACGTATTGTAAAGATAGACCAGGAGGAAGTAAAATGAATGTGTATGAAATCGGCTCTCTGAGCCAGAAGCTTTCTGAAAATACCTATCCCGGCAGAGGTATTGTGCTGGGCATTACCCCTGATGGCAAACATTCTGT
The DNA here is from genome assembly GCA_045538415.1 of Faecousia sp. Lineage (GTDB taxonomy): Bacteria > Bacillota > Clostridia > Oscillospirales > Oscillospiraceae > Faecousia. The sequence goes on along the minus strand of JAZSRI010000170.1, from coordinate 39,126 downwards.
CGCGGCTTATTTTATCATGGGCCGCAGCGTTAATTCCCGTAATCGTGTGTTCATTCAGGAGCCGGACGGTATCCGTACAGAAGCCCACGACCCCAGTCTGATGAAAGATCCTCACCTGATTATTTACCACCCTGTCCGGGAAGCCGGATGTGGTCTGATTGTTACCAACGGGGACCAGACGGATACCATTTGGGAATATCTGTCCAAGGGCGAGAGCTGGGAAGCTGCCCTGCGTACCAGAACCTTTGAAGATGACGGCCCTAACTGGACCCCCAGAATCTCCGGCTTGCTGGCAGGGGATGGCAGCTACAAAATGTCCATTTTGAAGGCGGCGGATCCTGATGGCAATGCCTGAGCCCGTTTCTTCTATGAATATCCCGCTACCAAGGGTTTGGGCCACTTTATCCACACCTATGTGTGCGACGGAAACCCTGTAATTCCTACCTTCCAGGGCGAGCCTGAGCGGGTGGCTATAGATAACGATATGGATGCCTTTACCAACATGCTGTGGGAAAATCTGAATCCTGATAATAAGATTTCTCTGTTTGTCCGCTATACTGACCTGGCTACCGGTACATACCGCCAGACCATCCTTAATAAGCACGCATAAGGAGTAGGAACATGAAAGAATTTGAACTGAAATATGGCTGCAATCCCAACCAGAAGCCTTCCAAAATCTATATGCACGACGGCAGTGAGCTGCCCATCACCATTCTCAATGGCCGTCCCGGCTATATTAACTTCCTGGATGCGCTGAATTCCTGGCAGCTTGTAAAGGAACTGAAAGAAGCTACCGGCATGTGCGCTGTCACCTCCTTCAAGCACGTATCTCCCACCTCTGCCGCCGTTGGCAAGGTGCTGCCTGAGGATCTGAAGAAGGCATGTTTTGTAGACGACATCCCTGAACTGGACGAGAATCCCCTGGCATGCGCCTATGCCCGTGCCCGTGGCACGGACCGTATGTGTTCCTTTGGCGACTGGGTTGCGCTGTCCGATGAGTGTGACGCGCTGACCGCTAAACTGATTGCCCGGGAAGTGTCCGACGGTGTGATCGCCCCCAGCTACACAGAGGAAGCTCTGCAGATCCTGCGGGCAAAGCGGAAAGGCAGCTACAATGTGGTTGCCATTGATCCTGATTTTGTCCCTGCGGAAGCAGAACACAAGCAGGTCTACGGTATTACCTTCCAGCAGGGCCGCAACAACTTCAAGATCGGCGAGCATCTGCTGGAGAACATTGTTACCCAGAATAAGGATCTGCCTGAAAGCGCAAAGATCGATCTGATTGTGGCACTGATTACCCTGAAGTATACCCAGTCCAACTCCGTGTGCTTCGCAGTGGACGGACAGGCTATCGGCGTAGGCGCCGGACAGCAGTCCCGTATCCACTGCACCAGACTGGCAGGTACCAAGGCAGATACCTGGTTCCTGCGCCAGCATCCCAAGACACTGAGCCTGCCCTTCCGCAGTGATCTGGGCCGTCCCAACCGGGACAATGTAATTGACGGCTATATCAATGGCAACGAGGAAGATGTGTGCGCTGAGGGTATCTGGCAGAACTACTTTACATCCCAGCCTGAGCGTCTGACTGAGGAGGATAAGAAGCAGTGGCTGTCTACCCGCCAGAATGTAGCCCTTGGCTCCGATGCTTTCTTCCCCTTCAGCGACAATATCAAGCGTGCGGCAGCCTCCGGCGTTAAGTACATCGCTGAGCCCGGCGGTTCTATCCGTGACGATCTGGTCATTGCCGAATGCGATAAGAACGGCATGGTCATGGCCTTCACAGGCATGCGTTTGTTCCATCACTAAGAGATTCCGTAGGGGACAGTTTTACTGCCCCCTATCGGTGCGTTTTACCCCCAATATTTACAGGAGGAAATCCCTATGAAATTGTTAGTTGTGGGCGGTGGTGGCCGCGAGCATGCGATTATCCGCTCCCTGAAGAAAAACCCCGCTGTGGAGGTTATTTATGCCGCGCCCGGTAACGGCGGCATTGCGGCCGATGCTGTGTGTACAGGTATCAGCGCCACAGATTTGGATAAAATTGTTGCCTTTGCTGTAGAAAATGCCATTGATTATGCGGTTGTGGCCCCGGACGATCCTCTGGTTCTGGGCTGTGTGGATGCCCTGAATGAGAAGGGAATCCCTTGTTTTGGTCCCAGAGCCAATGCCGCCATTATCGAGGGCAGCAAGGTCTTTTCCAAGAATCTTATGAAGAAATACGGCATCCCCACCGCTGCCTACGAAGTGTTTACGGATATGGATGCTGCCCTTGCATATCTGCAGGACGCACCTATCCCCACGGTCATTAAGGCCGATGGCCTTGCTCTGGGTAAGGGTGTTATCATTGCCCAGACCAGACAGGAAGCCATGGACGCGGTTCGTTCCATGATGGCGGACAAGGTATTCGGAAAGAGCGGCGATCAGATCGTAATCGAGGAATTCCTCACAGGCCCTGAGGTATCTGTACTGGCTTTCACAGACGGAAAATGCATTAAGCCCATGGTTTCCTCCATGGATCATAAGCGGGTAGGGGACAATGATACCGGCCTGAACACCGGCGGTATGGGTACTGTTGCGCCCAATCCCTACTATACAATGGATATTGCCGATGTGTGCATGGAGACTATCTTTCTGCCCACTATGAACGCTATGAATGCTGAGGGCCGCACCTTTACCGGCTGTTTGTACTTTGGCCTGATGCTTACCCCCAATGGCCCCAAGGTCATTGAGTATAACTGCCGTTTCGGCGACCCGGAGACACAGGTGGTGCTTCCGCTGTTGGAGAGCGATCTGCTTGAGATCATGCAGGCTACTACCAATGGCACTTTGGCGGAGACGGAAGTGAAATTTGCCGACAAGCACGCCTGCTGTGTGATTCTGGCGTCCAATGGCTATCCTTCCTCCTACAAGAAGGGATATGAGATCACCATGACTCAGGAGGCTGCTGCCCATACTTATGTAGCCGGTGCCAAGCTGGAAGATGGAAAATTGCTCACCTCCGGCGGCCGTGTTACCGGCACCACCGCTGTTGCGGATTCTCTGGAGGATGCCATTGCCCAGGCATACCGCCTGTCCGACGATGTGAAATTCCAGGGCGCTTACCGCCGCAGTGATATTGGACGCCGTGCCCTGCAGGCGCTGAAGTGAGGAGGAAGATAACTATGGTTTATCGTATTTTTGTTGAAAAAAAGGAGGGCCTTGCCCATGAGGCAAAGGCGCTTCTGAATGATGCCAGAAATCTGCTGGGCATTACGGCTTTGGAAGATGTGCGTCTTTTCAACCGTTATGATGCGGAGAAAATCACCCAGGAAGTGTTTGACTATGCGGTAAAGACCGTATTCTCCGAGCCTCAGGTAGACATTGCCACTGCTTCCATTGATGTACCCAATGCCTATGTGTTCGCAGTAGAGGCTCTGCCCGGTCAGTTTGACCAGCGGGCGGATTCCGCTGCCCAGTGTATCCAGATCATTTCCCAGGGTGAACGTCCTCTGGTGCGCAATGCTAAGGTCTACGCTCTGTATGGTAACCTCTCTCAGGAGAACATCAGCGAGATCAAGAAGTACGTCATTAACCCTGTGGAGTGCCGTGAAGCAGCGCTGGAGAAGCCCGAAACACTGGCTATCCAGTATGAGATCCCCACTGAGGTAGCGGTGGTAGAGGGTTTTATCGACCTGGATGAAGCAGGCCTTGCCCAGTTCATCAAGACCTATGGCCTTGCCATGGACGAGGCAGATATCGCTTTCTGTCAGGCGTATTTCAAAACGGAGGGTAGAAATCCCACCATTACAGAGATCCGCATGATCGATACATACTGGTCTGACCACTGCCGTCACACCACCTTTGGTACTATTATCGATAATGTGACCTTTGAGGATGCACTGCTCCAGAAAACCTATCAGGAGTACCTTGCTACCCGTGAGGCCCTTGGCCGCGGCAGCAAGCCCATCTGCCTGATGGATCTTGCCACCATCGCGGTAAAGCATTTGAAGGCAGAGGGAAAACTGCCGAAATTGGATGAGAGTGAAGAAATCCACGCCTGTACTGTTAAGATCAATGTGGATGTGGACGGTGTCACCGAGCCCTGGTTGCTGCTGTTCAAGAACGAAACCCACAACCACCCCACTGAGATAGAGCCGTTCGGTGGCGCGGCAACTTGTATTGGCGGCGCAATCCGTGACCCCCTGTCTGGCAGAAGCTATGTCTATGGCGCTATGCGTGTGACCGGTGCTGCTGATCCTCTGAAGCCCATTTCCCAGACCATCCCCGGCAAGCTGCCCCAGCGGAAAATTGTTACCACCGCGGCAGCAGGCTACTCATCTTACGGCAACCAGATCGGTCTGGCAACCGGCATCGTGGATGAAATCTACCATCCCGGCTATGCCGCCAAGAGAATGGAAATCGGCGCTGTGATCGCCGCTGCTCCTGCTGAGAATGTACGCCGTGAGCGCCCTGAGGCCGGTGACGTGGTTATCCTGCTGGGCGGTGCTACCGGTCCTGACGGTATCGGCGGCGCAACCGGGTCTTCCAAGGCACACAATACCCAGTCTGTGGAGGCCTGCGGCAGTGAGGTTCAGAAGGGCAATGCCCCCGAGGAGCGCAAGCTGCAGCGCTTGTTCCGTAACAGCGAGGCTTCCAAGCTGATTAAGCGGTGCAATGACTTTGGTGCCGGCGGTGTGTCTGTTGCCATCGGTGAGCTGGCTGACGGTCTGACCATTGACCTGAACGCCGTTCCCAAGAAATACGACGGTCTTGATGGCACGGAACTGGCAATTTCCGAATCCCAGGAGCGTATGGCTGTTGTGGTCGAGGCAAAGGATGTTGCCCGTTTCCTGGAACTGGCAGGCACCGAAAACCTGAACGCTGTCCCTGTGGCAACGGTTACCCAGGAAGCCCGCCTTGTGATGCACTGGAACGGCAAGACCATTTGTGACATTTCCCGTGATTTCCTGAACTCCAACGGTGCCGACAAACATATTGACGCCGCTCCTGCTGCTCCCTCCTGCATTGAAAAGACCGTCTCCGGCAATTTCACCGACCTGTACAGCGCCCTTGCGGATGACCTGAACATCTGCTCCAAGCGTGGACTTTCCGAGCGGTTCGACTCCACCATCGGTGCAGGCACTGTGCTGATGCCCTTTGGCGGTGTCAACCAGCTGACACCTATTCAGGCTATGGTCCAGAAGATCAGCGTGGAAAGGAAACACACCGATGACTGCTCCTTTATGGCCTTTGGCTATAACCCCTTTATTACGGAAAAGAGCCCCTATCACGGAGCGTATCTGGCTGTTGTGGAATCCGTCTCTAAGCTGATTGCTACCGGCGCCAGCTTTGAGGATGTATATCTGACTTTCCAGGAGTATTTTGAACGCCTTGGCAAGGACCCCAAGCGTTGGGGCAAGCCTCTTGCTGCGCTTTTGGGCGCATTCAAGGCACAGGTGAATCTGGGTGTTGGCGCCATTGGCGGTAAGGACTCCATGTCCGGTTCCTTTGAGTCTTTGGATGTTCCCCCCACACTGGTTTCTTTCGCTGTTACCACCGGAAAGGTGGCCGATGTGGTTACCAATGAATTTAAGGCCGCAGGAAACAAGGTATGCCTGCTGAAGCCTGACTACGACGAAAACGGACTGCCCGTTACAGAGTCGCTGCTGGCAAACTTTGCTCTCGTTACCAAGCTGATGCGCCAGGGTAATGTGGTCTCTGCCTATACTCCCGGCATGGGCGGCGTAGCCGAGGCAGTGATGAAGATGGCCATTGGCAACGGTATTGGTGTTGACTTTACCGATACGCAGGTGCAGGAGCTGTTTGGGTACAGCTACGGCAGCTTTGTGCTGGAAATGACCGGCGAGCCTGTGGGCAAGCAGATTGGTGTGACCAATGCTACCGCTAAGCTGACGCTGGACGGTGAAGAGATTTGTCTGAATTCTTTGCTGAAAACCTATGAGGACAAGCTGGAGAGCGTATATTCCTGCAATATCCCCGACAGCCATTCCAAGGTTGAAAACTTTACCTATGAGGCAGCTGGATACACAGCTCCCGCAGTGAAAGTTGCAAGACCTAAGGTTCTGATCCCCGCGTTCCCCGGCACAAACTGTGAGTACGATTCTGCCAAGGCCGTGCGTGATGCCGGTGCGGAGCCCGAGATCATTGTGATCAACAACCTGTCGGCAGACGGCATTGCTGCCAGTGTTGACCGCTTTGCCCGGGAACTGAAGTCCGCTCAAATGGTGTTTATCCCCGGTGGCTTCTCAGGCGGTGACGAACCCGACGGTTCCGGTAAGTTTATTACCGCATTCTTCCGCAACGCTGCTGTGAAGGAAGGCGTGACAGAACTGCTGGAGAACCGGGACGGCCTGATGTGCGGTATCTGCAACGGCTTCCAGGCGCTGATCAAGCTGGGTCTTGTGCCTTACGGTAAGATCATTGACACAGATGAGAACTGCCCCACCTTGACTTTCAACACCATTTCCCGTCACCAGTCCAGAATTGTCCGTACCCGGATTGCCTCCAATAAGTCTCCCTGGCTGAGCCTTATGAATGTGGGTGACATCGTCAGTGTACCCATTTCTCACGGTGAGGGCCGGTTCCTGGCAAGTGAGGAACTGATTCGCAAACTGGCTGAAAACGGTCAGATCGCTACCCAGTATGTGGATCTGGACGGAAACGCCACCACCGATGTCCACTTTAATCCCAACGACTCTATGTATGCCATCGAAGGTATTACTTCCCCCGACGGCAGAGTGTTCGGTAAGATGGGTCATAGCGAGCGTATCGGCGCAGGCCTTTATAAGAACGTCCCCGGTAATTACGATATCCGCATGTTTGAAGCGGCTGTGAAGTATTTCAAGGGATAAAGATAAAAAACATCCATCGGCTGGTCCGATGGATGTTTTTTGCGTAATGTTATCTGGGATATGCCAGTTGCTGCCGTTTGAACATCACGTTGTATGCGATGGTTTGGGCAGTAAAGGTAAAAATCCAGGAAATGGTATAAGAGATGTAAAGATATTCCAGTGAGTGGAATTGGGGCATCGGAAATACAGTCAAGATCCACATGATACGCACGCCGCATACACCCAAAATGGAAATGATCATGGACGTGACAGAGCACCCCATGCCCCGCAGCGCGCCAGTGGACACCTCCATAAGGCCGCAAAGGAAATAGGGGATACCTACGTAAGCCAGACGGATCATACCATAAGCAATTGCCTCCGGAGAATCTGTGATGTAGATGCCAAGCAGTGTCTTGCCGGCAGCATACATACCCAGACCAATCAAAACACCTAACACCACAACGCATATAACGCTGGTCAGGAAGATTTTTTTGATACGTCCATACTGTCTTGCGCCCATATTCTGGCCAACAAAATTAACAGTGGTTTGATAGAAACTGTTCAGCGCTATGTAGATAAAACCGTCAAGATTGGCAGCGGCACCGTTTCCGGCAACCAATGCATCGCTGTTAAAACTGTTAATGGAACTTTGAATCAGCACGTTGGAAATGGAAAACAGAGAACTCTGAATTCCTGCAGGTAGACCTATGCGAATGAATTTCAGGAGCGGTTCTTTATAAATGCGGATTTTCTTCAACACCAGCTTGCAGGCGTCGGTCCGCTTGCACAGAGCTCGCACCACCAAAACCGCGGAAATGCCTTGGGAAATGATGGTGGCAAGGGCAACACCTGCCACATTCATATGAAAGATAGTTACAAAGACAACGTTTAAAACAACATTTGTGATGCCGGAAATGGACAGGTAGAGCAATGGACTCTTGGTGTCACCGGCTGCGCGGAGAATGGAGGAGCAGAAGTTATATACAATGGTAAAGGTCATGCCGGAGAAGTAGATCTTCATATACACGGCAGACAAAGGCAGAACATTCTCCGGTGTACCCATCCAGATAAGAAATGTTTTAGAAAAGACAACACCTACAATGGATACCAGAATGCCGCCAATGATGGCAGTAGGGAGGGCAGTGTGGACAGCTTTTCGCACAAAGTCTGTACGGTTACTGCCGATGCCGTGGGCAACGGTAACACCGGTACCAATTGAAAGACCAATAAATAAGTTGACAATCAAATTGGTTAGAGCACCTGTGGAACTGACAGCTCCAACAGAGATACTGCCGCAGAATCTGCCGACAACCACCATATCCGTCGCGTTAAACAGCAGCTGTAGCAGACCTGTCAGCATAATCGGAATGGTGTAACGAACGATATTTTTGAACAGCGGGCCGTTCAGCATATCAATATTTTTGCGAGTCATTACATTTACCTCCACAAAAACGGCACAAATGATTAAAGGCTGCGTACGTCCACAACGGACAGCGTATTTTCATTTACAGTGAAGCGAATGTCAAACCCGGCGAAGCTAAGTCCATAGATCCTGCCGGCGGTACGTTGATAGGAGGGACGGGGGTCGTGGGACAGTACATCCATGGCGGCCTGACGCTTTTGTGGTGGAAGGAGCTCCAAAAACTCCGTAGGAAACTCCACCTGAAGTAAAAAGTCTCCTGCGGTATCTGTAAAGCCTCCCAACGCATCCGGTTTGGAATCACTGTATGGGATGTAGGGCTTAATATCGAAAATAGGAGTTCCATCCATCAAATCCGCGCCGCCCACATGGAGTACAGTGCCGCTACTCTGGGTGTGTTCGACACCAAGCAGTTTCACGCAGGACAGCCCCAGATTGTTGGGCCGAAATGGAGAACGGGTGGCAAAAACGCCCATACGTGTGTTGCCGCCCAAACGGGGAGGCCGTACAGTGGGCGACCATTCGTGACCTACCGATTCTGAAAACTGCCAAATCAGCCACAGATGGGAAAATCCCTCAATTCCACGCAATGCTTCCGGATTCTGAAATTCCGGTTCAAACAAAATGGTTGCCTGCAGGGACTCCACAAGACCACTCTGACGTGGTATGCCAAATTTTGAAGGAAAATCGCTTTTGATCCTAGCGATTGGTTTTATGGTAATATCCATATACTGACCTCTCGGCGGCACGCTGAATTTACTTCGTCTATGCTTCATTACATAATACACCCAACATCGGAAAAGTCAAGTTAAAGTATTTCAAAAAAGAAAAATGGAGACCGCTCAAACGGTCTCCATTGGCGTTTTATGGAGTGGATTAGTGATTCTCCATCCAGTCATTTACCTTGGTTTTGGCCAGACGCAGAATATCCTCTGTGGGGTAGGGAGAGTTTTCACCGCCGTGAACGTACAGGAAGTACAGGCCGCCGGGAGTCTGGAACAGGATTTCTTCGTAACCGGCAGGATCACCAAAGAAGCTGAATGTATACTTCTTAACCAGAGTAGCAGTCTCGGTATCATATTCTTTCTTGCAAATGATCTTCTTCATGGTACAATCCTCCTTTCTTCAATGTGATGACGGAAGTAATTATACATATTTATAGAATAAAATCAAGGGAAAAACACATGTTTTTTGTGCATTTCCGGATTTTTGGATATTAAATTAAGAAATACCAGCAAGCTGGAAAAACACCTGTGCAAAATATACAACATTCTTTGCTGGACGTTGGGCAGAAAATATGCTAATATTTGGAAAAAGAGGTGAAAAAGTTGAAAGATTTTCCTTTATTCAACACAAAAAACGGAATTGCCAGCCTGAAATTTAAAGAAATCCCCTACAACGGCACAGCCTATATTACATTGGGCGATTCCCGGGATCCCGAGGCAATGCTCGGAGATTGCATAGACTTTTGTAAGGCGGTTGGCGCTGAAAAAATTTATGCCAGTGGCTCAAAACACCTTGAAAACTATCCGCTGCATACTCATGTCTTAAAACTGCGTATTCCTAAAGCACAAATTGGAGAAACCGATGCAGTGCTTGTGCCCGTGACGGAGGATGATCTGCCTCAATTTCGTGAATTTTACAATCAGAAGATGCGGAATGTGCCCAATGCGTCCTATATGGATATAAATGACGCTAAGTTGTTTCTGGAGGAGAAGTGCTGCTACAATGTGGAACGGGACGGTAGATTTTTAGGCATTGCTATTGGTTCCGGCGCGTTTGTCTACGCAATTGCCGCGAATCAGCCGGGTGCGGGTCGAACCATCCTTCAGGCGCTCTGCAGCGTACTTACCGGCGAGCACGTTGTACTGGAAGTGGCTTCTGCCAACGAAAAAGCCCTTGCGCTGTACCGCAGAATGGGCTTTGTCCAAACAGATGTCCTATCCTCCTGGTACAAAATAATTTAATCTTGTCAAGTAAAAACACTTGACAAACCCATTCTTATGGTGTATTATGTACCAGGTGTCAAGGAAATTGCCTTGACAGGGAGGCGTAAACATGGATGCGTTACAGATGACACTGCTGTTTGACTATTACGGTGACCTGCTTACAGACCGTCAGCGCATGTGTTTTGACCTACGCCACAATCAGGATCTGTCTCTTGCTGAGATCGCTCAGGAACTGAATGTGAGCCGTCAGGGCGTCCATGATAATTTAACGAGAGCAGAGGCGTTGCTGCGGAATATGGAAGAGAAGACCGGCTGTGTCCGCCGGGATCTGCAGTGCCGCAAGGCCGCCCAAAAAATTGCTGCCGCTGCCGGGCAACTGGCGGGGCATGATGATAAGACTGTTTCCGAACTGGCGTGTGAGATTCTCTCTGCCGCCAGACAATTAGAGGAGTAATCAAATGGCCTTTGAAGGATTGACTGAAAAAATCAATGCTGCCTTCAAAAAGCTTAGGGGCAAGGGCCGCCTGAAGGAGTCCGACGTAAAAGAAGCGATGCGTGAAATCCGCATGGCGCTGCTTGAGGCGGACGTAAGCTATAAGGTTGTGAAGGACTTTGTTAAGTCTGTCACAGAGCGCTGTGTTGGCGCTGATGTGTTGGAGGCGCTCAGTCCTGCCCAGATGATCGTAAAGATCGTCAATGAAGAACTGACCAAGCTTATGGGCAGTGAGACAAAGCACATTACCATCAATCCCAACGGCCCCACAGTTGTGATGCTGGTGGGTCTGCAGGGTGCCGGTAAGACCACCAATGGCAGCAAACTTGCTGGCCTTATGAAGCGTCAGGGTAAGAACCCTCTGCTGGCAGCCTGCGACATTTACCGTCCTGCCGCTATTCAGCAGCTGAAGGTCTGCGGTGAGAAGCTGGGGATTCCCGTGTTTGAGAAGGGTCAGACAGACCCGGTTCAAATTGCCAAAGAGGCTGTCACCTACGCCCGCCAGCACGGCAATGATATGGTTTTTCTGGATACCGCCGGCCGTCTCCATGTTGACGAAGTCCTGATGGAGGAACTTAAAAATATTAAGTCTGCGGTAAAGCCCACTGAAATTATGCTGGTTGTGGACGCTATGACCGGTCAGGATGCGGTGAACGCTGCCCAGAGCTTCCATGAATGGCTGGATATCGACTCTGTAATGCTCTCCAAGCTGGATGGCGATGCTAGAGGCGGCGCGGCCCTTTCCGTCCGGGCAATCACCGGTAAGCCTATTAAGTTTGCCGGCATCGGTGAGAAGCTGGAGGATATCGAAGCCTTCCATCCTGACAGAATGGCTTCCAGAATTTTGGGCATGGGCGATATGCTCTCCCTGATCGAAAAGGCTGAGAAGGCCTATGACGCGCAGAAATCCGCTCAGTTGGAAGAACGCCTCAAGTCTAATAAGTTTACTCTGCAGGACTTCTATGACCAGATGGTGCAGATGAAATCTATGGGTTCTATGCAGGATATTCTTGCCCAGCTGCCCGGCGGCATGAACATGAAGAACATTCAGCTTGATGAAAAGGCCATGTCCCGTACAGAGGCGATCATCCTCTCCATGACCCCCAAGGAGCGGGAGAACCCCAATATTATCGGCGCAAGCCGTAAAAAACGTATTGCGGCCGGTTCCGGCGTGAAGGTGGAGGATGTAAATAGACTTTTGAAGTCCTTCGACCAGATGAAGTCCATGATCAAGCAGTTCGCCGGTCCCGGTGCCGGTAAAAAGATGAAGCGTATGCGCGGCTTTGGCGGCATGGGCTTCCCAGGATTCTGAGAATCCTTTTCCTTAGTTCGCTGAAAGCAAATTGCTTTGCGATATAGATTATTTTTAAAATTTTTGGAGGTGAATCCCATGGTAAAGATCAGACTGAGAAGAATGGGTGCAAAGAAGGCTCCTTTCTACCGTATCGTTGTTGCTGATTCCCGTTCCCCCCGTGACGGCCGCTGCATCGAGGAGATTGGCACTTACAACCCCCTGACTGAGCCCGCAACCGTCAACATCGACGTTGAGAAGGCACAGGCCTGGATCAAGAACGGCGCACAGCCCACAGATACCGTTCGTGGCCTGCTGAAGAACGCTGGCGTACTGTAACCCTCAAAGGAGTACCATAATGAAAGAGCTTTTGCTGTATATGGCAAAAAATCTGGTGGACGACCCGGACGCAGTTACAGTGACTGAAGTCCCTGATGAGGACGGCAAGGTGCTGGAGCTCCATGTTGCACCTAATGACATGGGTAAAGTCATCGGCCGCCAGGGAAGAATCGCGAAGGAAATTCGCACTATCGTGAAAACCGTTGCCCAGCGCACCGGCGAAAAAGTCACGGTGGAAATCGTGGATTAACGGCTTATGCGTGACGCTTGGCGCCACGCATTTTCCGTTTATATGAGGTGTATTTATGAAACTGGAATTTTTGCAGGCCGGGGAAGTCGTGACTACCCACGGTGTCCGTGGCGAGATGAAAGTGCTGCCCTGGGCAGACGGACCTGATTTTTTAACTGAATTTGACCGTGTCCTTATTGAGGGCACAGAATATATAGTAGAGGAATGCCGTGTGCAGAAGTCCTGCAATTTGCTGAAGCTCCGGGGGATTGACACTATGGAGCAGGCACAGGCAATGCACGGTAAGGTTGTGGAGGTTTACCGCTGTGACGCGGATCCTGATATCATCTTTGTTCCGGAACTGATTGGCGTGGATGTGTACCATGAAGATACTTTGATCGGACAAGTGAAGGATGTTTTGGATTACCCGGGTAATAAGGTGTATGTTGTCAAAGGTGAGCGGGAATATATGATCCCCGCTGTCAAGGCGTTCATTTTGTCTACAGATTTGGATGCCAACCGTATGCAGGTTCACCTGATCGAAGGGATGGCAACCGATGAGAATTGATATTTTGACACTGTTCCCCGAATCCGTTGGGGATGTGCTGTCAGAGAGCATCCTGGGGCGCGCCCAGGAACGGGGATTTATCCAAATCCGGACACACCAGATCCGTGACTACACCGCCAACAAGCAGATGCAGGTGGATGACTATCCCTATGGCGGCGGCAGGGGTGCGGTCATGCAGGCGGATCCTCTGTACCGCTGCTGGGAGGCGGTATGCGATCTTGCCGGAGGACCAGTGCATACTATTTATCTTTCCCCCTGCGGTAAATCCTTTAAGCAGGCGGATGCCATACGGCTGAGCAAGCTGGACAACCTGATTTTTGTTTGTGGCCACTATGAGGGAATCGATCAGCGCTTTATTGACGAGTGTGTGGACGAGGAACTGTCCCTTGGGGATTTTGTGCTCACCGGCGGTGAGATCGCCGCTATGGCTATGACCGACGCAATTTGCCGTATGGTTCCCGGTGTTTTGGCAGACCCGGAGTGTTTTGAAGACGAGAGTCATTATAACGGACTTCTGGAATACCCTCAATACAGCCGTCCCGCCGTCTGGCATGGTAGACAGGTACCCCAGATTCTTCTGTCTGGTGACCACGGGAAAGTTGCCCAGTGGCGGCGGAAACAAGCACTGCGCAGGACCCGTGAACGTCGCCCGGATATGTATGAAAAGTTGGATCTGAGCAGCAAGCAGGACAGAAAACTTCTGCTGGAGATGGAGGCTGAGGATCGTGAACAACAAGCTGAATACACTGAAACAGTGGATACAGGAAAGTGAACATATTGTCTTTTTCGGAGGCGCGGGCGTAAGTACAGAATCAGGGATCCCCGATTTTCGCAGCACCGATGGTCTGTACAAACAGCGTTTTGAATATCCTCCTGAGCAAATAATCAGCCATAGCTTTTATAAGCGGAATCCGGGGTACTTTTTCCGGTTCTACCGTGAGAAAATGCTCCCCCTTGGATTCCAGCCTAACATTACCCATGAAAAGCTGGCCAAGTGGGAGCAGGAAAGAAAACTTCACAGTGTGATTACCCAAAATATCGATGGACTTCACCAAAAGGCCGGAAGCAAACGGGTCTACGAGCTGCACGGAAGCGTTTTGCGTAACTACTGCACTGTCTGTGGGAAATTCCACACAGCTCAATTTATAAAGGATGCCCCCGGTGTTCCAATCTGCCAGTGTGGCGGCGTTGTGAAGCCTGATGTGGTGCTTTACGAGGAAACCCTTGACCAGCACACTGTGGAAGCAAGCATACAGGCAATTGCCGGGGCGGATCTTCTAATTGTGGCGGGTACCAGCTTGACGGTCTATCCCGCCGCGGGTCTTGTGGACTACTACCGGGGAAACCGCATGGTGCTTATTAACCGGGATTGCACACCCTATGACAGCAGGGCGGATTTGGTGCTCCACGAATCACTGGGAGAAATCTTTTCTCAGCTTTAATATCCTATTTTATACCCCCGGCTGCGCAGCAGCAGGAATAAAAAATCCCGGAAGGATACCTTCCGGGATTTTTCTGCTTATTCTTGCGTGGGGTCAAAGTTTACGATCACGTTCATATCCTTAAGCACCTGCGGGTCTGTAACTTTCGTTCCATATACATTGACCTGAATAAGAACATGACAGTCTGCCAATTCATCCACAGACTCCAGTTCGGGGTTGTAATCCATATAGACATTATTCAAAGCGTCAAGACCGGAAAGGGACGCCAGGGAGGTAATCAAATTGTGGGAACCGTCAATCTGCACCAGCGCCGCGTCGGCAGCAAATGCGGGGAGCTCCGCGACTTGATTGTGGGAGAAATCCAGCTGTTCCAGTTGGACAAGGTCAGCCAGTATGGAAATATCCACAAGGGCATTGTTTGACAGGTTCAGTTCCATTAGATTCAGACAGGCAGATAGCGGGGCAATATCCGTCAGTTCATTGTGCGCAAGGGATAGATTTGTCAGCCCTGTCAGTTTGCCAAGCAGACCGATTTGCGTGACCATGTTATGGGAAACGTTAAGCCAGCTGAGCTGGGAAAGACCACTGATTGAATCCAGAGAGGTTACCAAATTGTAGGAAATATCCAGCTGAGTAAGTTCGGTGCAGGAGGCTAGCGCAGACAGGTCATTCAGAGAATTGTGGTGAATGTATAGCTTTTTCAGACCAGTGAGGGATTTAAGCGGGTCGATATTACGGATGGTATTGTCACTCAGATCCAAAAGCTTCAGCTGCTTTGCGTTTTCAAGGCCTTTGATGGTGGATAGGCTGCACCCGGAAAGGGTCAGCTCCTGGAGCATAGGAAGACTGCCGATTACCTGCAGATCCTCCTGGGACACGGGCGTGTCAGTGACGGTCAAACGCTGCAAATGGGAAAGTCCTGAGATGTTGGACAGATGCCCGGGAATACCCCCACAGAGGATAAGCTCCTCCAAAAAAGCGAAATGCTGCAAATCCTCAAGAGAAGCCGCATCACAGGGGACAGTGAAAGAGGTGATGTTCCAAAGGTCGTTGGTGAATATCTCTTTTTCTTCGGATATACCAAGAGTTGTCCGTACGGCCGCTTCCAAGGTTGCATCCTTAAATTCCAGCTTTTCCACCACGCCACCTACGGTGTATCCGAAAATGGAAAGGGGACTAACCAATCCGTCCTCTCCAACAGCCAGGGCATAAATGGTGTTTTCACCCGCTTCCAGCGTAATGGGCTGGGAATAGGGTTCGTCCTCAGTGGAGGGGTATTCGCCATTTCCGTTAACGTACAGGGCACCGGATTCAGCGCTGATATCCACACTCAAGTACTGATTGTAGAAACCGGGTTCAACGGATGCGGTGGGAGCGCTGGGGCGCAGTACGTCCAGCTCCAGCTTCACAACAGGATTGCTCACAGTGTTCAGCATGGTTACCGCGTCGAGCAGCTTGTCCTGCTCAACATAGGTGCGGCACAACGCAATGTACAGATCAACACCGCCTCCATCAGCAATGGCGTTGGAAAGGGTGGACTCAGCCTGTGTGTAATTGCCTGCGGCCTTGTGCTTCTGAGCAAGCTCTATGGCAACAGCGTCGTTATCCTCTGCCTGACGATATGCAAAATCATAGAACCAGGCGGCTACCTGGTGATTGCCGGAGGCCTCAAAATGCCGGGCTCCGGTAAGAAGCATATCCCGGGTGAACTCCTGATCGTATACAAACAGATACCATGCAAGGCAAAGCAGAATCGCAACTGCCAAAACAATGGGAAGAATAATTCTAAGTATTTTTTTCATATTTTGCTCCAAGGTGATAATCTTACATTTAAAATTATACTCTTTGACAGGTTTTGTGTCAAGTGGGGGAAAGAATTCCCTTGCCGATTGCGAATCGACAAAACCCCCGGTTCACAGGTGCTACAATGTCTGCGGGGTGATACTTATGAAACCGAGAATCGGTGAATTTATTGTACTTGTGGTACTTGGTCTTGTGGTACCGGTGATGCTTTCCCAATATCTGCCCAATGCGTCGCGGCAGGAAGAAGCAACACAGGCACTTAGCCAGCAGCCAACACTAAATATATATCAGGACAAAACGGAACAGAAAATCCGACTTCTGCGGGAGGATGGCAAAGTGGAGGAAAAATCTCTGGACGATTACATCACCGGTGTGGTTCTGGCTGAAATGCCGGCTGATTTTCACGAGAATGCGCTGATGGCCCAGGCGGTTGCGGCACGAACCTATACCCTGCGGAGAAATCAATATATGTCAAAGCATACTTCCGCGGATGTTTGCAGCAGCGCCGCATGCTGTCAGGCGTATATCAGTGAGGAAACTTATTTCTCCCGGGGCGGAACACAGGAAGATTATGATAAGATCAGCCATGCTGTCCAGGCTACCTCAGGACAGGTTCTGCACTATGAGGGGGAACTGATTGAAGCAACCTATTTTTCCTGTTCCGGTGGGATGACAGAGGATGCCCAGGCCGTATGGGGCGCTGCATTTGACTATCTGATAGCCCGGCCAAGTCCCGGTGAGGAGGAAGCAGAGGAATTTACACAGACAGTGACACTGTCAAAAGATGAGTTCCTTCAAAACCTTGGTTTGACAGACAGTGAAGATCATCGGGACATCCTAGGCACCATCACATATACCCAGGGCGGGGGGGTGGAGACAATCTCCGTGTGTGAAAAGATTTTTACCGGTGTTGAACTGAGAAAAATACTTGGGCTGCGATCTACCTCCTTTTTTATTACATCTGTGGGTGAAAATGTGATTATCACCACAAAGGGTTATGGACACCGGGTTGGGCTCAGCCAATACGGGGCGGATGCCATGGCGGTGTCGGGCAGCGGATATGAGGAAATACTCCAGTACTATTATCCAGGAACAGAACTGGTAACGATGGATTGACAAAGGCATAAATCTTTAGTAAAATAGGAAAAATTGGCTAAAGGAGAATAAAAATTGCCTATTAAGATTCCCAATGATCTGCCTGCTGCCGGTATACTGCATCAGGAGAATATATTTGTTATGACAGAGAACCGGGCTATCTCCCAGCATATCCGGCCTCTGGAAATTGTGCTGCTCAATTTGATGCCCACGAAGATCGCTACGGAAACACAGCTTACACGCCTGCTGGGAAATACTCCTCTGCAGGTACGCCTGGAACTGATGCACACCACCTCCCATACCTCTAAGAATGTGGCGCAGGAGCATTTGCTGAATTTCTATAAGAGCTTTGATGAACTGAAGCACCGCAAGTTTGACGGCATGGTGATCACAGGCGCCCCTGTGGAGCATCTGGCCTTTGAGGATGTGGACTATTGGGAAGAACTGTGCCAGATTATGGAGTGGAGCAAGACAAATGTCCATTCAACCTTCCATATCTGCTGGGGCGCGCAGGCAGGACTTTATTATCACTATGGTGTGCAGAAAAGACCTCTGGATGAGAAGCTGTTTGGCGTATTTCCCCATCATGCGGATTATAAGCGTTCCATTCTCCTGCGTGGCTTTGATGATGAGTTCTGGGCACCTCATTCCCGGCACACAACCGTTCTTAGGGAAGATATTGAGGCAGTTCCCGGGCTGAAGATTCTTGCTTCCTCCCCACAGGCTGGTGTTTATGCTGTGTCCAACAAGGGCGGCCGGCAGATTTTTGTTACAGGCCACTCAGAATATGATGTGGATACGCTGGAGAAGGAGTACCTGCGGGATAAGAGCTTAGGAAAGCCCATTCGTGTCCCGGAAAATTACTATCCCGGCGATGATGACACCCAGGCGCCCATTGTCCGCTGGCGCAGCCACGCGAATCTGCTGTTTTCTAACTGGCTTAATTACTTTGTTTACCAGACAACACCCTACGACATCATGACCATCGGTCAGAATGACACACAGTTTTCTGCGCAAATGGAAGAATAAGCAAAACTCCCGTCCTGTGGACGGGAGTTTTGCTGTGCTTGCAATATTGCTGTGGCTATAGTATAATAAATTAAAAGATATCTTGCAATAATGTAATTTGTCAGTCATAGAATTGGCTGGTATGGACAAATAAAGGAGGTGGCTTTATGGAGCTTTGGATCGACGGATTAAATGTGCAGGCAGAACCGGGACAGTCCCTGTTAGAGCTTGTAAAGGCATTGGGGCTGGACTCTCATGAGCTTGCGAGGCGTCCCATTGCGGCTAAAATTGCCGGTGAGGTATTTAATCTGAACTATATTCCTGTCCGAAAAGCGGATACAGAGGTGGAACGGCAATCTATCCGCAGGGCAATGGCGGCGTCCGGTGGAAGAATCCATCTCCTGCGGTATCTGGATCCCATCGGGAAGGATGTTTATGAGCGCACTGTGCAGTTTATCCTGTTTTTGGCCATACGGCAGCTGTGGCCCTGTGCAGAGGCGAAAATGAACTGTACTGTGGGACGGGCGTTGTTTGTGGAAGTTCAGGGTGCGGATGACTTTGATTATCTAAAGCTGAAAGACCGGGTAGCAGAACTGGTTGCCCAGGACGCACCCCTGCTCCGCTGCCGTACCACAACCCAGGCAGCCATAGAAAAATACACAGCGGAGAACCAACTGGATAAGGCAAGGCTCTTGGCGTGGCGCACAGAGAGCTACTTTGACCAGTATGTTTACGGTGATTTTGCCGACTATTATTATGGGGAATTGGCGCCCTCAATGGGGTATGTGTCGGTTTGGGATATCCTTCCCGCACCGGGTGGCTTCTTCTTCATCTATCCGGATGACGCGAACCCTGCCGTGGCGGCGGCCTACGAGGAGATGCCCAAGTTCCTTGCGGTGAATACCGAAGCAGAGCGCTGGTGCGAGCTTATGGAGTGCCAGACGGTTGCGGACCTGAATGATCTGACCCAGAGCGGCAAGATCCGGGAACTGATCCGGGTCAATGAAGCGCTCCATGAAAAGCGGTACGCGCAGGTGGCGGATATGGTATGCGGCAGGGGGGCCAAAGCTGTGATGCTGGCAGGGCCCAGCTCCTCCGGTAAGACCACCTCTGCTTACCGTTTGGCAACCCAACTCCGTGTCCACGGAAAGAAGCCTGTGCTTATGGGTTTGGATGATTACTATATTGACAGAGATAAGATTAAGCCCGGTCCTGACGGAACAATGGACTTTGAGCACATCAACACCATAGATACCGACCTTTTCAGCGCCCACCTTCGTGGTCTGCTCGATGGTGAAGAAGTAGAACTGCCAACCTTCAATTTTATAACCGGAAGGCGGGAGTGGAACGGACACAAAATGCGGATGGATGATGACACGGTCATCATTGTGGAAGGTCTGCATGCGCTGAACCCGGTGCTGCTGCCGGATGATTTGGACAAAAATCTTGTGTTCCGTTTTTATGTCAGCGCCTTGCTGCCTCTAAACCTGGATGACCATAATCGAATCCCTTCCAGCCTGCTGCGTCTGATGCGCAGAACCGTACGCGATCTGGAGGGGCGTGGGTCAACGGTACAGCGTACCATGTCTATGTGGGATTCTGTCCGAAGGGGAGAGAAACGCTGGATATTCCCGTTCCAGGAAAAAGCGGATGTGATTTTCAATAGCTCTACCATATACGAACTGGCAGTGCTGAAAAAGCATATCTACCCCTTGCTACAGAAAATCACACCGGAGGAGTCCTGTTATGAACAGGTGCGCGGTATCGTAAAGATTCTCAATTACGTTCTGGAAGCGGACGTGGATGATGAGATTCCGCCTACCAGCCTAGTGCGGGAATTTATAGGCGGAAACAGTTTTTACAAGTAAGAAAAGCGGAAGGACAATGTCCTTCCACTTAAAATTTATAACTCCAATTCGCAGAATGCGATGGCGTTTCTGCGGTGTGTATACGTCACGTAGACCCGATTTCCGTCAGCAATGACTGATGGATAGGAAAAGTCCGATTTGTCGGTTTCCAAGTCCATTTCTTTTTGAAATGTTATGCCATTGTCCCGGGAAGTGAATACCGAAAGCGGTGATCTGACACCACAATTCTGATCTATCGGATTGCATACCAGCACCAGTGTTCCGTCCTGCAGACGGACGCAGTCGATGCCGCTGTTGTTATTGGGCATACTCGTGGGATACGCCATGCACCAGCTCTCGCCGCCATCAGAAGAATCGCTCCGAAAGATTTTTCCCTGATCGGTACGCATTAGGGCGGACACATGATCGAGTGACCACTCCCACAAGGTAGGCTGGATTATCTTAATCCGGTGATCTGTGGGAATGGGAATCTTTTCCCACCCTTTCTCTTTCCGGTAGATATCTATAAAAGGCAGCCAGGCCCCCTTTTGACTTGAGCCGGGTGCAAGTAGTTTTCCGCTGGCAAGATAAAGCGGCTTATTCCGTACAGGCCCCCGTCCGCCAGAATCGTCCCCCTCGATCAACTCCTTAGGTTCACTCCAGTTCTCTCCGTCACGTGAAGTAGTCAGCATGGTATTCCAGTCTGAACAATTGGGGCCGATCTTGTAGAACAGACAAATGGTATCGTCTTTTTGCTGAAACAGTACCGGATTCCAGTGGGGCATTTCTTCCACCCGGCTGATCTTTTCAGGGGTACTCCATATGCGGTTTTCTCGCTTGGAAAACCATATGGAAACGTCTTGTGTACCCTCATTCTGCCCCGCAAACCACGCACAGAGAAAGCTACCGTCCGGAAGCTTCAAAATATTGGATGCATGAGCTGCTGGCAGCACCGATGTACTTGGAAAAGGAAACTCTTTTTTGATAAGCCGCATATGTATTCTCCTTTACAGGTTTCTGAAATTCCTAACTCGATGAAAAGTGTAATGACTGGAATCGTGATGATTATGGGCATTGTTCATGGTCGTGAAGCACAGCCGGAGCATATTGTCGAATTCCATTTCAGATTCAAAGTGCACATACTGGAAGCCGACCTTATCCTCGTCACAGTGGCTGTAATTCAGCAGATCGCATCCCAGCTTTTCAGGTCCTCCGAAAACATCAACGAGAGCAGATTTTTGGTCCGTATCCCTGTCCCCTTTGTGGGGTTGGCAGATGATGGAATAGTACCGCACGGTGACGGGATCCCTGATACCGAAGCACATAATGCTCAGAAGATTCCCTTCCGGGGGTGCCCTCAAAGTGCTTTCGATGGTCTGAATGATTTTGGGAAGCTCCACAAGTTATATCCTCTCATCGTTTATCCTCCTGCAGTATCGCTTCCAGCGCATTGGTAGCCCGTTTCATCTGCTCAATGCAGCTGCGGGCATAATCAGTCAGTTCTTCCGATTTCCGGTTTCTTGCGATATTTTCTGTTTTTAGTCCGCAAAGGCTCATATGGTACTTGGCTGACAGCGGATAGGGCAGCCCCACTTCCGTGAAGCCGAAAGTGCCGATCACCGCCTGTACCAGCTCCGCCTGTTCGCTTTCATAATGGTCCCGCAGCCACGCATACAGTTTGGGATGAAAATTGCACATGATCCCGCAGTAGCCGTCCACACCGGCGCGCATGGTTTCCAAAAGGGTCTGACAGTTGGCGTTGAGCAGCTCAAACTGGCTGCCCCGCAGTTGCTCGTACCGACTCTTGATCAGCGCTGCATCGCAGCAGGTATCTTTCATGTAATAAAAACGCCCGGTCTGCAAGCACCAGTCCAAGATACTGGGCGTGACCAGCCGTTTGTAGGGATAGGGGGATTCGTACAGTCCCAACTTTGCCTCCCCGGGCAGCATAGCCAGCAATTTTTTTCCGTTAGCAATCCATGCGTCATCTCCCTCGTTGTTGGGATCCAATCGGTTGGTGATCCAAACCAGCGCATCCGTTCCGCAAGCATAGATAGCATTTAGTTCCTCCGCCTGCTGCTCCAGCGTATCGGAAACATGGCCCGAGGATATAACCAAAAAGTCTTTGCTCCGCTGCTTTGCCCGTTCATAGACCCGGCGGTTGAGTTCTACCCGTTCTTCCAACGACAGGCAAAAGATCTCGCTGGACTGGCACACCGCAAAGATCCCGTCGATCCCGCTTTTGTAATACCAGTCTACATAGCGGCATGCAGTTTCGTAATCCACGCTGCCGTCAGCTTTGTAGGGTGTGATCATGGTTGTAAAGATTTTCATTTATATCCCCCTTTCTCTGCTATTATAGCAGTTTCCTTCTCAGGGCGCTATGCAAATATCAGTCCTGTTTTTACGATTTTGGGACATTAGCATTGCTTCTTTTTCAAAAGAAAGGTATACTGATTTTAGGAGGCGATGCTATGCAGATCCTTTATAAACAGCCGGAAGATTCCAAAGCAGGCAGCCTGTTCTGCTACGGTGTCCATGGGTGCTACTGCAAAAAACTGCAGTTGCAGCATGACAGACACAATATTACAAATAAGACCCACTACCACACCGGGTTTGAACTGCACATTATGGTAGAGGGTTCTCAGGAGTATCAGGTAGCGGACAAGCAATATACCCTGGAAAAAGGTCATTTTCTGCTGATCTATCCCAATATACCCCACTGTGTTCTCTCATCTGCTCCCATGGCACAAAAGTATTCTCTTACTTTTCACAAAGAAATCGTTCCCCTTGTTCCATGTTTTTTCGGCGCGGTACCACAGAGGCTTTGGGATGATATTGCCTTCATCGCCGAAGAAAAAGCTATGCGGCGGGAGATCTCGGGTGTGCTGATTGAAAACAGCATTTTGGAGATTCTTGTGAGCATGTTCCGCTTAACAGGAATTTCTGAAAACCTGCTACCGCCCCAGCCGGATGACAATGTCGTACTCTCTCTTGCAAAGCAGTATATTGCGGATAATATTGAGCTGGCGCCTACCGTAGGAAGCGTTGCAGACTACTGCTACTTAAGTTCCAAGCAAATGACCCGGATTTTCAACGCTTTAGAATGCATATCTCCCGGCGAATACATTACCCGCTGCCGGATTCAGAGGATTGAACAGCTTTTGCTGGATCATACCCTTTCTTTAAGGCAGATCAGCGAGCAAATGCACTTTAGCAGTGAGCATTATTTCAACGCCTTTGTGCATTCTCGTTTAGGCATGCCTCCGGGCGAATACCGCAAAATGCACGGTAAATAACTGCAACAACACAAAACAGCCGCTGAAATCAGCGGCTGTTTGCATTTACTCCTGTACGACAGGTAAATTATTTTGTTAAGTCAATTTATAACTGGGACTGGGGAAATTTAAAACCAGGGAGAAAAGAAGGCACACAATGACCGATGCCGCGGCAACACTCATCCAAAGGCTGCGGGGCCGAAGGAGTTCTTTGGTCAAATACAGATAACCCAGGATTGCTGCCGAGAGAAGAAAGGCCAGTACAGCCAAAATCACTTTCATCCAGATGATACCAAAACCTGCGAAAATCAAATACAGGATAAAAAGAACCGCATCGGCGATCAAACCATAAGTGATATATTTTTCCATCTGTTGATAACGAATGCCTTTTCCTGCCATTTGACATACCCCCTGCCTTCTTTTCCTTTTTATAACACATTTTTTGACAAAAATCAACAACGTTCTCTTGGCTATTAGGAGATTATCCTATATTTTTAAAGGAAATGCTTGCGGTTGAGACAATTGAATGGTATAATCATTAAAATAAATGTGTATGTTGGCAGGGAGCGCCTATGACTGAGCCCAAATACCGTCTGGAGGGTATCGTCCACACCCGTAACGCTGGGGTGGAGGATTTTGAAGGCCCTCTGGATGTTATCTTTTTACTTTTGAGCAAAAATAAAATTGATATTCAGGATGTGTCCATTACAGCTATTCTGGAGCAGTATCTGGCATATCTGGATGAGATGAAGCGTTTGGACATGGAGATAGCCAGTGAGTTTATTACCATGGCTTCCCACTTAATGCTGATTAAAACCAAAATGCTGCTGTCCACAGCTGAGGCTGCGGAAGCGGAATCGGAACTGGATTTGCTGCGCCAGTCTCTGTTGGACCGTCAGCGTAAGGAGGCAATGGAGCAGATTGCCATGGCCATTTCCGTGCTTGAACCCCGCAACGAGGTTGGCAGATCCTTGTTCACAAAGGACTCCGAGCCTTTACGGCGGGACAATGCTTACCGTTACAAGCACGAACTACAGGACCTTCTCAGAGCGCTTGATACAATTGCGGAGAGAAATCAGCGCAGGCTGCCGCCTCCTACGGTGAACTTCAAGGGCATTGTTGGCAAGGAGCCTTATCCGGTGACCCGCAAGGCAGCAGAACTTGTGAGAACTCTGGTACTTAGAGGGATTGACCGCCTTAAAAACCTGTTTAAGGGGAACAGGAGCCGTTCTGAAATTGTGGCGACCTTTTTGGCGGTTCTGGAATTATGCCGGTCCAATTCCGTAACAATTGAGGATGATACATCCGGTGAGAACCCCAATGTCCGCCTGCTAAGCCAGCCGGATGGGGAAAGCAAGGAGAATCCCTAATGGATCAAAAGGATTTACAAAGAGCAATTGAGGCAATCCTGTTTGCCTCTGGTGAACGTATTGAGGTTTCCCGTCTGGCTGCGGTTTTGGAAACCGATGAAAAGGATATTTATCTGGCAGCGGACTCCCTGGCGGACGAGCTGGCCTTTGAACGCCGTGGTATCCGTATTCTGCGCCTTGAAGACGGGTATCAAATGGTATCCTCCGGTGAGATGGCAGATTATATCACAAAAGCGCTGGAAACCAGAAAGCCTCCCAAACTGTCCGCTTCTCAGTTGGAGGCGCTGACGGTAATCGCCTATTATCAGCCTGCCACCAAGGCATTGGTGGAACAGATCCGGGGTGTGGACAGCTCCTATTCTATTTCCGCTTTGCTGAACAAAAATCTCATTGAGGATGCAGGCAGACTGAACGTGCCCGGCAGACCCATTCTCTACAGAACAACACCGGATTTTCTCCGTACCTTTGGAATCTCCTCCCTTGAGGAGCTGCCTCAAATCGAGAAGGTGAACATTGGGGAACCTGTGGAGGTACTGTCTGTGGAGGCACCGCAGCAGGAGGAAGCTTAATGGGTTGGCTGATCGCGCTGGGGGCGTTGGGCCTGTTGTCGGTTATGCCGTTGGGTGTTCAGGCTGCTTATGACAGCGGTGGTCTAACGGTAAACTTGGTTATCGGACCTACCAAAGTACAGGTATTCCCCCGGAAAAGGGCGAAAAAGGAAAAGGCCAGGCCTGAGAGGAAAGCTCCTAAACCTGCCCAAAAAGCTACCGGTGGCTCTCAGAGGCAGAAACAAGGCGGCAGTATCCGTGATTTTGAGGGGATCCTTCGGCGGATTCTTGCATTTCTGGGCCACTTCCGCAGAAAACTGGTAATCAGAAATCTTAAAATGAAGCTGATCATGGCAGGCAGCGACCCCTGTGACCTTGCGGTGAACTACGGTAAAACCTGGGCAGCTCTTGGCAATGTGCTGCCCCTGCTGGAGCGGATCTTCCGTATCAGAAACCGTAACATAGAAGTTGCCTGTGACTTCTGCGGGGAACAGACCACGGTTGTGGCGGAAATAGACATTGTGATTTCCCTTGGCAGGCTTTTGAGCCTTGTGACGGTGCATGGCTTGCATATCCTTTCGGAATTTATCAAACTTAAGAATCTAAGAAAAGGCGGTAATTGATTATGAGCCAGAATCTTCCCAATATGTTGGACAATACCATCTCCAAGCTCCGGGAAATGGTAGACAGCAATTCTGTGGTTGGAGATCCCATTACAACGCCCGATGGGGTGACCATCATTCCCATCTCCAAGATCAGCATTGGCCTTGGCGGCGGCGGGTCTGACTTTGTTTCCAAAAATGTGAATCATCAGGATAATCCTTTCGGAGGCGGTGTGGGCGCAGGCATTAAAGTTTCTCCGGTTGCATTCCTGATTGTGAAAGACGGAAGTGTCCGTATGCTGCCTGTGGCAGCTCCTGCCAACACTACCGCTGACCGTATTGTGGAGTTGGTTCCCGATGCTCTGGACAAGATCGCTAATTTCATCGATACAAGAACGGAGAAAAAAGGGGAATAATCCTGTGATCCCGGGGAAATTTATACCTGGGTGATGAATATGAAACGATTGTTTGCCGGGATGACAGCTGGGCTACTGGCTGTCGTCCTTGTTTTTTCCGCCAATGCCATTTCTGCCGGCAGCGCGGTGATGCTGGACGGCGACACTGGGCGTGTCCTCTACAGTAAAGATCCGGACAGCCAGCGGCTGATTGCCAGTACCACAAAAATTATGACAGCGTTGGTGGTCTGTGAGCAGTGCAATGTACTGGACCGGGTGCGTATCCCGAAGGAAGCGGTAGGCATTGAAGGTTCCTCTATGTATCTTCAGGAGGGAGAGGTTCTGACGGTGCAGGAACTGCTGTACGGAATGATGCTGCGCAGCGGAAATGATGCCGCCACAGCCCTTGCTATTTACTGCGGCGGTACTGTGGAGGGTTTTGCCCAATTGATGAACGATAAGGCCCATATTTTGGGGCTTGAAAATACCCATTTTAAAAACCCCCATGGGCTGGACGCGCCGGGACATTACTCCAACGCCTCCGACCTTGCCAAACTGGCGGCATACGCAATGGACAATCCTATTTTTGCCCACACGGTATCCACCAAGACGGTGAAGATTGGTCAGCGTGTGATACAAAACCACAACAAATTGCTGTGGCAGGTGGAAGGGGCGGACGGCGTTAAGACAGGCTATACAAAGGCCGCGGGCCGTATCCTTGTTTCCAGCGCACTCAGAGATGGCCGCAGACTGGTTGTTGTCACTATCAATGACCCGGATGACTGGCAGGATCACGCGGCGCTCTACCGGCAAGGTTTTTCCAAGTATACCCCAGTACAGCTGGTTTGTGAGGGAGAAGTGCTGGACTGTATTCCTGTGGCAGGCGGCGACGCAGCCTGTGTACAGCTTGTGGCCGCGGAATCCTACTGTTACTCTCTTGCCGAAGGTGAAACAACGGATATACGCATCTCAGAACCGGGATTTGTATACGCCCCGGTTGCCCAAGGGCAGGAGGCAGGCTTTGCCCACATCTATGTGGACGGGAAAGCGGTAGGCAAAGTTGGGCTGAAATACGGCCAGACAATTGAAATTCGGCAGGAAGAGAAATCCTTCCTTGAAAGAATCATGAAGGGAGAATGAGGATGAAGGAGCGCATACAAAAGATACTTTCCTCCCGGGGCCTGGCATCCAGACGCCACGCTGAGGAATGGATCCGGCAGGGGAGAGTTACCTGTAACGGCGCCATCTGTGAACTTGGTCAATGCGCCGATCCCGATGCAGACTTAATTTTGGTGGACGGGAAACCGCTCCCGTCCCCAACAGACTGCACATACATAATGCTCCACAAGCCCAGAGGATATGTGACTACGCTCTCAGACGAGAGGGGACGGCGTAATGTAGCTTCTCTGGTTGCGGATTGCGGCAGGCGGGTGTATCCGGTTGGACGGCTGGATATGGATTCGGAGGGGCTTCTGCTGTTCACCGATGACGGAGACCTTGCTAACCGCTTGATGCACCCAAGTCATAATGTGGACAAAACCTATATGGTCACAGTCAGCGGCTTTACGTCAGCCGGTATGGAGCGGCTTCTTCAGCCAATGGTCTTGGATGGATACAAGCTTCGTGTCCCCAAGACGGAGTTAATTTATTCTGACCGGGAGGGGAACGCGCAGCTGTATATCACCATTCACGAGGGAAGAAACCGACAGGTCCGGCGCATGTGCCAGATTGCACAAATGAAGGTAATCCGTCTTGTTCGGGTACAGGAAGGCAGTGTAAAACTGGGTGATTTGCCCAGCGGCAGGTGGAGATATCTGGAAGAATGGGAAATTTCTGCACTAAAAAAATAATTTATGCAATTTGTTGCAGAAATACTTGCAAAAAATGCCGGCATTTGCTACTATTAGACCACTGAATTTTTTGAATCGTGAGGGTATGCATATGCATGAGGATATTTTATTGGTTTTGGAGTCCATGGCTCCCGGATTTTCCAAAGGGCAGAGAAGAATCGCTGCGTTTATCACAGAGTCTTACGATAAAGCAGCTTTTATGACTGCCAGCCGTCTGGGTAAAGCGGTTGGTGTTTCTGAGTCCACGGTTGTACGGTTTGCTGTGGAATTGGGCTATGATGGCTATCCCAGCATGCAGAAAGCCATGCAGGAGATGGTACTTAACCGACTTACCTCGGTGCAGCGGATTGGTATTGCCCACGACCGGATTGCCAATCAGGACGTTGTCTCCATGGTGCTCCAGTCCGATGCTGATAAGCTGCGGCAGACAGGAGAAACAGTGAACAGGGATGCTTTCCGCGCGGCCGTTGAGGCAATTACCAACGCAAGGCAGATTTATGTTCTGGGTGTCCGTTCCGCGGCAGCCCTTGCCAATTTTGCAGCGTATTATTTGGGGTATATGTTTGACAATGTACATATTGTCACCACCTCCGGTGCCGGCGAGATGTTTGAAAAGCTGGTAAATGTTACATCTGAAGATGTGGTCCTTGCCTTTAGCTTCCCCAGATACTCAACAGCAACCCTGAAAGGTGTACAGTATTGCCGCAGTGTGGGTGCTGCAGTTGTGGGACTTACCAATTCGGCTAACTCTCCCCTGGCGCAGAACAGTGACCACGTGCTTGTGGCTAAGAGCGATATGGTCTCTTTGGTGGACAGCTTAGTAGCGCCGCTGAGCGTTGTGAACGCCCTGATCGTTGCCCTTGCTTCCGAAAGAGAGGAAAGACTGGAAAAGACCTTTGGTACTTTGGAGCGGGTTTGGGAAGACTATCACGTATATGAAAAGCGGGTGGATACCCAATGAAGTATGATACCATCGTCATCGGCGGCGGTCCTGCCGGAATGCTCTCAGCTATCTACAGTGCAAGATGCGGACAGAGTGTCTTGCTGCTTGAGAAAAACGAGCGTCTGGGAAAGAAACTTCTCATTACAGGAAAAGGCCGCTGCAATGTGACCAATCACTGCACAGCCCAGCAGGTTCTGCAGAGTATTCCCCGGAATGGGCGTTTTTTGTACAGTGCTATGGATAGCTACCCTCCCAGCAGAATCATGGAATTTTTGGAGGAGGGCGGATGTAAACTGAAAACAGAACGGGGAAACCGGGTTTTCCCTGTTTCCGACCGATCCCAGAGTGTGTTGGAGTGCCTCCAGAAACAGCTGAGGGCAGCCGGCGTGAAGATAATAACGGCAGATGTGAAAAAAATTCTCTGTAAAGATGGGATGGTTTGTGGTGTGAAAACCACAGACCAGATTCTGGAAGCTGGCCGTGTCATCCTTGCCACCGGTGGTATGTCCTATCCCACCACCGGATCTACCGGCGACGGCTACGTAATGGCCAAAGAACTTGGACATACTGTTATAGAGCCTCAGGGGAGTCTGGTTCCTTTGGAAACCGCTGGCTCCGATGCCCAACAGATGCAGGGCCTGAGCCTGCGTAATGTGGCAGTGAAACTGGTGAACAGCAAAGGAAAGCTCCTTTATAAGGACTTCGGAGAGCTGTTATTTACCCATTTTGGCATTTCCGGACCCACTGTCCTGAGTGCCAGTGCCCATTTAAAAGGAGAAGGCTGCAGACTGATTATTGATCTGAAGCCAGCGCTGGAGGAAGGGAAGCTGAATGACAGGATCCTACGGGATCTGGAGCAGTACAAAAACCGTAGCATGGAAAACGCGCTGACCGATTTACTGCCCCGGTCTATGATCCCTGTGGTGCTTAGAAGGCTACAGATTCCTTTTGACCTGCAGGCAAATTCCCTGACGAAAGCGAAAAGAAGGGAACTTGTAGAGCTGTTAAAGGGCTTTTCTCTGGAAATTACCAGGAAACGTCCGGTTGCGGAAGCAATTATTACCTCCGGTGGGATAAAGGTGTCTGAAATTGACCCAAAAACCATGGAATCCAAGCTTGTGCCCGGCCTTTACTTTGCAGGTGAGATTATCGATTGTGACGGCTATACCGGTGGTTTTAATTTGCAGATTGCCTGGGCAACTGCCTATGCCGCTGCCGTTGCTGTGAAAAACCGGCATTGACAAACACAGGTTCTTATACTAAAATACAATCGGTATAAGTATATACTGAGGAGGTAAAGAGATATGTACGAAAAGTTAGTTTCTTACGCGGTAAGTCAGCTGGAGCTGGATCCTTCCGAAATCACCCCCGAAAGCACCTTTGAGAGCCTTGGCATAGATTCTCTGGATATTGTTGAAATGATTATGGATCTTGAGAACGAGCTTGGTGTGGAGCTGGAGATCGAAGATCAGCAGATTACCACCTTCGGCGAACTGGCAGCCTTTGTAGATTCCAAAGTCAACTAAAGAAAACATTATAACCTTGTTTATGCTTACCGGCTCATAACAAGGTCGCACTAGTCGGGGAGTTAGCGGTGCCCTATACCTGCAAGCCGCTACAGCAGGGATGAACTCCCACACCCGGGCAATGTTGAGTGCCGTCTGCTCCGTGTAAGCGGTGTTGAAGGAACGGTCCTGCGCAACGTGATCCCGTGAACCATGTCAGGTGGGGAACCAAGCAGCATTAAGCGGACCGTCCCGTGTGCCGCGGGGCTGCCGTTCCAGAGCTGGCTGCACGGATTCCGGGTGTTCAGCTTGTTCAAATGTGGGTGTGCGATCTTGTTATGAGCCGGTATTCCTGTTTGGAGGTAGCAATGTATCAGGCGTTATATCGAAAATACAGACCACAGACCTTTGATGATGTTGTGGGACAGATGGCGGTGACTCAAACTCTGAAGACACAGCTTCAGAGTGGCAAGCTTAGCCATGCCTACCTGTTCACCGGTTCCCGGGGAACGGGTAAAACCAGTGTTTCCAAAATTCTGGCTAAGGCTGTCAACTGTCTCAATCCTCAAAACGGCAACCCATGCAATTGCTGTCAGGCCTGTAAGGCCATTGACGACGGTTCCTGCATGGATGTTCTGGAAATCGACGCTGCCTCCAACAATGGTGTGGATAACGTCCGTGACCTGCGGGATGACGCAATCTATACGCCGTCCCAGGTTAAAATGCGTGTGTATATCATTGACGAGGTACACATGCTCTCCATTTCCGCGTTCAACGCACTGCTGAAGATTATTGAGGAACCGCCGGAGCATCTTCTGTTTATTCTGGCAACCACAGAATTGCACAAAGTGCCCGCTACCATCCTTTCCAGATGTCAGCGGTTCTCCTTCCGCCGGATCAGTCAGGAGGATATTGCCACCCGGCTTCAGTATGTGGCGTATCAGGAGAATATTGACCTGGATGTGTCTGCCGCCCGTGTCCTGTCCCGGCTTGCCGATGGCGGTATGCGTGACGGCCTGAGCCTTCTGGATCAGTGTGCCTCCGCAACAAACGGGGAGCTGACCGCAGATCGTGTGTACGCATGTCTGGGTATAGCTGGTGTGCAGGAATGCGGAAAGCTTATGGAGCACATCGCAGATCATGATACTGCCGGCGCACTGGCGCTGATGAACCGGTTCTATGCTCAGGGTAAGGATATGGGCGCTCTAATGGACGAGCTTGCCTGCCTTGCCAGAGATTTTATGATACTCAAGACAGCACCCAAGGAAGGCATTTCCATGCTCTCCGGCGTTGCCACGGATACACAGGCGCAGCAGCTTGCAGAGCGCTTCTCAACAGGAGAACTGGTTCGCATGATGGAACTGATCCAGCGCACCGTTTCTGCCTTTACCCGCAGCGCCAGCCGGCGTATGGATGCGGAGCTTTGTGTGATGAGCCTGTGCCAGCCGGAGCTATCGCTGGATGTTGAAAGTATCAATGCCCGTATGACCAAGCTGGAAGATCAGTTCCGCAGCGGCAACATCCCGGTGCCGGTATCTGCACGGCAAATTCCCCATGAGGAGGAACCTCCCGCTCCGGACGATGCCGATGCCACCCCGATTGAAGAAAGCTACGAGCCTGCCCCTGCAGAGACGGCTGCGCTCCCGGTTGGGTTCTGGACCGATATGGTAGGGGAACTCCGGAAAGAACTGAAGCCTCCGGTATCCGGTTTCTTTGTGACCACCCCCAATTCTCCCATTCGGGTAAAACTTTCCGGAAACAAACTGGTGCTGGTCTGCGGCAACACCTTTACCATGGAAGTAATCAATAAGCCGGAGATACTGGAACTGATTTCCAGAAAGGCATCGGCTAAGCTTTGCCGTCCAATTCAGGCTGTTGCGGAGGATTCCTCCGGGAAGGCAGAGAAAAACGAGAACCTGGACCGGCTTGTGCGGTTTGGCAGAGATCATAACGATATTATTAAAATTAAAGAATGACGATAAGGAGATTTGAAGATGGCAAAAGGTGGTTTCCGGGGTATGCCCGGTGGAATGAATCAGGCTGCAATGATGAAGCAGGCGCAGAAAATGCAGCAGGAAATGATTCGCATGCAGGAAGAGATGGAGAATAAGACCTACACTGCCGCAGCCGGCGGCGGAATGGTAAAGGCCACTGTCAGCGGTAAGCGTGAGCTTCTGGAGATGGAAATCAATCCTGAGGCTGTGGATCCTGATGATGTGGAAATGCTCCAGGATATGGTGATTGCGGCGGTTAACGAGGCCCTTCGTGCAGCGGAGACTGACCAGGCAAACAATATGTCCCGTTTGACCGGTGGGCTGAATCTGGGTGGCCTGTTCTAAGGGGGAGCTATGCAGTATTTTCCAGCGGCTTTGCAGGATTTGGCGGACCAGTTTGCCAGGCTTCCCGGCATCGGTGGCAAAACAGCCCAGCGCCTTGCGTTTCATGTGCTCAGCCTTCCCATGGAGGAAGCTCAGGATTTTGCCGATACGATTATGGAAGCGAAGCGGACGGTCCATACCTGCCCAATTTGCCAGAATTTAACAGACAGAGAACTTTGTCCTATTTGCAGTGATGATTTAAGAGATCACAGTATTATTTGTGTGGTTGCCGATCCCAAGGACGTAATTGCCATGGAACGCAGCCGTGAGTTTGATGGAACCTACCATGTGCTCCACGGTGTAATTTCACCCTTAAACCATGTGACCCAGGATGATATTAAGATCAAGGAACTGCTGCAAAGGGTTGCAAAGGATACTGTCCGTGAGGTTATTATGGCTACCAACCCGGATACTGAGGGTGAGGCTACAGCCATGTACATCTCCCGGCTTCTCCGGCCAATGGAAGTAAAGGTAACCCGGTTGGCTTACGGTGTCCCTGTGGGCAGCCAATTGGAGTATGCCGATGAGGTAACACTCTCCCGCGCCCTTGAGGGCAGACAGGAAATATAAAAAGAACCGCCGTACAGTTCTGTACGGCGGTATTTGTATGTACTTACAGATCAAGTTTCAGGTCATTTTCTTTGATCCAGCCCCACTTGCGCAGGATCTGGCAGAAGATCACGCTCAGGACAGCAGGCAGTATGAAACAAATCAGTGCCATAGCTACCCAGTCCATAGGGGTGATCGCAGCCTTTGTGCCCGCTGCCACGTCATTTACCCAGCCGGTGTACACACCGATTTGACCCACGAAACCGCAGGTACCCATGCCGGAGGAAACAGGCGCGCCATTCATTTTGAATTGGAACAGGCAGGTGGCGATAGGACCGGTGATGGCGGAAGCCAGCGTGGGAGGAATCCAGATTCTGGGGTTCTTAACGATGTTGGGCATCTGCAGCATGCTGGTGCCAACACCCTGCGCTACCAGGCCGCCCCAGCGGTTCTCCTTATAGCTCATCACAGCAAAGCCCACCATCTGTGCGCAGCAGCCGGCAACAGCGGCGCCGCCTGCCAGCCCCGTCAGACCAAAGGCAGCACAGATTGCCGCGGAACTGATGGGAAGGGGCAGGGCAATGCCAACCATTACAGAGACGAGAATACCCATGAAGAAGGGCTGCAGTTCCGTTGCCCACATGATCGCGCTGCCCACAGCACGGGCTGCGTTGCCGATGGGCGCGGCAATCAGGCTTGAGATACCAACACCGACAACGATAGTTACAATGGGTGTCACCAGAATATCTACCTTGGTCTCTTTGGAAACCAGCTTGCCGCATTCACAGGCAATAATTGCCACAAAATAGACGGCTAACGGACCACCTGCGCCACCCATGGCGTTCGCGGCGAAGCCAACGGGAATCAGGGAGAACAGGACCATGGCAGGGGCGTGGAGGGCGTAGGCAATTGCCACAGCGATGCCGGGACCAACCATGGCAGAGGCCAATCCGCCGATTGTGTAGTGAGCAGCACCCTCTCCTGTGCCGATGGTGACGATAATACGGTTCAAAAACACAATGTTCAGCTGCTGGCCAAGGGTGTTAAGGATGGTACCCACAAGCAAGGTACAGAAAAGTCCTTGTGCCATTGCGCTAAGGGCATCCAGCCCGTAACGCTTACCGGAGAAAATAATATCCTTTCTTCTTAAAAAATCTTTTACCTTTTGCAAAACGGTTCCTTCTTTCCTGGGGTGAAATTTCTTTGTTGTGTAAAATGTAATACTATCTTGTCAGGATAAAGCCTCAATTCTCATGCCGCATATGTTAAAGAATGGGCTCATCCTGCAAAATACTCCATACAGAGCCGTGTTAAAGCTTGGCGTATACCTTGTCCAGGAACCGCTGGGTAGTTACCACGGCCCGTTTGTGCACGCCTTCTCCGATTTTTCCGGATTCGTCATAGGCGGTGACACTGAAAGTAATGGTGTTTTTCTCAATCTCTGTCACCACGGCCTCTGCCCGAACCTCCATACCTACCGGAGTGGCGGCAATGTGGGAAATATTCAGCATTGTACCCACAGAGGTCTTATCCTCCGGCAGTGCCGGGGCAATCGCCTCACAGGCCGCCCCCTCCATCAGCGCCACCATACAGGGAGTAGCATATACCAAAAGACTGCCGGAACCAACCTCGTAGGCAGTATCCTCACGTTCCACCAGGGTAGACGCTTCGCCCTTCATACCAACCGTAATTTCCATTGGGAGTCCTCCTTTTTTATTTACAATATAGTCCAGTTCACAAGGGTTGTCAATAAAAAAGGATTGATATTTTTTATTCGTTGCCTTATAATGTTACCAATATATAGAAAGAGGTGTACTGTATGGTTACCAAAGAAAAACTGAATTTAACTATGCTTTGTGACTTCTATGAGCTGACTATGGGCAATGGTTATTTTGCCAACGGTTACAAGGACAAGATTTGTTATTTTGATGTCTTCTTCCGCCAGTGTCCGGACAAGGGCGGCTTTGCCATTGCAGCGGGCTTGGAGCAGGTTGTGCGGTACATTCAGGAACTGCATTTTACCCAGGAAGATATTGAATATCTGCGGGGAAGAAAGCTGTTTTCCGAGGAATTTTTGGCGTATCTGGCCGATTTTAAATTTACCGGTGATATTTGGGCAGTCCCCGAGGGAACGCCTATTTTCCCCAAGGAGCCGATTATGACCATCCGTGCTCCTGCTATTGAGGCACAGCTGATTGAGACCTTTGTACTCCTGTCCATCAACCACCAGAGTCTTATTGCTACCAAGGCAAACCGTGTGGTCCGTGCGGCGCAGGGCAGAACAGTGCTGGAATTTGGCTCCCGCCGAGCGCAGGGTGTGGATGCGGCTATTTTGGGCGCAAGAGCGGCCTATATCGGCGGCTGCGACGGAACTGCCTGCACCATCTCTGACCAGCTCTTTGGTGTCTATGCAGGCGGTACCATGGCCCATGCATGGGTCCAGATGTTTGATACGGAATACGAGGCATTCAAAGCCTACTGCCAGATGTACCCCAATAACGCCACATTGTTGGTGGATACCTACAATACCCTTAAGTCCGGTGTTCCCAATGCCATCCGTGTGTTTAATGAGGTTCTCAAACCCATGGGTATTACCAAGTGTGGTATCCGCCTGGATTCCGGCGATATGGCCTATCTGAGCCGTAAGGCCAGAAAAATGCTGGATGATGCAGGCTGGACGGAGTGCAAAATCTCTGTTTCCAACTCTCTGGATGAATATATTATAGAGGATTTGCTGCATCAGGGCGCCCAGATCGATATGTTTGGCGTTGGTGAGCGGTTGATCACAGCCAAGAGCGAGCCTGTCTTTGGCGGTGTTTATAAGCTTGTAGGCGTGGAAAAAGACGATGGAACCATTACGCCTAAAATTAAAATTTCCGAGAACATCGGAAAGATTACCAACCCCCACTACAAGAAACTCTACCGTTTTTACGGCAATGACACGGGCAAAGCCATTGCCGACTACCTGTGTGTGTATGATGAGACTGTGGACGACAGCGGCGAAATGGTGATCTTCGATCCGGAGAATACCTGGAAAACAAAGACGGTCTATGACTTTACTGCCAAGGAACTGATGGTGCCGATTTTTAAAAACGGTGAGTTGGTGTACAACCTGCCGGATGTGCATGAGGTTCGCAAGTATTGCCTGCAGCAAGTGGACACGCTCTGGGATGAGGTTAAGCGTTTTGACAATCCCCATGATTACTATGTGGACCTGTCCCAGAAACTGTGGGATATTAAGTACAATCTGCTGAAGGAAAACGGCAAAAAATAACAATCTATCAGGCCGAAGGAAACTTCGGCCTGATTTTTGGAGGAAGCATGGAAAAGACCTGGGTGCTCTACGTTTTGGAGTGCAAGGATGGTACATTGTATACCGGGGTAACGGATGACCTGCACCGCAGGTTGCAGGCACACCGTAGCGGCAAGGGCGCAAAATACACCCGGGGCAGGACTCCACTGGAACTTAGATATGTGGAACCCTGCGCAGATAAGTCCCATGCCTTACGCCGTGAAATTCAGGTCAAGCGCTTGAGTAGAGAGGAAAAGCTTTTCCTAATCAGTACTGCGGATTTGACGGGATGGGAGATGAACTAGTTGCCCTATTTTTTTGATACAGTAGAAACCATTCCCTATGGGGTGGGTTTTCAGCATTTTGGTTTATTGCACTTAGTATGGCTCATAATTGCTATCGGTATTGTAACGGTAAATTGTATCTGGTACCGGGCAATGGGCGATGTGGGAAGGAGACGCTGGCGCTACGCGGCAGCGGCGTTACTGGTGGCCAATGAACTGTTTAAGACGGTTTTGCTGTTGTCCACAGGACGGTATTTGGTGGATTATCTGCCGTTGCATCTTTGTAGCATCAATATTTTTCTGATTCTGTTCCATTCCATACGGCCCGGTAAGCTGCTGGGAAATTTCCTCTACACGGTGTGTATCCCCGGCGCCATGGCGGCGCTGATTTTCCCATCCTGGTCTGCGCTGCCCGTAACCAGCGGTATGCACCTGCACAGTTTTACAGTGCATATCAATCTGGTGATGTACTGCGCCGTGCTGGCAGTGAACGGGGAGCTGCATGCAGAGCCTGCGATGATTCCTAAATGCCTGCTGACGCTGCTTCTAATGGCTGCGGTTATCTATCCTGTAAACTGCCTGCTGGATACCAATTTTATGTTCCTCATGTATGCGGATTCCGGGAATCCCCTGTATTGGTTTGAGCAGAACTGGGGGAGTCATTTGCTTGGATTTCCTGTGCTGATTGCCGGTGTGATGGCAGTTATGTATCTGCCACTTGTGGTGTATAAAAAACTGCATAAATAAAAGAAGACCCGCCCTGTACACTGTACAGAGCGGGTTTTTATCACATATCATAAACACCCATAATGATGATGCCTAGGACAGTTGTGACAATACAGGCATAGTGCTTCCAGCTGAGCTTCTCTTTCAGGAACAGGCGGCTCCACAGAACAGATGCCACACAGTAAGAGGAGATAATAGGCGCAGCCAAGGCGGATTCTCCGCTGGCAAGGGCGTAAATGTAGGCAAACTGACCTGCCGTTTCAAACACAGCGCCAACGTACTTAGGCGCTTCCATCTTCGGAATTAGTTTCTGCTTCTTGATAATTACTGTGTAGATGAAGCAAACAAATCCGGCCGCCAGGAATGTGAGCTCATAGGCAACATTTGCAGAGTCCTCATTAAGGGTTTCCAAAACAAGGTCGTCGGCAAAGGTGCCGGCGGCATCCAGCAGACAGTAGGCCAGAGGCAGTGCCAGCGCCAGCCAGGATTTTGCGTACTTGTAGTTAGAGGCTTCCTGCCGGGCGGCACGGAGCGCGTCATCCTCATTTGCCTCGACAAATCCAAGACCAATCACACCGGCGGCTGCCAGCGCAATGGCTGCGTACTGCAGGGGCTCCATAGGGTCTGCTGTGCCGGAAATAATGGCAATGATAGCCACAAGTGCGCCGGATGCGTTGCAGATAGGGGAGGAGATAGAAAGCTCAATGTACCTAAGACCCACATAGCCGAGAGTCATGGAACCAATGTACAGCAGGGAAACGGGCAGATATGTCCACATAACCTGCCAGGAGATTTCCACACCGCCTACAAAGATCTCATACATAGCATGCAGACCCATCACAACACCAACAGCCATAACCATTTTAAACTGGCTGTACTTATCTTCTGCATCACGGCAGCCGATTTTGGAGAAAAAGTCAGAGCCGGACCAGCACAGCAAGGTGATAATCGCAAACCAGAACCACATAAACATTTACCTCTCTTTTTATAATTTGATCAATTCTGCGTCAACCATCTTCTGCAGACTCATCAGAATACCAAGCTTGGCGTGATACCAAGTCAAGCCGCCCTGAAAATAAACGGCATAGGGAG
>JAZSRI010000169.1:0-5597 GCA_045538415.1 Faecousia sp. | reverse complement strand
ATTGATAACATGAGTGTGCTGGTTCCGGATTTGGTGAAAAACCGGGATATTCTGGCAAACAGCATTGGCGGATAAAGGCTGCGGCCGGTGGAGACGGTATGTAAAATTGGTAAAATCTTCCTGATACATGGAATAAAAATGTTCCTCAACTTCCAAAATGGTGCAAAAAACAGGTTCTTTTTGAAAAAAAGACTTGCAAATTTGCAGGTATGCAATTGACAAAATGCAAAGCGCTATTGTATAATAGCCCCAGTGGCGAATTTTCTGTTTTGCAGTTGATTTTATTGCGAAGCTGTGGAAAGGCGGGGTTTTTTGTGGAACTTACCAGGAGCGAAATGGAAATCATGGATGTGCTGTGGGCTTCCGAGGTGCCTCTTTCCCGTGCGGACATTCTGGAAATGTCCGGGGAGAAAAGCTGGAAGGACAGCTCTGTCCACATTTTGCTCAACGGCCTACTGAAGAAGCAAGCGATTTGCGAGGCTGGTTTTGTGAAGTGTAGTAAGACCTATGGCCGTACCTTCAGTCCTATGCTCACCCGGGAGGAATACTTTGCGACAACCATTTTCTCCCATCGACACAAACCGGATTTGGTAGGTCTGATTCGGGCACTGCTGCAGCGTAAGGATATTACCAAGGAACAGCTGCAAAGCATCCGTCAATTGGTTGCAGAAGCAGAGTAATATAGTATCAGTTAAACCCCCTGCTTGGCAGGGGGTTTTTGTCGATTTGGGTTGACAAGAGCGATATAAATATTATAGAATAATAATAAATATAATATTTCTGCATATGACAGAAGCAATCTGAAAGGAGCCACTGTATTGACGCCGGTACGTTATTTTCTGGTAAGCGCAAAGACAAGAATTGCCCATGTCTATGGCTGCTGTTCCCAGACCAAAACCAGAAGTATCCCCATTCGCCTGTTTGATAATCTTGCAGAGCTTGAGGTGTATGCCCAGCGCCCGGTGATTTTATGCAAAACCTGCCGTAAGCGCCTGGAAAAAGAACGTGAATAAAAATCCCCCCGGAATTGGGCGGACTCCCTATGTGAGGCCGCCCTTTGGGGGATTTCTGTTACCCATTTTTGGGCCGTTTCCTGGTCAGGTATTCGTCCAGTTTTTCTTTCATATTGTCCGGGATGGTTCTGTCCACAGGACAGCGCTTTGCGTTTGCCATCCGCTCCAGAAACGCGGAGATAAACTGAATGTCCGCTTCCATCTGCTCCGGGCTCATGACCAACGCGGTATCGTAACTGTTGTGGATGGTAGCGGTGTTGGCAGGGGCAATCCGGGCAAAGGAAACCGCGGGAACGCCTTTATCCGCAAAGGGCGTGGAGTCGCTGGAGTAAACGTCTTGATACGCTTTGCAGCCAAAGCCCAATTCATTGGAGAAATAGTCTATGTAGCCAACCAGCTTTTCCTCGCTGGTGCAGCAAGCGATGAACTTGCCCATGATACAGCCGATCATATCCAGGTTGATACACAGAACAATATTTTTCAGTTCCTCTTCGTGGGCCTGACAGTAGGCTTTGGCGCCCAAAAGACCCCGTTCTTCGCTGCCGCACCAGATAAACCGCAGACCATAGCGGTGAGGTTTGGTGGCAAAGGTTTCCGCCATAGCTAAAAGGCCCACAGAGCCGGACATATTGTCATAGGCGCCTTGAGACAGGGAAGTGGAATCGTAGTGGGCGGTGAGCACGATATACTCCGGGCACTGTCCGGGTAAATCCAGAATCACGTTGTGGGAATCCGCGGTGAACTCCTCCTGCTCCAAAGTGATTTTGGCGGTGCGCGTGCCAGTTTTTACCAGCTCAATGGCATCTTTGGCATTGATATTCACACCGGGCAGCTTGTTGCCCTTGGAAACGTAGCTGCGAAGTTCCCGCTGGTCAATATCCCGGTCGGGGTAATTGGCGTTACCGTCATAAGTAATAAATCCCACAGCGCCATTTTCCAGAATATCCTGGTAGCGCCAGTAACCCATATAACCGTCGATCATGACAATCTTGCCTTTGCACTGGGATAGGGCGTAGGGGGAGGTATCCTTCAGATAATAAAAAGGCGCTTCTACTTCAGCAGTGCCGGCGCAGAAATAGCCCTTGCAGGGGATCTGCCTGCCATCTACCAGCAGGGTAGCGTTGTGTATGGTTGCCATGTCCACCTGAAAAGACTCCAGAGCAGCCTCACAGCCAAATTTTGCGCACTCTGCGGCTAAGTATTTAGCGGCGCGAAGTTCCTCTTCGCTGCCGCCCATACGAACATAGGCGGTTTCTTCAAAAATACGGGAGATAGTTTTTGTATCCATCCTTGTGACCTCCGTGTTTGTTTTTTGTTAGTATAGCATATGGCGAAAGGGGTCGCAAGACAGAAACTACTTCCCATAGATTTTTGCGCCTGTCTTACTGCGTATGACAGCAAATTGCTGTTCTTCGTGCGCTTTTTTTCTTTTGTACTAAAAGTCCTTGCTATTTTGGGGGATTTCTTATACAATAATAAGGTGTTTGAATTAACAAAAAAAGAGGTCAGGATTCATGAAACTCGGTTATGATAACGACAAATATATCAGCACCCAGTCGGCACACATTGCTGAGCGTATCGCCCAATTCGGCGGTAAGCTGTATCTGGAGTTTGGCGGCAAGCTGTATGATGACAACCACGCCGCAAGGGTACTGCCCGGCTTTCAGCCGGACAGCAAGCTGCGTATGCTGCTGAATCTGAAGGATAAGGTGGAAATGGTTATCGCCATTAACGCCGGCGATATTGAAAAGAATAAGGTGCGGGGAGATTTGGGCATCACCTATGACCGGGACGTGCTCCGGCTGATTGATGTGTTCCGGGATTTTGGATTGTACGTTTCCAGCGTGGTGCTGACCCGCTTTAACGGCCAGAGTTTGGCAACCGCGTTCCAGGCCCGGTTGGAGACCATGGGTATCAAGGTCTACCATCACTATGACATTTCCGGCTATCCGGGAAACATTGCCCACATTGTCAGCGATGAGGGCTATGGAAAGAATGAGTATATCGAAACCACCCGGGAACTGGTGGTGGTTACAGCCCCCGGCCCCGGCAGCGGTAAGCTGGCTACCTGTATGAGCCAGCTGTATCACGAGCATAAGCGGGGAATCAAGGCCGGTTATGCCAAGTTCGAGACATTTCCTGTGTGGAATCTGCCCCTGAACCACCCTGTGAATCTGGCCTATGAGGCGGCTACCGCGGACCTGAGCGATGTGAACATGATCGACCCGTTCCATCTGGAGGCCTACGGAAAGACCACCGTCAACTATAACCGGGACGTGGAGGCATTCCCGGTGCTGGTGGCGATGTTTGAGCATATTCTGGGAGAGTGTCCCTACAAATCTCCCACGGATATGGGCGTAAATATGGTGGGCAACTGCATTTTTGATGACGAGGTGTGCATGGAGGCTTCCCGGCAGGAGATCCTCCGCCGGTATTACACCGCCCTCTGTGACTATAAACAGGGCAAGGCCACAGATGCCCAAATCATGAAGCTGGAGCTTCTTATGAAGAAGGCGGGGGTCAGCCCTGAGGAAAGACGGGTGGTAGCGCCGGCGCTGGAGCGGGCGGAAGCTACCGGAAAACCTGCCGCAGCCATCCAGCTGCCCGACGGCCGCATCCTTACGGGAAAGACATCTGACCTTTTGGGCGCCTGCGCGGCGCTGCTTCTGAACGCGCTGAAGGATCTTGCGGGTCTGGAGGATGAGATCCATCTGATTTCCCCCGAGGTCATTGGCCCTATCCAGCATCTGAAGGTGGACCATCTGGGCAACCGGAATCACCGGCTGCATACCGATGAGGTGCTCATCGCCCTGTCTATCTGCGCGGCGACGGACCCCAGAGCGGAGCGGGCTATGGAACAGCTGGACAAGCTCAAGGGCTGCGATGTCCATTCATCGGTGATCCTGTCGGCGGTGGATGAGAAGGTGTTTAAGCGCCTGGGTGTAAATCTGACCTGCCAGCCCCGGTTTAAGGGATAATACAATTCAATGAAAGGAGGGCTGTGGCCCTCCTTTTTGTATGGTTACAGGAAATTGCGGGCCGGAAAAGAATCTGCGATTTGTACGAAAATATAGGAAAAACTTTGTGATTATTTCTAAAATAATACTTGACAAAATGGGGCAGGGATGATATCATAATCGGGCGCGTATAGGGAAACTATGCGCTTGCACTGCGATGATGCAGGAGATTGCGTCTAAAAAACGGTAACTTCTGCGGAGTATGTCCGGTCATCGGGCGGCTGAACTGTCCTGTCTGCGCTGCGTATATCGCTGCGGCAGGAAAAGGGTCGGCCTTGTGTCGGCCATTTTTCTTGGCTCGGAATGATACGCACGACGGCGTGGATAAAGCAGTTCGACCGTACCCAGCACCACGAAAACTGAGTACGTTAAAATCAAGGAGGAAAACAAACCATGGCAAACCAGGAAATGATCCGCATCCGGCTGAAGGCTTATGATCACCAGCTGATCGACTCCAGCGCTGCAAAGATCGTCGAGACCGCAAAGCGCAACGGCGCTTCCGTATCCGGTCCCATCCCCCTGCCCACCAAGAAGGAAGTCGTCACCATCCTTCGCGCTGTCCATAAGTACAAGGATAGCCGTGAGCAGTTCGAGCGCAGAACCCATAAGAGACTGATCGATATCCTCAACCCCAACCAGAAGACCGTTGAGGCTCTGATGAGCCTGGATCTTCCCGCTG
The DNA here is from genome assembly GCA_045538415.1 of Faecousia sp. Classification (GTDB taxonomy): domain Bacteria; phylum Bacillota; class Clostridia; order Oscillospirales; family Oscillospiraceae; genus Faecousia. Next base: position 888 of record JAZSRI010000169.1, on the reverse strand, counting down.
GCGTTGAGATAGAGATAAAGCTGTAATTCCTATACATTATATATAGGAATTCACCGCTGCCCGCACTGTTCTAGCATCGGGCGGACGGGTCATGTTGGCAGGATGTCCCAATGCATCCGTCAACCAATAACCTAATAAAAGGAGAAAACCAAAGATGAAAAAGGCAATCATCGGCAAGAAAGTGGGCATGACCCAGATCTTCGATGAGACCGGCAAGGTAATCCCTGTTACCGTTGTGGAAGCAGGCCCCTGTGTCGTCACTCAGAAGAAGACCGTTGAGACCGACGGCTACGTAGCCGTACAGCTGGGCTTTGAGGATATCAAGGAGTCCAAGCTGACCAAGCCCGAAGCTGGCCACCTGAAGAAGGCCGGCGTTGAGGCTAAGAAGTATCTGAAGGAGTTCCAGCTGGACGACGCTGCTGACATGAATGTTGGCGACGTGATCAAGGCTGACACCTTCGAAGCAGGCGATTGGATTGATGTCACCGGCATCACCAAGGGTCATGGCTACCAGGGCGTTATCAAGCGTCACGGCGCACACCGCACCGACATGACTCACGGCGGCGGCCCCGTTCATCGCCACGCCGGTTCTATGGGCGCTTCCTCTCACCAGTCCCGCATCTTCCCCGGCAAGATCGGCGCCGGCCAGATGGGCAATGAGCAGGTCACCATCGAGAACCTGGAGATCGTCAAGGTAGACGCAGAGCTGAACATGATCGTTATCCGCGGCGCCATCCCCGGCCCCAAGGGCGGTCTGGTATACCTGCGCAACACCGTCAAGACTCACAAGATCAAGCAGGCTGGTGCAGACATCAGCAAGAACCCGCAGAAGGCTTCCGGCAGAAATCCCCAGAAGGCTTCCGCAAGAGGCTAAGGAAAGGAGATCTT
>JAZSRI010000089.1:0-3056 GCA_045538415.1 Faecousia sp. | reverse complement strand
CGGCCACGGAAACTTCGGTTCCGTGGACGGCGATCCCCCCGCGGCCTACCGTTACACCGAGGCCCGGCTGTCCAAAATCTCCAACGAGATGCTTCGGGACATTGGTAAGGACACCGTAAACTGCGACCCCAACTTTGACGAATCCCGGAAAGAACCCCGGGTACTGCCCAGCCGCTTCCCCAACCTGCTCGTGAACGCCTCATCCGGTATTGCTGTGGGTATGGCCACCAACATCCCGCCCCACAACCTGCGGGAGGTGATCAACGCCTGCGTCTGCGTGCTGGATGACCCTGAGGCCACCGCCATTGACCTGATGGAGCATGTCACCGGCCCGGATTTCCCCACCGGCGGCATTATCATGGGAAGATCCGGTATCCGTGCCGCCTACGCCACCGGCCGAGGCAAGGTGGTGGTACGGGCAAGGACGGAATTTGAGGAATTCGGCAAGGACCGGATGCGGATTATCGTCACAGAGCTTCCTTATCAGGTGAACAAGCGGCAGATGATCAAAACCATCGCAGAACAGGTGAAGGACAAGCGTCTGGAGGGCATTTCCGACCTGCGTGACGAGACAGACCGCAACGGTATGCGGGTGGTTATTGAGCTGAAAAAGGATGCCAATCCTCAGGTGGTGCTGAATAACCTGTTTAAGCAGACGTCCCTGCAGAGCAATTTTTCTATCATCATGCTGGCGCTGGTGGACGATCAGAAACAGCCCCGAATTTTGTCCCTGCGGCAGATTCTGGATGAGTATCTGGCGTTCCAGATGGAGGTACTCACCCGCCGTACCCAATATGACCTGCGGAAAGCCCGGGAGCGGGCGCACCTGTTGGAGGGTCTGCTGATCGCTCAGGACAATATTGACGAAGTGATTCGGATCATCCGCTCGGCGTATGACGATGCCAAAGAGCGGCTGTGCGAGCGGTTCGGTCTGGACGAGGTGCAGGCACAGGCCATTCTGGACATGCGCCTGAAGGCATTGCAGGGTCTGGACCGGGAGAAACTCCAGAACGAATACGATGAACTGCAGGAGCGGATTGCCTATTATTTGGAGCTTCTGGGTGATGAGAGCAAGCTCAAAGCAGTCCTCCGGGAGGAACTGATCGCCATCCGGGATAGATTCGGCGACGACAGAAAGACGGAGATTCAGGAAATCGAGGATGAAATTGATATCGAGGACCTGATCGAGGAGGAAACCTGCGCCTTTACTATCTCTAATCAGGGCTACATCAAGCGTATGCCTGTGGATACCTACCGCACCCAGAGCAGAGGCGGCAGAGGTGTGAACGCCCAGAATCTGAAGGAGGAGGACTTCGTCAAGACACTGAACGTGGCCTCCACCCATGACCATATGCTGTTCTTCACCGATAAGGGCCGGGTACACCACCGGAAAGGTTACCAGATTCCCGAGGCCGGGCGTACCGCCCGTGGTACTGCCATGGTGAACATCCTGCCTTTGGAGCAGGGAGAAAATGTCACCGCCATGGTGATTACCCGGGAGTTTGATGAAAATGAGTACCTGATGATGTGTACCCGTAACGGTACGGTGAAGCGGATTCCCTTTATTGCCCTGGCAACCAGAAGAAAAACCGGTATCCGGGCCATTACTCTGGACGAGGGAGATCAGCTCATTAACGTCATGCGCACCAACGGAAATGACAATATTATCCTGGCAACCGCACAGGGCATGGCCATCTGCTTTAACGAAAACGATGTGCGTCCCATGGGCAGAGACGCCTCCGGCGTGCGGGGCATCCAGCTGACAGATGGGGACTACGTGATCGGCGCGGAGGTTGCCCGGGAGGGAACCACCCTGCTGACGGTAACGGAAAACGGCTTCGGCAAGCGTACGGAGCTGGTGGAATACCTGCGTACCGGACCTAACGGAGAGAAGATTCCCCAGTCCAGAGGCGGCAAGGGTCTTAAAAACTACAACATCACCCAAAAGACCGGCAACGTGGCTGGCTGCTGCGTAGTGGGTGAGAACGATGACGTGATGCTTATTGAAAACGGCGGCGTCATCATCCGTGTCCGGGCGGCGGATATCAATGTGTACAAGCGGGATGTGCAGGGCGTAATCATTATGCGTATTGAAGAGGGCAACCAGCTTATGTCTGTGCAGGCAGTGCCCGCTGATGAGGAAGCAGAATGAAAACCGTAACACTCTACACCGACGGAGCTTGCTCCGGCAATCCCGGCCCGGGAGGCTGGGGGGCGATCCTGTCCTATAAGGACAGGGAAAAGGAGCTGTCCGGCGGAGAGGCCTGCACCACCAATAACCGCATGGAGCTGACCGCTGTGATTCGGGGTCTGCAGGCGCTGAAAGAGCCTTGCGTGGTGGAGTTGTATTCCGACAGCAAGTACGTGATTGACGCCCTGGAAAAGGGCTGGGCAGAGAGCTGGCAGAAAAAGGGCTGGGTCAAATCGGACAAGAAACCGGCCCTGAACCCGGATCTGTGGCAGGTGCTGCTGGAACTGACCCAGATACATCAAATGCGCTACCACTGGGTGAAGGGACACAGCGATAACCCCAAAAACAACCGCTGTGACCAGCTGGCTGTGGCCCAGTCCCAGCTGTACAAGTAACGGAGGGAAGGGTATGTATCTGTCCATAGGCAATGATATGGCGGTGCGGGAAAGCTCCATTATTGGCATTTTTGATATGGATAACACCTCCACCTCCAAGCGGACAAGAGAATTTCTCAGCAAGGCGGAGAAGGAGGGTTTGGTAATCCCCTGCGATGACCTGCCCAAAAGCTTTGTGCTCACCGCCGAGTACGGCCTGACAAAGGTGCACCTGACCGCACTCAACGCCTATACGCTGGAAAAACGGTTGAAGTGAAGCCTTTTTTACAATGTGAAAACCGGACGTGTATCTGTTAGACACACGTCCGGTTTTTTATATTGAATGTTGGTGTCATAGGGTAACTTCACTCATTCTCAAAAGGGCAATTTCCCACATTCTCCCACAACTTCCTTTTTATCTCCTTTTTTCTCCGCTGCCCGTCCTCTTATTTCTTCTCATTTCTTCTTTTTCTCTCTCAATTTCTCTGCGT
>JAZSRI010000018.1:0-9924 GCA_045538415.1 Faecousia sp. | reverse complement strand
TCGGTAGGTTACGACATTCCATGTGCTGCCGTTATCCAAAGAATACTCCAGTAGGAACTCAACGCCCTGCATCGGCTTGCCGATGGAGGACTTCTTCCGCAGTTCCAAACTGCCAAGGATGGGGGCGTTTTCGATGGTCACAGAGACCTTCTGCTCGTTCTCGGTGCAAGACACGGGATATTCGTTGGTATCCAGCACATAGCCTGCCGGTGCTTCCTTTTCACGAATGAAATAGGTGGATTTGTTGCACACGCCATCGGTGTACACGATCTTACGGGTAAAGGCAAGGTTTCCATCTGCGCCGGTGGTGCCGGTTTCCAGAACCTTTACAGTTCCATCTTCCATGCGTTCACACAGTTCAAAGGTGCCAACCAGAGGCGTTTCTACGCCTGCTTCCTTCTTGTAGAGGGAAACAGATGCAGTCCACAGAGGATTCTCCTTTGCATATTCGTAGACCTTGCCGTGTTCGTTCACAGTAACCGTCCAGGCATCACAGAAAATCGTGCCAGCCTGTCCGGAAATCTGCTTAATGGTATAGGTGCCATAAGGTAAAGCCTTGGAGATACCGACACCATTTTCTGCAATCACGATGGTATCTACCACAGTACCCTTACTGTCAGTAACAGAGAACTTTGCGCCAACTTCTGCTGCAGAGAGGTTATCAATGGTGTTTACGATTTTCTTTGTGATCTGAACCTTACCGGCAATCACAGTTTCGGGGCAACCAGTGCCATCGACATAAGTGAAGCTGTGGTCCTTTTTCGCCTCAGTCACAGAGAAGGTCTTTTGCCACCCGGTATTCAGCAAGTAACCCGCAGACGGTGCGGATTCCCGGATTGTATAAGTGCCAATGGGGAAAATATTGCCTGTCTTGGCATAACCCTTGGCATCCGTGGTCAGTTCACAGATAACCTTTCCGGGAGCATAGATTTTGCCGTTTACCACCACAGAATTGACACTGCTGTTAATTACTTCATACACGGCACCAGCCAAGGTTGCTTCGCCCTGTGCTGTCTGTCCGGTGGCAGCATCGTACTTTTCAATGCTGACAGAACCGAACAGATTGATGTCGATGGGTTCGTAAACGCCCCAGTCGCCATTTGCCATCTGGGTCAGAATAGCCTTGGATTCTTCCGTCCACACATGTTTAGCGCCGCTGGCTTTGGAAGCATCTTCTGCAATCGTGCAGTACAGCGGACTTGCGATGACTGTGTAACCCAGGGAGTTCTTCACTTCCGTGATCTTCACAGTGCCAAGGGGAAGCTGCTGCACATTGGCAGGAGATACATACAGAGCATCACTGGTGTAACCGGATGCAAGGTAATCCTTGCTATACACACATCTGCCAGCGCTGTCTGTTGCGAAGTACCAAACCCGTGCGGGTGTGCCACTCCAGTTGTTGTTGGGGAAGTATTCCCACTTAAAGACTGCGCCAGTAAAGGAACCATCACCCTGCGGAGTTGTGGTATCCTTGTCCACTTTCGTCAAAACAAAAGGCGGGTCGAAAATAGGAATGTCGGATACAGAGATCAGGTTTTCACCGGATGTGACCGTGTGGGTGTAGGTCTTGGTGTCCAGCTTGTACCCCTTGGGGGCCTTGGTTTCCTTGATGGTCAGCACATCACCGATGTTGTACTGCTTGGCAGACACGGCATTGCCGTTGGCATCGGTTTTAATGGTTTCCATGACAGTACCATTCAAAGAAATGGTGTACTCTGCACCGGCAAGGGAATACAGACTGTTGTTCTTGATTTGGTCAATGCAGGTCTGTGAAGCATTGATGGACTTTTTCAAGGAAACAGGCTTGGAGTTTTCGGCATTTGTGAGAGTCATATTGGTTGTGCCCGAGCCTACGGGAACTTCCTTGACTTCCACATTGCCATTGGCATCAATATTGACCTTATAACCGCCCGGAGCCTTGGTTTCTTTTAGGAAATAAGTGCCAGTATACAAGCCTGTCCACTGGGCCTGTCCATTGGAATTGGTCTTTCGAACACTCTCGCTGACATATCCTGCATCGGAAGTGGAGAGTGTGTGATAGTCGGCACTGGTGACAGGGGTTGTACAAGCAGGATCTCGATACAGAGTAAATTCTGCACCTGCCAGATTTGCAGTACCCGCAGTGTTGGTTTTTGTCAGCGAAACAGAGCCTTTTCCGGTGCCGTAGGGAGTCCAATATCCTCTGAGATAGTAGAAGGTATTGGTCCCGTTTTCAGCGGTAGCATCAACCTGGGTCTGGATTCGATTGACAAGGCCGGTTCCAAACAAGTTGGATGATCCGCCATCTGTCCAAATCGTGGAATTGTGGGAAGAACTGTGCGTACCGCCAAGCATCAGCTTGCAGATTGCGGTGTCCTCGGAGTTCTTCATCCAGGAACAGGCACCGTAACCGCTATTGCAGTTTGCAGCGGAAGTGTAGGTTGTTTGCAGCCAGTTACCATTTGCACTGCCGCTTCCCGCAATATCTCCAATAGTATAGATGCGGTTAGTACCACCCAGGTTTTCCAACGCAACATAAGACCAAATGATGGTAGGAATCAGCACATCGCCATTTTGTGCAACACTCAGTTTGCCGTAATAAGCATCCAGGTAATTCTGAACAGCAAGATCACTTGCACCCAGATACTTCAAAACAGACGCGAATAAGGAAGTGTCCGTTGCCACAGTCTCACCCTTTGCGATGTCCAGTTTGTCCCATGCGCCGTAGTCGTTGCCTAAAATGATTCTGGCGAGATAGTTCTCAATGGCAATACTGCCGCCTTCTTCATTACGGACAATGCGAGGATAGGTGGACGCGGAACCACCGGGGTTCTCATAGTTGAACCAGAAGTTGGTAAAGCCGGTCCAACTGAATTGACATCCATCGCTCTTGATGTTTTCTATGGGGAAGTGATAGACATAGGGGTAAGAGTTCCACTTTGCCTTCACAATAAAGGTGTGGGGAGAAATAGTGAATGTGTCAAAGACCGTGGTTGCGGCGGAACCCTGATCCTTGCCGGTGTCGTTCCAGGGGATGGCCTTTCCCGTCTGCAGTGTTTCGATTACATTGCCGTGGGAGTTGTAACGGTTGTAGCACTCGTCATAACGATAGTAGACGATCTGCATGGTGACACCGGCTGCGATCATGTAGTTGGAGCCGTCGCCAGCTGCATTACCACTGCCATCACCACCGTCGCCGGTTTCAGAACCAGAGCTGCCGCCTTCAGAATCATCGCTGGCAGGACTTGCAGAGAACATCATAATCTCCGGGGGAGCTTCAGCGGGTTCTGTTTCTTCTGTTGGCGCTTCCGTGGCTTCTTCCGGTGGTTGCGTTGCTTCTATTTCCTCCGGTACGGTTGGATTAGTTGCATCGGTCGGGGTTGATTCACCCTCGTCAATCTCTGCCGCAAAGGCCGTTACCGCACCAAGAGGGAAGCATGAAACCGCCAGTGTAAACACCAGCAGAAGCGCCATGATTTTCTTCATTGCGTTCATTGGGTTTCCTCCTTCTTCGGAAAATAAAAAAGCCTCTTGATGTACGGAAACACCAAGAGGCTTTAGGGGTATAGGGATTATTCTTTTAGTTCGCCGCAATGACGACATACCCATTCGTCATAAGCGGGCTTGTCCACGATCCATTCGTCTATGCTGCCAAATCCACCGTGATCAAACAGTGATTCTGCCGGTGGGAACGAAGCAGAGTGGGCATTCCACAGTGAGGGAAGTTCGCTTGGATCACCGTACACAGTCCAGCCGCAGTCACAAATGATGCCAGCTCTCCAATGACCTTCTTCAGAATGGTGGATGCACTTCCATTCATGGGTGCAGCCTGTGGGTTCTGTGGCTGGTACTGTGGGAGTGGTTTCCGGTTCCGTTGGCTCCGTTTCTGGATTTGTAGATTCTGGCTCTGTAGGAACAGTTTCAGCTTGTGTAGGGAGAACCGGTTCTGTTGGAACAGGTGTCGTGGGGGGCGTACCCGTTTCCTGCGGTGGAGTGGTTTGCTGCTGATCCTCATTACCTTGAGGCTTAGTGGAATCGGGTTTTGTTGCAGAAGGATCAGTTGGCTTCTCTACTGTATCAGTTATTTCGTTTGAATTATCCTTGCCGGATGTGGCTTCTGTTTCAGTGGGAGTCAGCTTGTCTTCCGCCCTTTTATCGTCCAGCCTTTCCGTCACTTCCGTGGCTTCCGTAGAAAAGGTTGGATGGGAATTGATCTGAAAGGCTTCTGTACCTGGTGGATCTGATTGGCATTGATTTGAACACCCTGCAAGTACCAGGGCAAGCAAAAGAATGACTGCAAATGCTTTTTTCATTTTTAAGGCACCTCCTTATTGCCGATTTTACCGCATTTGGTGTCATTCGCCAAATCTACAAATATTCACCGGTAGTTCTTCCTTTTCAGTAAGTCCAGTAGGTTATCTGAGGGGGGAGAGTGTGAGAGGGGGAGACCGGCAGAAATAACCGATGCCGCCGCCAAAAGGGTAGACTACCCCCATGGTAATCATGGCACTGGTCAATTATCTGTCACCTCGCTCCTTCATTCGTTCCCTGTACCGCTGGTAGTATTCAAGCGCTTTCAAAATATACTCTTCGGTTTGCTTGGGTGTGATGTTCTTGGGGAGATACGGTTTCAGCTTCTCGGTATGGAAGCTGATCTTCTCTTTCTGATTGGGTTTCTTCTGACACATGATGTTAAGGATGGCATCCATAGTAAGAGTACCGGCCTTGGACATTTCACGCATCTTAATTGCTTGCGACTGTGACGGGGTAGCGTCTTCATATCCTATGGTTTCTACTAAATCCCGCTGTTCCTGTTCAGTAAGGTAAGATAACTCTACTGCGGGACGAAGTGCGATCTTGCCTTCGTCAACCATATCCAACAACGCAGGTTGTAAAAATGTTAATCGGATATAGCGATGAATTTGATTGCGACTGTCTCCAGTCTCTTGTGCCATTACTTCATCGCTTCGAAAATTCGTCCCCACTGGGGACACATTTTCCTTGCGCGGTCTTCCTGACTGCCTTTTCATCGCGTCAAGCCTCATTTTGTAGGAAAATGCCTTTTCACTTGGCAGGATTGTAGATCGCTGAAGGTTTGATTCAACCATCAGAATGATTGCTTCATCTCTGGTCATATCTCTGACCTCAGCCGGGATAGTGGTTAATCCGTTGATCTTGGATGCCATGCGGCGGCGATGTCCTGCGGCAGTTTCATACCGCCCATCTTCCTTTTGACGAACAATGATAGGAGTAATTACGCCATGGTCCCGGACACTCTCAATCAATAATTCCATATCATCATCCCTCCGTACTTTGAAAGGGTGGTCGGGCATATCGTCGATCATATCCAGGGGTAGCTGACGGATACGGGGCAGACGGTTCTCTTGCCGCCCTTCCTCAGTCATAAACAGCTCATCTAGCGCCGTCAGACCTAGATCTATACGCTTCTCGCCCATTTCCGTTCACCTCCTTTGACAGTGCTGTGTAGGCTCCGGCAACTTTACCCCGTCGGTCATGCTTGAAAATGCTCTTGCCATTTTCAGCAGCTTCAGCGGCCCGAACAGACCGGGGAATTTCAGTCTTGAATACCCGGATGCTATCTCCAACCGCAGAGCGCAGAGAGGAAATAATATCACGGGCATTGTTTGCACGACTGTCCACCATGGTGAACAGTATTCCGTCAATGCGGAGACTGGGATTGATTTGCTTGCGGACTCTTGCGATGGATCGCAACAGTAGGTTTAGACCTTTTGTGGAAAGGAACTGAGGTTGCAGAGGGATGATTACACCGTCTGCTGCAGCCAGGGCGTTAATATTCATAAGGCCAAGAGAAGGCATACAGTCAATGAGAATGTAATCGTAGTTGTTGCGGAGGCGATTAAGAACATTCCGGAGGACGAGTTCCCGGCTCATGGTGTTGACCAAGCTGAGTTCCACACCGGACAGTTCTATGTTGCCGGGGAGAAGATCAACGCCTTCTTGATGGTGGATGATCCCATAATCCGGTGGGATAGGCTTGTCCTCCATTTCTGCAAGCATAAGGGTTGAAAGGGTTTCCGTCAGCGAATCCGGGTCCTGAATACCCAGGCTGACAGTCAAGCTGCCCTGTGGATCTCCGTCCACCAGCAGCACTTTCTTTCCCTCTCTTGCAAGGGCCACCCCTAGATTGACGGTGGTGGTAGTTTTACCGACACCACCTTTCTGGTTCGCAGATGCGATAATTTGTGCTTTCAAGTTGCTTCTCCTTTCATGAGTGATAGTATCTAACCACACTCTTTGGGTATGAAAAATGGGTGTACCCGTGAGTAACGGATACACCCATTTCTCGAACTTTTTGCAAAATATCAATGCTTCAGCCCGAAGAGTTGTGTGTTATTTGGTGTTATGTAGTACCTTGTGGTACGGAACCCGAAGGGTTGTTTCCCAGTTGGTCAAAAACCCGACGAAGTAATTTCCCAGTTGGTTTTGCTGGGAGCGTGGGTGATGTGCGGCTTGACACCAACGAATGACACCAACCGCTGTGGTAAGCGGTGGGACTGTGTGGTATAAGGTGAGAAATAAAGGTTTGGAAAACCTCGGATTTGTATACGAAGTGAGAACATTTGGGACTGGAATGGATCAGTGGGGATAGCGGTGCGTTTTCTCATAAACCATAGGCCGCGCCCAGCTTTTCCGCAAAAGCCTTGTAGGCGGCAAAATGCGCTTTGTACTGCTTTGTGCCTTCCGGGTTGGGCATGATGACACGCTCATTCACCTTAAGCTGTTCATAACCCTCCTCCGGGCTGGAAAACAGATTACAACCCACGCCGGCAAGTACTGCCGCACCCACGCAGGCAAGATCCGCTACTTCCGGGATTCGTACGGGAATGCCGGAAATGTCTGCCATCATCTGGCACCAAAGCTGGCTTTTGGTTGCGCCGCCGGCCAGCTTCAGCCCGGCAGCAGAGGGCTTGGTTTGGAAAGTTTCCAGCATTAAGTTGATCTGGAATGCCACACCCTCCATTACGGCCCGTGCCATATGGAATCGGTCGTGGGACAGGCTAAGGCCTGCAAAGCTACCCCTTTGGAAATCCTTTTCCAGCGTAGACCGGCCGGCAAAGGGGAAGAAGTACAGCCCCTCCGCGGCAGCGCTGCGCTGGGCAGCTTGTTCATTTATCACATCGTAAGAATCCGGATGATCCGAGAAATTTTTCCGCAGCCACTCCAGGCACACGCCGCCGGAGGCCAGTGACCACAGCGTACCCCATTTACCGGGAACGGCAGCCACAGATTGGGCTCGTCCCGAGGAGAAATCCGGCCGGTCGGCCATAGCGGTGACCACCCAGGCTGTGCCGGTGCCGATCAAAATATCGCCTGCCTTACAAGCGCCCGCACCCAATGCTACGGCGTACTGGTCGTGGGCGCCGGATACCAGCACACAAGCAGTACTCAGGCCCAATTCTCTGGCCGCCAATTCTGTCAGATTGCCGATGACCTGCCCGGAGGGGATCAGCTTGGGAAGCTTTTCTTCGCTAATACCGGCGAAATTCAGCAGGTCCCGGTCGTAAACCCCTTCCCGGATATTTACCAGCTGGTTGATACCGCCGTTGGAAAAATCCACGGCAGCGATGCCGGTGAGCTTGGCAGAAATATAATCGGGAACAGAGAGGAATTTATGGGTCTTTGCAAAAAAATCCGGCTCATTATCCCGCATCCAGCGGATCTGCAGTGCGTTCAGACCCAGACCCAGATGCCAGCCGGTCTTTTCGTAGATACAGCGGTCACCACCTACCTCTTTTAGAAAGGCTTCCCGCTGGGCGGCGCAGCGCTTGTCGCTCCAGACCATAGCAGGGCGGATCTGCTGCAGATCTTCATCTACCGCCACCATGGTACCGCCCTGCACGGAGAGAGAAATGGCGGCCACCTGACGGGCGATTTTTGGATCCGCACAAACTTCTTTTACGGTTTCTTTTACAGCATTCCACCAGTCACCGGCGTTCTGCTCACAGTAAGCCGGCTTCGGCGTTGCGGTAGGATAGCCTCGGTAGGCACTGCCCAGAAGCTTGCCATTTTCAGAAAACAGCAAACTTTTGGTGCCGGTGGTGCCCACATCAATTCCCAACAGATATTTCATAGCGGACTTATGCCCCCCTTAATTGTTTTCCAAAAGTATCATACTGGATATTTTCCTGTGGAACAATGGAAAAAAGCTATTTATACTAGGAAAAAGCACAGGTGTTCTTTAGAAATAAGAAGCCGGGTGCATGCGCCACCCAATACAGGTGTATCAGACAATGGACAGGATGACGCCACATGGAGCTTTGACTTTTAAAATAGCGCCAGGTGTTGAGATAGGATAGGAAAACCACATTATTTTGAAACATTTCTTTACTTCCAAGGCTGCATTGCCAGCCTTAGAAAGACAGAAAGACAACAACACGAAAACGTCTGTACGGTTACGTTGTTGTCAATACTGCTAGGAAAGCGCTGCTGGTATGTTATTTTCTGGAAGCAATGTATTAAAAACGCACAAAAATCAAACTTTGACAGAAAAAGCCTTGATTTATCGCCTGATTGGCCGTAAAATTATAAATGAGTGAGAGCATTTCTGCTGCATAATCAAAATTATGCAGTAAGGAGTGACCACAAAACTTTACATGAGGTGAAGACTATGAAAAAACGTTTACTGGCAATGTTGCTTGCCGTTGCGATGGTGCTGAGTGTGACACCCAGCTTTGCGTTCGCAATAGAAGGCGGTAACACCGAAAATTCCGCATACGAGACGCTGATGGCAGCTATTGATGCAGCAGCAGAAGGCACAACTGTCGCTCTGACTGAGGATGTTGCAATTGCTGAGGAAAATGCCATCACTGTGTCCAAGGAAATCACCATTGATCTAAGTGGCTATACTATCACCGCAGAGGGTGATGCATTTGTGGCTGAGGAGAATGCAGCGCTGACCATTACCGGCAACGGCACTGTCAAGGGTGGCAACGCCGGCGTTGGCTCCTGGACTGCTGTCTGGGCAAACGGCGGTGCAGTCGTCATTAACGGCGGTACCTACTCCGTCGGCGGCGACACCACAGAAGGCACTGATCAGACCCACCAGAATGACGTCATTTATACAAAGAATGGCGGTGAGGCCGTCATTAACGGCGGTAACTTCCTCAATGACGGCAACGTCTGGACACTGAACGAGAATGATTCCAACCGCGGCACAATTACCGTCTATGGCGGTACCTTTTACAATTGGAATCCTGCGAACAATGTTTCCGAGGGTGCAAACACGAACTTTGTAGCCGATGGCTATAAATCCGTTGAGAACAACGGCGTATGGACTGTTTCTGCTAAGAACTACGTTGCGCAGGTTGGCGACCAAAAGTACGAGACACTGCAAGAGGCAGTCATTGCAGCAAAAGATGGTGGCACCGTCAAGATGATCTCTGATGTAAATGCTGCAATGGAAGTTGATGCAGGCTCCAACCGTCTGGCGATGATCTACGTTGCGTCTGGTTACGATGTGACATTTGATCTGAACGGCCATACCATTACTTCTGTTTCCAATAATTCTGCAAAGGATCACCTGTTGGTTTATGTTTCTAGCGGCAAGCTTACGATTGTCGATACTGTTGGCACCGGTAAGATCGAGTTGAGTGCAACTGCATCTAAAAGTCTGTCTAACGTTCTTACCAATTACAGTGGCACATTGATTGTAAATGGCGGTACATTTATAAATCAAGTCAGCGATGATTTCAATACATTCGCAGTAGACAGCCGTGATACCCATGGTGGTGTTTATACCGAAATCAACGGCGGTACATTTACTGTTACAGGCAGTTACGCTATGAGACAGTGTAAGTCTGACCCCAATTTTACAAATGATTTTGTAATCCATGGCGGCACATTTAATGGCGATATGTGTCTGTGGCTGCAGAATGCGTACGGCGATGCAACCAAGAAGTTTGA
>JAZSRI010000121.1:0-12432 GCA_045538415.1 Faecousia sp. | reverse complement strand
GGTTTTGCTGTAGCTTTGGCGGCGCAGGGAGCTGGCGGTGGATTAAATCTTGGCATTACCGCCGAAACGGATGCGGACACATATCTCCCCTACCAAGGAGAAAACGAAGCCGCCGCACGAATGGCCGGACAGCTGGACGAGGTGTATGGCGCAGAAAAGAAAACCCCCACCATTACCCGCCGTGAACAGAGAGCCTTGGATGCCCTGTCGAAGAAAACCGGCGTAAACATCCAGATTGATGATGACATCGTTGACGAAGACCTCATAGCAGGCGTGCAGGCCCATGACCACGCCAACCGCCATGACCATCTTCAGGTGGCTGTACTTGTCACGACTGTCACGGCAGCCAATTTTGGAGAAAAAGTCAGATCCGGACCAGCACAAAAGAGTTATAATAGAAAACCAGAACCAAGACATAAACAAATTCCTTTCTCTTTATAGATTCACAAGACCTGCATCTACCATTTTTTGCAGGCTCATAAGAATGCCAAGCTTTGCGTGATGCCAGGTTAGTCCGCCCTGGAAATAAACAGCGTAGGGGGGACGGATAGGCCCGTCGGCAGAAAGCCCAATGGAGGAACCCTGCACAAAGGCGCCTGCTGCCATAATCACTTTGTCGTTATATCCAGGCATTTCCCAAGGCAGCGGTGTAACATAGGCATCTACGGGGGCGGCAGCCTGAATACCCCGGCAGAAGGCAACCATACCTTCTTCACTTCCCAGCTCCACAGCCTGAATGATATCATGTCTGGACTCTGTGGCATTGGGAACACAGTGAAAGCCCAAAGGCTCATACAGGTTCGCGGCGAAGATAGCGCCCTTTTCCGCAGCGGCAACCACATTGGGAGCGAGGAAGAAGCCCTGATATAGAGCAGGCATCAGACCGAGATTTGCACCCACTTCCTGACCGAGGCCAGGTGCGGACAGCCGGTAGGCACAGCGTTTGACGCAGATTTCCGTGCCGCAAATGTAACCGCCAATAGGTGCAAGGCCACCACCGGGATTTTTAATCAGAGAACCCACGATCATATCCGCACCTAAATCGGACGGCTCAATGGTTTCTACAAACTCGCCGTAGCAGTTATCCACCATACAGATTACGTCCGGTTTAATGCTCTTTACAAAAGCAATCAGCTGGCCTATTTGTGTTACGGAGAAGGTGGGGCGTGTAGCGTAACCTTTGGAACGCTGAATGGTAACCATTTTTGTTTTTTCATTGATGGCCTTTTTGATGCCATCATAATCAAAAAGGCCGTCTGGCAGAAGATCCACTTGGCGGTAGGTGACACCGTATTCAGCAAGAGAACAAGGGCTGCTGCGGATACCGATGACTTCCTGCAACGTATCGTAAGGCAGACCCACAGGGCTTAACAGCTCGTCTCCCGGCAGCAGGTTGGCAGACAGAGCCACCGTCAGGGCGTGTGTGCCGCAGGTAATCTGGGGACGTACCAGGGCGGCTTCCGTGTGGAAAACATCCGCGTATACCCGTTCCAAATTGTCACGGCCAACGTCATCATAGCCGTAACCGGTGGTTGCGGCAAAGCAGTTGGCGCTGACTCGGTTTTTCTGCATGGCTGCAATCACTTTCGCCTGATTATACTCGGCCACTTTATCGATTTTATCAAATCTTTCTTTAAGCCGCTGTAATGCTTCTTCGCCATAGGCATAGACGGCAGGGCTGATGCCCATTTCTTTATATAATTCAAGTATTTCTTCCATGATTACTCCTTATTTACCTCAAAAATTTGATCTGCCAGATCTTTTAAAAGCTCCGGACGGGAGACAATCAGCCCTTTGTTCTCTTCCCCGAATATCAGCAGTGTATCACCCGGTTTAATGCCAAATAGCTCTCGGGCTTCCTTGGGGATGACAATCTGACCACGGTCACCTACCTTTGCGGTACCAAATACACGTTTGCTGTTACCTTTGCCAAGTATGTGTTTTCCGCCAGCCATCGGATGCCTCCTTTCCTACTTTTCATACTTTTCATACAAGATAGTATAATAAATCCCGTTTTGGTTGTCAATACCAAAACGGGATTTGACCAGTCAGTCATTTCTTCTGGGTCTGCCAAACAGCAGTATCAGCCGCAAAAGCTGAGCAAGCGCTACTGCCACAGTAGCCACATAGGTCATGGCTGCGGCGGTCAGGGTCTTTCTGGCCCCTATTTGCTCCTCTTGGGTAAGGATTTCCGCTTCCTGAATCGCCTGCATAGCCCGTCTGCTGGCATTAAACTCCACAGGGAGCGTGATCAGCTGAAAAATGAGGGATAAGCAGAAACAACCGATTCCCAGGTACACAAGGGTGTAGGAGAAGCTGCCACCAAAAGAAAAGAGAATGCCCAGCAAAATCAGGGGCATAGCCAGTTTAGAACCAAAGTTGGTAATGGGAATAATAGCCGCCCGAAGTTTAATGGGTGCGTATTTTTGTGCGTACTGCACTGCGTGACCGGCCTCGTGGCATGCAACGCCAATGGCGGCTGTGGAGGTGCTGTCATAAACACCATCTGACAAACGGATAACATTTGTCTTTGGATCATAATGATCCGTTAAGTTCCCGGATACCCGCTCTATTCGCACGCCGGATATACCGTTACCGGCCAGCACCCTTTGGGCGGCTTGGGCGCCGCTGATTCTTCTGGCAGAGTATTGCTTTGCGTAACGGTTAAACGTGTTTCTTACTGAGGCGCTGGCCCACAGGGACAGTAAAATACACGGCAGGACAATTACGATATATGTCCAATCAAAGCCATAAAAGTAGGGCATGGGTTCCATCCTTTCGCATTGTTTTATTACATTCAGTATATCCAAAGCAGGAGAAAAAGCAAGGTCTTCTTTGTGAACATTTTGTTGTTAATTCTTTACATGCATTTTCTTTGTGTGTATAATGGGATTATCACGCTCAGGAGGTTTATTATGGAATTTTTGTATCTATTGGAAAACATCCGTATTCCGGTGCTGAATGAATTTTTTCTCGCAATTACCTACCTTGGGGATGAAATCGCCTTTCTCGCGATTGCGCTGGTGCTTTTTTGGTGTGTGGATAAGAAACTTGCCTACTATGTTCTCTCCGTTGGGTTTATCGGCACCATGGCCAATCAATTTATGAAGCTTTGGTTCCGGATTCCAAGACCCTGGATTTTAGATGAGCAGTTTACTATTCTGGAGCAGGCCAGAGAGGGTGCGTCCGGTTATAGTTTTCCCAGCGGCCATACGCAGAGTTCGGTTGGCACATTTGGCGCGCTTGGTTATACCACCAGGAATAAGGTAATTCGCTGGCTGTGCGTGGCTGCGGTAATCCTTGTGCCTTTTTCCCGGATGTATGTAGGCGTCCATACACCGGCTGATGTGCTGGTTGCCGCCGGTATGGCTATCTTGCTGATTCTTATGCTCAAGCCGGTTGTCTTTAAAAATACCGAACGGAATATGCCAATCCTTATGGCGGCTATGTCGCTGATTGCTGTGGCGTTTTTGTGCTATGTGGAGTTTTACGATTTCCCTGCGGATATCGATCCCCACAATATGCAGTCCGGGCTGAAGAACGCATATACCCTTCTGGGCGCTATAGTGGGATTCTTTGTGGTGTATTTTGTGGACAAGCGATACATTCAGTTCCCAACCAAAGCTGTCTGGTGGGCGCAGGTTTTAAAAGTTACCATTGGGCTTGCTCTGGTTCTGGGGGTAAAGAGCGGCTTAAAGACGCCGCTGGAAGCACTGTTTGGGGAATTGCCCGGGAGAGCTGTGCGGTATTTTCTGATTGTAATTGCAGCCGGCGTGCTCTGGCCACTGTCCTTTCAATGGTTTGCCAAATTGGGAAAGAGGGAGTAAGAAAATGGAACAGATTCGTGTAAAAAAAGTAAGACCCGGCGCTGAGCTTCCTACCTACGGTTCCGCGGAAGCGGCCGGTGCGGATCTCTATGCTTGTGTTGAACGTGACGTCACCATAGAACCGGGGCAGACGGTGTTTATTCCTACCGGACTTTCTATGGAGATCCCCAAGGGCTATGCGGGGCTGATCTACGCGCGCAGCAGTCTGGGAACGAAGCGTGGGCTTGCCCCTGCCAACAAGGTTGGTGTGGTGGACTCGGATTACCGTGGGGAGTTCATGGTGGCGCTGCACAATCACGGCAGTGTTCCCCAGACTATCGTTCACGGGGAGAGGATCGCCCAAGTGTTGGTAACGCCTGTTATCACACCCGGTTTCCGGGAAGTTGCGGAGCTTTCCGATACTGATAGGGGCAGTGGCGGCTTCGGTTCCACCGGAAGATAATCGGAAAATGTAAAAATCTAAAATTGCCTCTATACTTTTACGGAAGTTTTCTTTATAATATACAATAGGCTCGGATGGGCTTAGTCTATGCTAGAGAGCTAGAGTAGGAGACGTTTATGGAAATTGTAAGTGCTATTGTGCAAATGTTAGGCGGTCTTGCCATGTTTCTATATGGTATTGAGATCATGGGTGACGGCCTGAAGAACAGTTCCGGCGCTGCGTTAAAGCGTGTGCTGGAAAAGGTCACCGGCAATGTGGTGACGGGTGTTTTGACCGGTGCCCTTGTCACTGCTGTGATTCAAAGCTCAACGGCGACCATCGTACTTGCGGTTGCTTTGATTGGCGCGGGCGTGCTGAATTTGAAGCAGGCTGTGTCTATTGTTTTGGGCGCCAATATTGGTACCACAATTACCGCATGGATCACCACTCTTGCGTTTGTGGAGGCCGGTGACAATTGGCTGCTGTGGCTGTTTGATACAGATACCCTGGCTCCCATCGCGCTGACCATTGGTATTGTACTGATTATGTTCATTAAGTCCAAAAAGTCCAAAACCGTGGGTGATATTTGCATCGGCTTTGGTATTTTGTTTGTTGGCCTTATGAATATGACAGGCGCTGTGAAGGGTTTTGCCGGAAATCCCGCATTCCTTGACCTGCTGGCTAAGTTCTCCACCTCTCCCGTCCTTGGCATTATTTCCGGACTTGTGCTGACGGTGATTGTGCAGAGCTCCTCTGCTACAGTGGCTATGCTCCAGTCTTTGTCCGCAACCGGCGTGCTGGACTTTTCCGCAGTTTATCCTATTATTATGGGTATCAACATTGGTACCTGTATTGTGACCGCATTCTACTGCTTCGTAGGCGGCGAAAACAAGGACTCCAAGCGTACAGGTGTGGTTCATGTGCTGTTTAACTGCATCGGTACTGTGCTGTTTATGATCGTCATGAGCATTATGCAGCACTACAATGTGTTTGGTAGGGACTTCTGGTACCAGCCGGTTAACAGCACCATCATTGCCACATTCCAGTCCGTCTTTAACATCATTACCGCGGTTGTCCTGCTGCCTTTCACACAGCTGCTTGTTGTCGCCGCAAAGAAAATCGTCAAGGAGCAGGGACCGGAAGAGGTTATCCATCCGGAACTGCGAACTCTCAACGAGAACCTGTATATTTCCCCTGCGGTTGCTGTCAATGAAGCCACCAAGGCCGTTGCATCCATGGGGCGGGTTGCTCTGGAGAATTTCGCGAGAGGATGCGCCCAGCTGTCCAATTATGACGAATCTGTCCATCCGGAGATCAATGAGCATGAGGATGCCCTTGACCAGTTTGCTGACCGGGCTGACCGCTTCCTGATTGGTCTGTCCAAGGTGGTGGAGACAGAGGGTGATGGCCGTCAGGTTGATATGCTTATGCAGACCGTTCCCAACTTTGAGCGTGTAGGCGACTATGCTACGAACCTTGTGGAAATGGCGCAGCGTTTGAAGCAGGAAAATACCGACTTCTCTGACATGGCCAAGCACGAGCTCAAGACCATCTCCGCTGCAGTAAACGAAATTCTGGAAATTACAGTGGAAGCTTTTGCCAATAATGACAATGAGGCAGCAAAGGCCATTGAACCTCTGGAAGAAGTCATTGACGATATGGTCATGATCCTCCGGAATCGCCATACCAAACGTCTTAAGACCGGCGAATGTTCCGTTGACCCCGGCCTGGTGTTTATGGAAATGCTTACCTATCTGGAGCGCGCTTCGGATCAGTGTTCTTCCATTGCGGTTATGATGCTGGCAAGGAACAACGAGTCCATTCTCCACGATCACCATGAGTATCTGCGTGAAATTCACTCCGGCAATGATACCGCCTACAAGGCAGAAATGGATCGCAGAAGAGACCAGTATATTGCCCCGCTGCAGGCACTTTACAAAAAGTAATCCATACGAAAGCCCCGATGGTTAATCCATCGGGGCTTGCTTCATCAGTAGAACAGGAGATCGGAGTAGGTAGGATAGGGCCAAAAACTTTTGTCGGTAAGCTGTTCCAGTACATCCGCATCGCTGCGCAGCGCCTGCATATCCGAAACAATCACATCGTGGCAATAGGCAAGGGCTTCTTCCACACTCTGGGGCGTGTGCGCGAGGTCTTCTTTCAGCTTCGTGCATTTTGCGTAAGCAGCGTCTGTTGTAGAAGATAGTTTTTTGATCAAATCATTTTCCGCAGAGCAGGGGACACCCAGCTGCTTTTTTGCGATGACACTGTCGCACAGGGATTTTGTGTATCCAATGGCCGCAGGCAAGATCTGGTGCAGGAACATATCCACACTGGTCAGCGCTTCGATGTTAATGATCTTGCAATATGCTTCCATGTGAATCTCATGGCGAGCGGTAAATTCCTCTTTGGTGTAGATTCCGCGCTTTGTTACAAGATCAATGTGCTTCTTACTTGCATAAGTGGGGAGCGCCTGAGCGGTAGAACGCAGATTACTAAGCCCCCGTCTTTCCGCTTCCTCCTCCCACTGTTGAGAGTAATTGTTTCCATTGAACAGGATCCGCTGGTGGTCGGTAAACACCTGACACACCAGATTCTGCAGGGCGGTATCAAAGTCTGGGGCATTTTCCAGAATGTCCGCAAATTGACCAAGCTCCTCAGCCATGATGGTATTAAGGGTGATGTTGGGGCCGGCAATAGACATGGAGGAGCCAAGCATACGGAATTCAAATTTATTACCGGTGAAAGCCAGGGGAGAGGTGCGGTTTCGGTCTGTGGTGTCCTTGGGAATGGCGGGCAGCACATCCACGCCGATACGCATCAGGCTCTTCTCGGGGTCTGTATAGTTTGTACCGTCAATAATGGAACGGACTACCGCATCCAGTTCGTCACCAAGAAAAATGGAAACGATGGCAGGAGGTGCTTCATGGGCGCCGAGTCGGTGGTCATTGCCTGCAGAGGCAACGGAGCAGCGCAGCAGGTCCTGATACTCATCCACGCCTTTTACAAACGCAGCCAGGAAAACAAGGAACTGAGCGTTCTGGCTGGGGGTTTTACCGGGGCTGAACAGGTTTCTGCCGGTGTCAGTGGACAGTGACCAGTTGTTGTGCTTACCGGAGCCGTTCACGCCTAAAAAGGGTTTTTCATGGAGCAGACAAACCAGGTTGTGCTTCGCCGCGCACTTTTTCATAATCATCATCACTAACTGGTTTGCGTCACAGGCGCTGTTTACATCAGAATAGATGGGAGCAAGCTCATGCTGGCACGGGGCGGCCTCGTTATGCTTGGTTTTGGAGAGAATGCCAAGTCGCCAAAGCTGTTCGTCCAGATCCTGCATAAACTTGGAAACCCGGGTGCGGATGGTGCCGAAATAGTGGTCATCCAATTCCTGCCCCTTAGGAGGCGTGGCACCAAACAGAGTCCGTCCTGTAAGACGAAGGTCCTCACGCTGGGCGTAAAGATCTTTTGGCAGCAGGAAATACTCCTGCTCCGCACCCACAGACACATTGACACGATGGGTTTCGTTGTCACCAAACAGCCGCAGGATCCGGATGGCTTCTCTGGAAACTTCATCGATAGAGCGCAGAAGCGGTGTTTTCTTGTCCAGAGCCGCACCGGTGAAGGAGAAGAAACAGGTGGGTATGTACAGGCTTCCGTCCTTGACGAAGGCGAATGCGGTAGGATCCCATGCGGTGTAACCTCTGGCCTCAAAGGTAGCCCGCAAACCGCCGGAGGGGAAGGAGGACGCGTCCGGCTCACCACGCACCAACGCGGAGCCGGAAAAATCCATAATTACCTTGCCGTCTGCAGTGGGGGTGATGAAAGAGTCGTGTTTCTCAGCGGTAATGCCGGTCATGGGCTGGAACCAATGGGTGTAATGGGTAGCACCCTTTTCGATTGCCCAAACCTTCATACTTTCTGCTATTTCATTGGCAACGGATATATCCAGGGAAGTACCGTTGGCGATGCAAAGCTTCCACGCGTTATAGATGTCCGGGTGGAGCCGCTGCTTCATAACGGATTCGTTGAATACATCACTGCCAAATATTTCTGGAACATTTACGATCTGGCTCATTGCTTGTTTTCCTTTCCAATCATTATGTCTGCTAAATGACAGTTGCACACAAAAACTCATTTTAGATTCTATGCCAAAGGATGGAAAATTGCAAGTAAGAAACTGTAAAAAATTGAATGTATTTTTATAAAATTCTTGTTCAATGGGACTAAAATTAGGAAATTCACTTGTGTAAAATGAAATTTCTGGATTGCGATATTGCATTTTTTTAAAAATAGTAGTATAGTATTTCCAGTTTTATTTGAGAGGGTGACGTTATGAAATATTCTTCTATGACCGCGCAGCAGATGGAATTGACCTACCGTCAGCTGTGGGAACACTTTGAACATTGCAAGTCACAGCAGCTGAAGCTGAATATGGCCCGGGGTAAGCCTGCCAAGAATCAACTGGACGCCGTCAGCGATATCATGGATGTGCTTAAAACCGGTGAGGATTGTATTTACCAGGGAATCGACGCCAGAAACTATGGTGAACTTTGCGGGCTGCCCTGTGCCAGAGAATACTGGGCGGACGTTCTGGACTGCAAACCTGAAAACATTTTTGTCGGCGGCAGCTCGAGCCTGAACATTATGTTTGACATTATCTCCCGGGCATATACCCATGGCCTGCTGCACAGCCAGCGTCCCTGGTGCAAGGAGGAGGTAGTGAAGTTCCTGTGTCCCAGTCCAGGTTATGACCGTCACTTCCGTATTACGGAATCCTTCGGCGCGGAGCTTCTTATCGTACCCATGACTCCCAACGGCCCCGATATGGACGTGGTGGAGGAACTGGTGAAGGATCCTCAGGTAAAGGGTATCTGGTGCGTGCCCAAATATTCCAATCCTGACGGCATCGTATACTCCGACGATACGGTGAAGCGCTTTGCTGCCCTGAAACCCGCCGCGCCCGATTTTACCATCATGTGGGATAACGCCTACTGTATCCATGAGTTCCAGGGTGAGTACCTGCCGTTCCCGGATATTATTTCCCTCTGCCAAGAGGTTGGCAACCCTGATATGGTATTTGAATTTGCCTCTACGTCTAAGGTGACCTTTGCTGGCAGCGGTTTCTCCGCGGTTGCGTCCTCCGCGGCAAATATTGCATACATATCCAAGCTTTTTGGTGTGCAGACCATCTCTTATGACAAAGTGAATCAGCTTCGGCATGTTAAGTACCTAAAGGATAAGGCACACACCGTTCAGATTATGAAGCGTCACGGCGCGATTCTTGCTCCTAAGTTCAGCACTGTGCTGGAAATTTTAGAGAGCGAACTGTCCGGATGTGGCTTTGCCAGCTGGATCAAACCCCAGGGCGGCTACTTTGTGAGCCTGAACACCATGCCGGGTACGGCGAAGCGTGCCCTTGCCCTGTGTAAGGAGGCGGGTGTGGAAATGACCCCTGCGGGTGCCTCTTATCCCTACGGAAAAGACCCTCAGGATACCAATATCCGTATTGCACCCAGTTTCCCCCCCGTTGAGGAACTTAAGAAGGCTATGGATGTGTTCTGCACATGCCTGAAGCTTGCTGCTCTTGAAAAATTGATGAAAAATTGATTGATGGGCGGACATAGTCCGCCCATTTACAAATGGAGGCGTATGAAATGGGTATTCTTAAGGAAAAGTATTATAAAATGCGAGGAGAACAGTTGGTAAAGAACCTGCAAAACCGACATTTTGAGGCATATTATTGTGAAACAAAGGCAGAAGCCCTGGCGAAAGCACTGGAATTGATTCCCACAGGCGCAAGTGTAGGCTGGGGCGGCGTTATGTCCGCGGCGCAGATAGGTCTTTTGGACGCTCTGCGTGAAGGGGACTACCGTGTTATCGACAGGGAACGGACCACCACGGCTGAGGAGAGAGACCAGGCCGCAAAGGATGCCATGTTCGCGGACTTTTTCCTGACCAGCGCTAACGGCTTGAGCATGGATGGTGAGATGGTCAATATTGACGGCTGCGGTAATCGCTGCGCGGCGATTATCTACGGGCCTAAGAACGTACTTGTGATTGCAGGTATGAATAAGGTGTCCGAATCCCTTCAGGACGCGGTTAAACGCGCCAGAACAGTTGCAGCGCCTTTAAATAAGCTGCGCTTTGACGCAAATACTCCTTGCGCGGTAACAGGTGTTTGCCATGACTGTAATGGTGAGGGCTGCATCTGCAATCAAATCGTCATCACCCGGCATTGCCGTCCTGTAGGCCGGATTAAGTTCATCTTGGTGGGCGAAGAATTGGGTCTGTAAGAAAAGGGTGCTATGGAGAAACTGTTGGAGCTTTACAGAAAACACAAGGATGTTGTGGTGTACCTGTTTTTTGGTGTGCTGACAACGGTAGTAAACTATCTGGTATATTTACCGTTATACAATGTCCTTCAATGGAGCGCCACTATCAGCAATATTGCGGCATGGATTGTCGCTGTGCTGTTTGCGTTTTTTACCAATAAGCCATTTGTCTTTGGCAGCCATGACTGGTCAAGGCCTGTGGTTATTCCGGAATTGGGAAAGTTTATGGGCTGCCGCGTTGGTTCGGGCTTGCTGGAGACTCTGATCATTTTTCTGACTATTGACATTTTGGGGTTAGATGGTAATATAATAAAGGTGGTTGTCAGCGTAGTTGTTGTGATTATCAACTATTTTGGCAGTAAATTCCTTGTGTTTGGTAAAAATAATCAGAATCCACCACAATCATCGATGGAGTAATTTGCATATGAATACAGAAATTTTTGAAAGCTACGAGTCCACGGTTCGTTCCTACTGCCGTAATTTCCCCGCTGTTTTTACAAGGGGAAAGGGTCCTTACATGTATGATGAAGAGGGGACAGAATATATTGACTTTTTCTGCGGCGCTGGCGCGCTGAACTATGGCCATAATAATGACGCCATTAAAGACAAGCTCATTGAATACCTGCAGTCTGACGGAATCCTGCACGGCATGGACATGTACACACCTGTCAAGCGGGAGTTTCTGCAAACCCTGCAGGAGAAGATCCTGAAACCCCGAAAACTGGATTACCGTGTTATGTGCTGCGGCCCCACGGGCACTAACTCAGTGGAAGCGGCTCTGAAGCTGGCCAGAAACGTTACAGGACGCACCAATGTCTGGGCATTTATGGGCTGTTTCCATGGTATGACTCTTGGATCTCTGGCCCTTACCACGGAGGCCTATGCCAGAAACGCTGCCGGTGTTCCTCTTGTGAACTGCACCCATATTCCTGCGCCCTATATGTTCCCTGAGTTGGATGTGCTTGCATACATGCAGAGAATGCTGGATGATGACCATTCCGGTGTAGCAAAGCCTGCCGCTCTGATTATGGAGACGGTGCAGGCTGAGGGCGGCATTTACCCTTTCACGCCTGAGTTTTTACAGGGCTGCCGTAAGTTCTGCGATGACAATGATATCCTCTTGATTGTTGACGATATTCAGGCCGGCTGTGGTCGGACAGGTACCTTCTTCTCCTTTGAGCGGGGCGGTATTAAGCCCGACATGGTGACGTTGTCCAAGTCTATCAGTGGTATCGGCATGCCTATGGCGCTGCTGCTGATCGATCCAAAGCTGGACATCTGGAAGCCCGCTGAGCATAATGGCACGTTCCGTGGCAATCAGCTGGCTTTTGTATCCGGCAAGGCTGCCATTGACTATATGGTCGAAAATGACCTGTGCAGTGAAGTTGTCCGCAAGGGCAATCTTATGCAGGAATATATCCAGAAGGAAATTCTGCCTCTTGACAGCCGCCTTTCCTGCCGCGGTATTGGCATGATGTGGGGCGTTGACTGTGAGAAACTTGGTGGAGATTCCTTCAGCAGCGCGGTTATCAAAGCCTGTGTAAAGCGTAATCTTATTATCGAACGTGCCGGCCGTGACAGCTGTGTTGTAAAAATGATGCCTGCGTTGATTATTGATGACAATACCCTTGTAAAAGGCCTATCCATTGTAAAGGATGCGTTTATAGAAGTCCTCTCCCAAAATAATAATTAAAAAACATGGCCCAAAGACCTGAACTGCACCCCATTTGTTAGACAAGTATGGTATAATACTTGTACTAAGAAATGGGGTGTTTTTCTATGCCAAAAGGAGTACCAAACAAGCGATATAACGGTGAGTTTAAGCAGATGGTTGTAGAAACCATGATGCGAG
>JAZSRI010000006.1:0-8993 GCA_045538415.1 Faecousia sp. | reverse complement strand
TCCGATGATTAAAGGTATCAAATGAAAGTGATACAATTTGCAAAAAACCCGTATATCAGTTTAATCGTCAACTTTGTTTATGCACTTGGTAACTGCATAATAGGCTTTTTCGCACATTCGTGGTGGTTTATTACTGTAGGTGCGTATTATGTTGTCTTGACGATAACTCGATATTCTGTTCTGCAAGTCAAGCGCAAAGCAAAGGGAAATTATGATACCGAACTATTTGCACGGCGCATTACGGGAATTTTACTGGTTGTGCTGTCGTTTTGTATAGTAGGTATGAACATTTTATCTGCGTTAAAAGAACGAGGTACGGCTTTCCACGAAATCGTTATGATCGCTATCGCAACTTACACATTTACTAAAATCACGATAGCAATCATAGGAATGGTCAAGGCAAAACATACCGCTTCACCGGTATTAAAGATACTCCGCAACATATCTTTAGCAGATGCTTGTGTTTCAATTTACACAATGCAAAGGTCTATGCTTCAGTCTTTTCCGGGTATGGGAACGATCGAAATTCACATATTAAATACTTTCACAGGCACAGCAGTGTGGTCCATCGTGCTGCTGCTTGGAATTAATCTGATCGGAGGAAAATATACAGGTATGGCTAAATCTAAAATCGTAAAGGCAAATGAAAAAATCGCCGAAACTGTAACCAGCAGCTACAAGAAAATTGAAAAAGGTGTAATTGACAGTTATAAAAAAATTGAACAAGGTGTTATTGGTGGCTACGCTAAAATCGAAGATAAGTTTGTAGTTGCATACCTCACTAAAGACGGAGAAACAGTTGAAGAAGCAAAAGCAAGACTAAAAAATAACAAATAAAACAATGGCAGATTTAGCAAAATTAAATTGCCGAATCTGCCCTTTATTTTTAGTTCAGTGGTTCAAATCCACATTGTCGAGCGTTGGCATCTATGAAAATCAACTTAACAAACTGTGGTGAAAATGCGAAAATCCTTAATTCCTCAATATTCTTCGGTACGGCATCTTTTTAGGCCGCAATACCTGGTGGGGGAGGACGGATTCGATTTGCATTTTCTTTCGCAATGGCGAAAGAAAATAAAGGTTCGGTTGGGTCCAGCCCTCGCCGGCAGCGCTCGTCCGCGCTGCATTTAGATGGGTTCGAATCCTTTCTTCTACGCAAAACAAAACAGCTAACACCATAAGGTGTTAGTTGTTTTGTGGCAGGCTTAGTCAAATTGATTTGTATGTGTTTCGTTTTCTTAAGTTTTTTTATCATGACGAAGAATACCGAGGAAAATGGAGCCCAATGTCAGCACCTCGCAGGCAATCGCTCCCCAGGAACCGGACGCAATATTATAAATCAGCCAAGCAGGGGAACTGACCAAACCGCACCGTCGAACATCTGACGCGTTCTTGAGTCGAAAGCCAATATTCAGGGCAGTCATACCGATGACCGGCAACATCTCAATAACGAGGTTATACAATGTAGGTTCCTTGCCAAAGAGAGTGAAATTTAGAATATATACCGCTACATATAAAGAAACAAAACCAAACAGCCAGGGAAGTCGGTCAGCCTTCAACTTATCCTTAAAGAGGAAAATGATGGCGCGGACAGCTGCCAGAATATTCAGCAGGCCTCCAACCTTGGCTCCCAGGAACAAATAATTGACCGAAAAGAGTGCGCCGCCGCACAGTTGTAAGGCAATAACCCACCGTTGTTGCTTGCTTTGATAGGAGAGTATGTTAAAGAGCATGGCAATTATGCCAATGGATTGGGCTATGATTTCGATTGGTTTCATAATAATCACCTCGAAAAAGATAAGTATATTATACAGGCTAATAGCAAGATTTGCAACATCCATCCTTGCAGTGAATGCGTTCATCACCTTGTTTGTCATGGAGCGTGGTCTCGATTTTGTGTGGAAAAGCCAGATTGGTTGCATCGTACCACCGGCATGTCGCTAAGGGCCGCCTTTCGAATCCGTCCTCAAAACACCCATACGCAGAAAAAGTCCAACACCTTTTGGTGTTGGACTCTTTCTGGTGGGGGAGGACGGATTCGATTTGCATTTTCTTTCGCAATGGCGAAAGAAAATAAAGGTTCGGCTCGGTCCAGCCCTCGCCGGCAGCGCTCGTCCGCGCTGCATTTAGATGGGATCGAAGCCTTTCTTCTACGTAAAACAAAACAGCCAACACCATAAGGTGTTAGCTGTTTTTTGGTGGGGGAGGACGGATTCGAACCATCGAAGCGATACGCAGCAGATTTACAGTCTGTCCCCTTTGGCCACTCGGGAACTCCCCCATATTCTATTTATCTGTTCAAGTAGCCTGCATGGAGCCGGTAGACGGACTCGCTAAATCAAGGTGACAACCAGTTTTTGAACTGGTTGTTCAATCTGTCACCGACAGATTGAATCCAGATTTTCGAGTCCAACTTAACCTTCACTCTGAATGGAGCCGGTAGACGGACTCGAACCCCCGACCTACTGATTACAAATCAGTTGCTCTACCAACTGAGCTATACCGGCGGCTCAAACAGAACACGCTTATTATAGCCAGATGCTGTCTTTTTGTCAAGCACTTTTTTCTCTTTTTTCAAAAAACCTTACGGCAGGCAATCCCCTCCAAAATTCTTAACTTTTTGATAAGTTTTCAGCAGACGAATTGATTTTTTACTCCGTTGTGGTATAGTATGCAGTAAGTTCAACGAACACTTGGAGGAACGCACTGTGGACCATCGCCCCATTACCCCCAAACGCGCACCAGCTGCTGCCAAAACCGCCGGCAAGTTATTTTTCAACTTGCTGCTGCTTTCTATATCCTATTTTCTGATTGAAGCCTTTGCCGTGCTGCTTTTAAAGCCGGCTGAGTATACCGCATTGGCTTTTGGCGGTCTTTGGGCGCTGCTGCTGGCGTCTGTTGTGCTGCTCCTTCCCAGAAAAGCCGGCCGGATCTTATATGGTATCACCTATTTTGTTTTTGCCCTTTGGGGCATTGCCCAGGCCGGTTACTATATGGTGTTTGGCAAAATGATGTGGCTGTCCACCATTTCCTTTGCCGACGAAGGCGCTGGTTTTCTTGGTGATATCTTGGGAAAATTCCCCCCGCTGTGGTGGATTGGCAGCGTGGTCATCCTTGCCCTTGGCATCCTGCTCATCCGCTTTTTCCCGAAGGCACAACCCAGCATACGCAAACGCCTCCCCTGCCTAGCTCTGGCAGCCATATCTGTCGCCGGGCTGTTCCTGCTGCCGGAAGCAATCTTTTTGAAAGATAAGGATATCTGGGGCACCCGGTCTGAATATGCCCGTTCTTCCTCCTACCGTGTCCGTTACGAAACAATGTACGATGCCAAGAGCGTGTATGACATCTGCGGTGTTTTCCAGCTCACCGCCAAAGATATCTGGCAGCACGAAATTTTCCCCCTTACGCCTGCCTATCAGGCTGTCCGCCGAGAGGAATCCGCTCAGATTGATGAGTATTTCCAATCCCGGGGCGACAGTCAGACAAATGAAATGACCGGGATTTTCGCCGGCAAGAATGTAGTCCTGGTGCTAATGGAATCCATGGACGACTGGATGATTACCCCTGAGGATACCCCCACCCTTACCCGCATGATGGATGAGGGCATTCAGTTCACGAACTTCTATACCCCTGGTTTTGGCAGCGCCCGTACCATCAATTCTGAGTTCTGTATGAATACAGGCATCTACCTGCCCACTACCGGAAACTATGTTTTTGACTACGTAACCAATTCCTTTGACCAGTCCATCGCCTCACAAATGACCGCCAACGGCTATTCCTCTGAGGTGTTCCACTATAATGACCCATCCTTTTACAGCCGGGGTGTCTTTGAACCCGCCATGGGTTATAACACCTATAATTGCTATGCTGACTATGAAACCGATGAAGATAAGCTCTATGACGACTGCCTTTTGTTCGACATTCCCCAGCTGAACGATAAGTTTTTCCGGGATGGCCCGACCTTCAACACCATCATTACCCGTTCCGCCCACCTGAGCTATGTGTATAACGAGCTTCTCAGCATCTACGCTCTGGAGCAGTATCCTCAGTACCGGGGTATGTACGGCAGTCAGGAGGAAGATTGCGCCCGGGTGAAAGCAAAACTAGTAGACGACATGTTCGCCCGGCTGCTGCAGGAGCTGGAAAGCCACGGGCAGCTGGAAAATACCGTCATCGTTGCCATGACTGACCACTACACCTACGGCTATAAGAATATGGAGGAACTTTTCAGCCACTCCGGCGTTGACCATGAGCTTCTGCTGGAAAAAACGCCCTGCTTTATCTGGAGTGCAGATGGCCCTGCGCTGAATGTGTCCAAAACCCTGAACACCGCGGACCTTCTCCCCACTGTGCTGAACTTAATGGGCATTGATTCTCCCTACGACTATCTGGGGCAGGATGCCTTTGATCCCAATTACACGGGCTATGTGGTTTTCCCGGACGGAAGCTGGGCAACGGGTGGAATTGTCTGCCAGCTAGATACGGCCGGTAACCCCGTTATCTTGTCCAATGAAACCGGCAAACCTGTCCCAAAAGACCTCTACAAGCAGATGGGTGTAGCCGCTCAGGAATTTATCCACATCAGCAATCTCTTGCTCACCTCTGACTATTACAGCTCTGTAAGGCAGTAAAAATCACCCGGTTATCCCGCTGGATAACCGGGTGTCTTCTTATAGTTGGTTAAAACGGATAAGCCGCCTCATCGCAAACAAGGGTTACATCGGGATGGAACTGCAGGATAGAGGAAGGCACCTGAGGATCCACAGGACCCCAGAAAGTCTTGCGCAGGATCTCCCGCTTGTCAGCGCCGGTAACTACCATAACAATCTTTCTGGCAGCCATAATGGTGCCGATACCCATGGTAAAGGCCGCTTTGGGCACATCGTCGATGGAATCAAAGAAGCGCTTATTGGCATCAATGGTCATTTCGGTCAGCTCTACCTCATGGGTCATGCCGGGGAAGTAGGTGTCCGGCTCATTAAAACCAATATGTCCATCATGGCCGATACCCAGCAGCTGCAGGTCAACACCGCCCCATGCCTCGATCTGCTCTTCATAGGCAGCACACATGGCGTCCACATCCTCTGCAAGGCCCAGAGGCACGATGGTATTCTCCGGCTTAATGGAAATGTGATCAAACAGGTTATCCTGCATAAACTTACGGTAACTCTGGGGATGATCCGGAGCAAGGCCCTTGTATTCGTCCAGGTTTGCCGAACGCACTCTGGAAAAGTCGATTTTCCCAGCCTTCTCACGGGCAATCAGTTCCCGGTACAGGGGCAGCGGCGTAGAACCGGTGGCCAGACCAATCACGCAGGCAGGCTTGCTGTTGATCATAGCCTCAAACTGGTCGGCAGCCTTAACGCCCATCTCATCGGGATTCTTAACAACGATAACTTTGGTATGGATCATAGTGATCGCCTCCATAAAAAGATTACACATGAATTTTATCATCAACACACCGCTTTGTCAACCATTTTATTCTTTTTTATCTTTTTCTACTAAATATTTATATTTTTCGATTTTATTTCCATTTCCGTGTGTCGGATTCGGCAAAAACATCCCAGGCATCCATCCATTCACCTTCTTTTGCAGCCTAAAAAAGAGAACCCGTATCAAACAGGTTCTCTTTTTCACAATTTTCAGCCGTCTGGGCAGGCAGTTCCCTACCCTTCTTTACACGCCCGGGTCTTCAAAGGTTTCCAGATCCGTCCATCCAGCGTTTCTGATCCCCAACAAACTCTGGCCGTACAGATCGCCGCCGCCCATCAGGCACAGTACCATATTCCCCTTCTGGGCAATGGTGGCGCTGCTTGCCCTGACGCATACCCACTGATTCCAGTTCATATTCTCCGCGAAATACGCCCGCACCGCGTTAATGTCTTTTTCATCTTCCACCGTGGCAACCACAAAGGAATAGGCTGTTGTCATCATCGCAGGGCCGCAGGCAGTAACATTGGCAACACCTTCTATTCCGGGTGCTTCTCCATCGCTGATATAGAACATATCCAGCCCCTCCAGCCCGGATCCTTCCAGCACCGCCATAATTTCCGCCAGCGCATCCTGGTTCACTTCCCCTATAATCTGAGGCTGTGGTACATATACCGGCACATCCGCCATCAGCGTTTTAAAATACTCCTCCATTTCGCTGTAGGCATCTAAAAACTCCTGAGATACCTTTCCTGAGTAGTCAGCCGTCATGTAGCTTTCATCGCCGAAGGCCACGTACATAGACCCGTAGTCGCTCCCGTTCCCGGTAACCTGTGTCCCATCCAGCGCCGCAAGCCCTGTTTCCTCCAGCGCCGCGGTAAAGTAATGGAGCACAGACAGGTCAAAGCTTGCCACCTTTTTCTCTTCGCCCACGTATTCCACATAGGCCTTGCCCGCTCCATCGTCATAGGCGCTGAGCACTTGGTAATCCCCATTTGCATAGCTGATGCTCAGCTGGAGATAGGTTGCGGGATTCTCCACCGTAACATTGGGCAGCGTTGCCGGTGGTTTTGTCTCAACCGGGGCCTGTGTCTGGGGAGGTTCCGTAGAAACCGGCTCTTTGCCGCAGGCCGCAAGACTCACCAGCATAGCCAGCGCCAATAATAACGCTAACGTTCTTCTCATAAAAAAGGTTCCTTTCCAAAATATTTTGCGTTTATATTCTATCACAACACACCGTTATTTTGGTAAGAATCTGTAAACTTTTGTAGAAGCCCGCCCCGCTTCCCCATAAAGGGTTCTCCAGCATAGAGCTTTGCATTTTCTTTTTCACCGGTAGGATACGGGTCCCGAAAACCTGTAATCCGTCTACTACAAATCCCCGCGTACGCTAAGAAGCTATTGAGATGGCAACAGCTATTACACTCCGCCACCAAAGAGCAGTATATCTACGAAGATGTGTATTTGTACACAGCGCCGTAAGCACAAAAGAACCGGAGCGGGTCAATCCGCTCCGGTTTTATTCTGTATTCTCAGGACAGTTCCACCCAGATTTCCTCATTCACCGACTCCCGGACGGTCCACTGGTCTAAATCCTCTATAAACTCTATGTACAGTTCTATAGCCATATCCTGAATCTGGCTCAAATCCGTAATCCCCCATTGCTCCAGATCGTAGAAATAAATTCTGTCAACCCTTCTGGTATTGGGAGGCAGAATGTTCCAGAGCATACTGTCCGTTTCCTCGCCGTTCAGAAAAATGCCGTTGTCGGAAAATGCCACCGTTTCCTCTGTGGTATTTTCCAAATACAAGGTCATTGTATAACAGTCATCATACCTGTTGTCCACAGATTTAAATACCAATTTAACACCCTTATCCTCATAGAGTATCTCTCCACTGTCATCCACCGTCTGGACAAAATCCTGCGCTATGGTAGTTTCCAGCACCACCGGCCCCACCTCTGCGATAGAGGTATAATCATCGGAGTCATACATATACAGCTCAAAGGCCACGGTTCCTATCTGGGTAATTCCCGCATCCTCCAATTCTTCCCCATCCAGGAGTAAATAATGCTGCATTGTCTCCTGTGCACCTACCTGTGCAAACAAGGCGCTGGAAAGCATATACCCATTGACGCAAAGCATGTCTGAACTAACCGTCACATTCTGCTGCCGGTCATTTTGAATCGTCACAGCCAGAGCGGACTCCCCATAATACCGACCCATGGAATCTACCGTCACCCGGATATCCCCATCCTCATAAATCACAGTAGGATCAATAATCCCCGGTTCCTCCACATAATCTGCCCAATCATCCTCATTGACAACAATCTCCTGCTCCGGTTCCAGAACAATGGGATCGTCAAAAATCGTATCAATTCCCTCAAACACAGTACTTACCAAAGAGATGACCGCCAGTACAATGGCAATAACAGTTGCTTGCTTTTTGGGCTGCTTGGAGGCGCTCTTTTTTGTGGAGGTCCATACTGCAAGTTTTACAGGAAGTTTCCCCGTATTGCCCGCAGGTCTTCCCACACCTGCCGCGTTTGCATGGGTTCTTTCCTTCTGCCGAGGCTGCTCAAAGCTGATGCACTTATGGTCAGCGTCGTTCTCATATTTTCTCTGCCGCCAGGAATCTTCTTTCTTCTGCGCAGCAATCGGAATCCGTTTCATGCACATATGACACCAACCGGCATCCAGCCGGTTGCCACACTCCGGGCATCTGACTACTTTCATGGCATTACCTCCTGTTCCCATTTTGTTCATTATATCACAAACGCGCGAATACCGTCAACCTGTGGAAAAACGCGTTCCTAACGGAAAAGCAGCTGTCACAGACAGCTGCTTTTGTTTTACCAGTGACTACCATTTTAAAAGTCCATTTCCAGCGTCAAATACTGTTCCCACGGCAGTCGACCATCCCACTTCTCCAGACCGTATGCTTCCCGGATGCCCTCGCACAGGCGGCACAGTTTTTCCTGCATTGCCCCGGTTGCGAAGTAGGATTCATTCCCGGGCAGCGTAGCATACATAAACAGGCTGCTGCGGTCCTCCTGAGGATAGGTCATGGCAAGTTCCTCGGTAAAATACCTGTTTTCATCTGCCAGATACCCAAGCGCACTCTCATCCGGCTCAAATTCATAGGTAAGGGCATATTCAAACCCCTCCGGGTTCAGCTCATCCCAGGTATCGAAATCTCTGCTGTTGCCCAACACACGGCTGTCCACCACATAGCCCAGACACCGCAGGAACGCTTTGTCCAGTTCCCCGTCAGGTGTCAGGAGAATGCAGGCATCACCATCCGAATAAAACTGATCGTAAGCCTCATTCTCTCCCAGCTTTCCTATCAGGCACACACGGAGCTTTCCTCCATCAATAGAGTCTGCCAAAAAATCTTCCGGGAATTGCAGCAGCACTGCCTCCAGTTCATCCAGCATTTGATGGAGTACCTCCGGTCTGTGCTCTGGGGTCAGTTCCTTCTGGGTCTGTACTGCAACCCCATCCTGCCACACAGAAATCCGTATACCGTAGGTATCCGCCATGCGCTTGGCTCTCTGTTCACAC
>JAZSRI010000127.1:0-5736 GCA_045538415.1 Faecousia sp. | reverse complement strand
AAATCCAGCCAAGTTGCAAATTTCTGATTTTTTGTAGGGGCGGGCATTGTCCGCCCGCCAACGCAGACAATAAGCATACCCGTCGGGCGGCCAATGGCCGCCCCTACATTTATTTTTGGGGAAACTTCGCAGTTTGCTTCTGCGCAGGAGCACCATGAATTTTACCGGAAATGTTGCATTTGCGCCCTGGGATGGTATAATAACTGCGAAAGCAGTTATTATACCAGGTTTATCGCCCTTTTCCTCCCCGGCTTTGCCGGGAACCGGAAAAGATGGCTATATTATACCATTTCGCTTTGGCTGCATGGTATAATAACCAAAACTGTACAGAAAGAAGGAACTGCATATGCTGTCGAAAACTGTGGATGACTCCCGGACAGAAACTGTTCATATTGTGCGGCCTACCCACCTGAACGCCGCAAACCGTCTCTTCGGCGGTCTTTTAATGCAGTGGATTGACGAGGTGGCCGGTATCGTTGCCAAACGGCATTGCATGTGTAACGTCACAACCGCCTCTGTTGACAATCTGACCTTCCTCCGGGGCGCATTTCAGAACGATATGATCGTAATCCGGGGTAAGCTGACCTGGGTAGGCTCTACCTCCATGGAAGTGTGCGTGGATACCTATGTGGAGACGCTGGACGGTCAGCGTGAGCGGATCAACAATGCCCATTTTATGATGGTGGCGCTGGACGAAAACAACAAGCCTGTACAAGTACCCAAGCTGATCCTTCAAACGGAGGACGAGCGTCTGGCCTGGGCTCATGGTGAGGAGCGCCGCCGGATCCGCAATCAGCGCAGAAAAGATAAGCTGGACGGGATTTAATCCCCGGGAATATTTCCATTCATATCAAAAAACACGCCTGCTTTGCTAACAAAGCAGGCGTGTTTTTTTGCACTGTATGTATATTTTGAAGCAGGGTGATGTTTTTTATACGCTATAAGCTACTCAGGTTAAAAAAATAAATAACAGATAACAAAAATATTAAAAAACGATTTCCTTCCCCTAACCGGGGCCGGCTGGAAGGCTGGCTCCGGTTTTTTCATTCTTCTTACCTTTCCCGGAAACTGCCACAGAATCTGCGTTTTGCCAATTGACATCCCGGGATAATGGACTATAATTAATGTAGCGGAATATGTGCATTTTATATGAATGATTCCAGAATTTCTAATTCAAGGCTGAAAAAGCCCAGGAGGTAAAAAGTATGGACGTATTGGCCAGACTTGCAAATTCCATTGTTGTTCCCGTTGTTGTGATCGATGACGCAAAGGACGCTGTTCCTACTGCCAAAGCTATGGCCGCCGGCGGCGTTGACGTTATGGAGATCACTTTCCGTACCGCGGCCGCTCCCGATGCCATTAAGGCTGTAGCTGAAAACTGCCCCGATGTTCTGGTGGGCGCAGGCACTATCCTGAACCTTGACCAGTGTAAGCTGGCTGTGGAAATGGGCGCCAAGTTCATCGTCTCCCCCGGTTTTGATGCCGGCGTGGTGGGCTGGTGCATTGAAAACGGCATTGCCGTTACCCCCGGCTGTGTTACCCCCACGGAGATTACCGCCGCTGTGAACATGGGCCTTAAAGTGGTCAAGTTCTTCCCCGCCAATGTCTACGGCGGTCTGAACGCTATGAAGAACCTGTCCGCTCCCTTTGTGGGTGTGAAGTTCCTGCCCACCGGCGGTGTAAACACCGGCAACATTAAGGAATATGTGGACGCTCCCTTTATCCATGCCGTTGGCGGCAGCTGGGTATGCCCCAAGGCGGACATTGCCGCCGGCAACTTTGACAAGATCACCGATCTGTGCGCCCAGGCCCGCAAGGCCGCCAAGGGTGAATGATTTACCGTATCTAATTTATTTTGAAAGGACAAAATATTATGGCAAAGATTGTAACTTTCGGCGAACTGATGCTGCGTCTGCAGCCGTATAACTATGAGCGCTTCGTCCAGTGTGACCATGTGGAATTTACCTTCGGCGGCGGCGAAGCCAACGTTGCTGTTTCTCTGGCAAACTATGGTATGGACGTAGCCTACGTCACCAAGCTGCCCACCCACGCCATCGGACAGGCTGCTGTAAATTCCCTGCGCCGCTACGGTGTGGACACCACCAAGATCGTCCGGGGCGGCGAGCGTGTGGGTATCTACTTCAATGAGAAGGGCGCTTCCCAGCGTGGCTCCGTGTGCATCTATGACCGTGCCGGCTCCGCCATCCAGAAGGCCTCTCCCGCCGACTTCGACTGGGATGCCATCTTTGAGGGTGTGGAATGGTTCCACTTCACCGGCATTACCCCGGCACTGGGTGAGAATCTTGTGGAAATCTGCCGTCAGGCTTGTAAGGCCGCCAAGGCACGGGGCATTAAGATCTCCTGCGACCTGAACTACCGGGGCAAGCTGTGGACCCGTGACCAGGCCCGCGCGGCTATGACCGACCTGTGCCAGTACGTGGACGTGTGCATCTCCAACGAGGAAGATGCCAAGGACGTTTTCGGTATCGAGGCGGAAGCTACTGATATCTATGGCGGCAGCCTGAACCACGAGGGCTACAAGTCCGTTGCCAAGCAGCTGGCAGACAAGTTTGGCTTTGAAATGGTTGCTATCACCCTGCGTGAGAGCCATTCTGCCTTTGATAACGGCTGGAGCGCTATGCTCTACAACGTTGCTAAGGATGAATACTGCTTCTCCAAGAAGTACGACCTGCACATCATCGACCGGGTTGGCGGCGGCGACAGCTTTGGCGGCGGTCTGATCTACTCCCTGCTAAACGGCAAGGACACCCAGGCGGCTGTGGAATTTGCTGTGGCAGCTTCCGCACTGAAGCACTCCATCGAGGGTGACTACAACATGGTCACTGTTGCCGAGGTGGAAAAGCTGGCCGGCGGCGACGGCAGCGGCCGTATCCAAAGATAAGGAGTTACCTATGACTAATGATGAGCTCCTCCAGGAGGAGGAACCCTATATCATCTCCCTCACCGGCGAAAACGGCGAGCAAGCCGATTTTGAGTATATGGACTGCATTGAATATAACCAGACAGAGTATCTGGTGTTGCTGCCTGTGGAGGAGGAGAACAGTCTTGTAATCCTGCAGATCCAGCCCGTGGACGAGGAGTACGAAAACTATTTGGCTGTGGAAGATGAGCAGGTGTTGGATGCTGTTTACCAGAGTTTTAAGCAGCGGCATCCGGAACTGAACTTTGCCGACTGACACATCTTTATCTGGTTTTCCCCCACCCGCGGACCGGGTGGGGGCTCTTTTCTGGATAAACAAAATTATTTCCCAAACTTTTTGCTCTTGTTTTTTCTTGTGTACCGTTTTATAATGATATTTATACATATTTTGGCACATTGCCGTTAACAGGAAGTGTTTCTATGGCCACCCTTACCATTCGGGATATCGCGCGTATGGCAGGCGTCTCTACCACCGCTGTGTCCTTTGTTTTGAATAACCGCAGTGGTGTCAGTGATGCCACCCGGGAAAAGGTGCAAGAGATTATCCGCCGCACCGGCTTTACCCCCAACGTACACACCCGCCGGCTGAATCTGGGAAAAAGCTTTACCATCCATGTAGTGCTGCGCCACTACAGTTATAACCTGTTCAACCAGTTCGCTCTGGAGACACTCAGCGGTATTTTCAAAGCCTGTAACTCTCTGGGTTACAGCATCATGTTCACCTTTGTGGACGATGATATGAACTGCGAGCAGTTGATGGACTCGGTGCGCAGTAAAGATTGCGACGGTGTGATCCTGAATCAGGTGTCCGATCCCAGCCTGATCTCCCTGCTGCAAAGAGAGCAGATCCCCTTTGTGTGCGTGGATGCCCATGTGAAGAAGGACGGCAGCCTGCCTCTGGTGGAGGTGGACTACTACGATGCCGCCTATCAGGCAACCAAATACCTCATCGACCATGGCCATGAGAAGATCGGTTTCATCGGTCCGGAAACCCCCGCGGAACTGTATGTAGCAGAGTTTGGCGGCTATACCGCCGCTTTGAAGGACAACGATTTGGTGTGCGTCCCCGCATGGCTGTCGGAGACTACCTTCTCCGAGGAATCAGTACAGGTAAGTATTGATAAGCTGCTGCAGCAGAAGAACTTGCCCACTGCTTTCCTGTGTGCCGGTGACTCCTTCGCCGTGGATATCGTCCGCTGTGTGAAGGCGCGAGGGCTGCGTATCCCGGAGGACATCTCCATTATTAGTTTGGACGACCTGCTGGTGTCCCAGTATCTGGACCCGCCCCTAAGCTCCATGACCTTTGACAAGGAGCTGCTGGGCAAGCTGGGCATGCAGCTGCTTTACAATATTATACAGGGCAAGGAGTACGAAACCGTAAACCTGATTAAAACCATCCCCGCTGAGCGAGCCTCGGTAAAACGCCTATAAGCAAAGACGCAGGAAAAACTTCCTGCGTCTTATTTTATGTCCGGTCCAGAATCCTGCCGTCGGTGGAGATGGTCACCACGCTCCAAGGCAGGAGTTTACCGCTTTCCTGTACCGCTCTTTTCACGGCCATTTCAATGCCGCCGCAGCAGGGCACTTCCATCCGCACCACGGTAACAGAGCGGATATCGTTGTTTTTCAGGATTTCCGTCAGTTTCACAGCATAGTCCACCCCATCCAGCTTGGGACAGCCTACCAGCGTGACCCGGTCCTTCATAAACTCCCGGTGGAAATCGCCATAGGCATAGGCAGTGCAGTCGGCGGCAATCAGCAGTTTTGCTCCATCCAGCCAGGGTGCCCGGATAGGCGCCAGCTTGATCTGCACCGGCCACTGGCGCAGCTGGGAGACCGGGGCTTCCGCCGGAGCAGGCGCAGCCTGCCTTTCCATAGCTTTAGCCGCCTGCCCGGGACAACCGCCCGTAGGGCAGCTTTTATGACCCTTGGCTGCCAGCACAGCCGCCTCATCATAGGCTGCCGCCTCCCGCTCTACAAACCGGATGGCACCGGTGGGACAGGTGGGCAGGCAGTCTCCCAGCCCGTCACAGTAGTCATCCCGCAGAAGCTTTGCCTTGCCATCCACCATACCGATCGCACCCTCATGGCAGGCCTTTGCGCAAGCGCCGCAGCCGTTGCATTTATCTTCATCAATCTGAATAATCCTGCGAACCATTTCAGGCGCTCCTTTCGTTCTGGGACGCGGCAATGCGCATCATTTTCTCATACATTTCCTCTCCCACACATTCCTTGGCATGCTTGCACCATTGCACACAGCTAAGGGTATCGTTATAGGCCACAAAGCCGCAGTGCTCACAGGGCATCTGGGTATCGATGGAAAACAGTTCAATCTCATGTCCGCACTGGGGACAAATTTTCTCAATAATGGTAGGGGTTTTGGGTTTTGCCTGACATCCGTGTAAAATCATATACATCCCTCCTTGACTTTCTATAAGGATTTTACTATACTGGCTTTAATAAGTATGTTGGTTTTCCAACAAAAGGAGCAAATATGGAAGAATATTTTTCTATTTTATCCGCCACACCCCTGTTCCGTGGAATCAGTCGGGAGGAGTTAGTCTCCATGCTGGGCTGTTTGGACGCCCGGCAGGTGTATGTAAAAAAGGGAGCGCCTGTTTTCTTGGAGGGTGACCGGGCGGGCTTTGTAGGCGTTGTGCTGGAGGGAATCATCCAGATTGTTCTGGATGACTATTACGGCAACCGCAGCGTCCTTGCCCATGGGGAAGCCGGCGACATCTTCGCCGAGGCATTTTCCTGCTCCGGGGTGGATGTGATGCCTGTTTCCGGCTACG
>JAZSRI010000081.1:0-3982 GCA_045538415.1 Faecousia sp. | reverse complement strand
TAGGTGCCACAATGTGGGTCGTGACAGAGTTCGGCAAAACATTTATCGAAAAAAGCTGCGGTCGTATGGAATCGCTAAAAACTGGAAAAATAACACACAAAGGAGGTGGGCGGCAATGGCTGAGAGAAATACAAAGACCATGGCACAGCAAAAAATCTATATCGCAGAACAGATCTGGCTTCACTACTACAATGATTACCTCTTCGGAAAAGGCATAATCACCGAAGAAACCCGCAACAAACTCAAGTTCAAAATCGACAGCAGGAAGCCGTCTGCCTACTGATGAAAAGCAAAATGGGCCAGCAAACGCTGGCCCTCTTTTACCATTACTATCCAGTAGCTATCTTCGCCGCTTACTGGTATAGTGATGATACAACGAACTCCAAGGAGGTATGTGTATGGACATACATAGCATCCGGCATCTTCTGAAAATGAAGTCAATTTACGATATTCCTCTGCGGGTCACCTACTATGCCCGTGTGTCATCCGAAAGTGATGAGCAGCTGAATTCTCTTACAAATCAGATCACTTACTATGAGGATCTGATCAAGAAAAACCGCAACTGGACCTTTGTCCCCGGCTACATTGACGAGGGATTATCCGGCATCTCCACCAGGAAGCGTGAGAATTTCAACCGCATGATTGAGGAAGCTTCGGAGGACAAATTCGACCTTGTGATCACCAAAGAGATCTCCCGCTTTGCCCGTAACACCCTGGACTCCATCCAGTTTACCCGGCAATTACTGGGCCATGGCGTGGGCGTATTTTTCCAGAACGACAACATCAACACCCTGGATGAAGACTCCGAACTGCGGCTTTCCATCATGTCTTCCATCGCCCAGGACGAGCTGAGAAAGCTCAGTAGCCGCGTAAAATTCGGCCATGCGCAGGCCATCAAGGACGGCGTAGTGCTGGGCAACAATCGGATCTTTGGCTACCAAAAAGACAACGGCAGACTTGTAATCGACGAAGATGAAGCCTCCATGGTCCGGGAATTATTCCAGCTTTATGCCACTGGAGAATACTCCATGAAGCAGATTGAGGTGATCTTCTGGAACAAGGGTTACCGCAACAGTCGGGGCAACCGGCTCTCCCACACCACCATGTCCAACATGATTTCCAACCCCAAATACAAAGGCTACTATGTGGGTAATAAGGTGAAGGTCATCGACATGTTCACCAAGAAGCAGAAGTTCCTGCCCCCGGAGGAATGGGTCATGTTCAAGGATGAATCCGGAGAGATTGTCCCTGCTCTCGTGTCCGAGGAATTGTGGGAGAAAGCCAATGCCATCCTCCGTAAGAGAAGCGACGATGTGAAATCCCGGCAGGGTATCTGCAACCATGCAAACCTCCTAACCGGAAAACTATACTGCCCTTGCTGCGGTACTCCCTACTACCGCCGCGACTCCAGGGACAGGCAAGGCAATAAAAACAGCAAGTGGGTCTGCTCCGGCAAGATCAAAAACGGCGCCGATTCCTGTGCCTCCTTCCCCATCTATGAAGAGGAAATCAAACCCCTTCTTTTCGAAGTCTTCAAGGAAACAGAGGCCGATGCGGAGGCCATGCTGGAAGAATATCTGCGCCTCTACCAGTCCCTGGACAATGACGGTGTTCAGCGGCAGATCACAACCACCGAGCAAAAAATCGACCTGGAAGCCAAGAAAAAAGCGAAGCTGCTGGACTTCAACATCACAGGCAGGATCACCGACAACGAATACCTACAGCGCAGCCGGGACTGCGAACAGGAGATTGAACGGCTGCAAAAGCAGCTTCTGGAGCTACAGCAGGAACTGGACTCCAAAGAGGATTTCCGCAAGCATATGGAGTCTATCCGAGCCGTCATGCGTGATGCGCAGAGGGATGCCAACCGGCAGATTATCAGCAAGGAGTTTATCGATAAATACATCGACAGGATTTTTGCAACCCCTCAGGAGGACGGTTCAATGCGGCTGGAAATCAAGATTTTCACCGGCGAAGCCACGGAAAAATACCTGGCGAAGCTGAAGAAACGCTCAGATGATGTGTCCCATACGAAAAGCGGCGAAACGGAAACCTGTTGCGCCGCAACAACTTCTGATACTGCAGGTCGTACGGGTCACATGGTCAAGAAGATGATCGAGGCTTACGAGCAGGGTCTGCAGTAAGTTCCCCCTAAAAAAGTTACCGGCCTTAATGGCCGGTAACTTTTTTGCACTGTTGTTGATTTTTTGCCTGTGATGGGCTTTAGGACACGGCAGCTTTGCTATAAAGCATGCAGTCTACCTTCCCATTCTACTGTACAGCTTTCCCAACAGATTTCGCAAAGGGCGGAAGAGAATCAGGGCCACGGTAAAATTTCCCAAACAATGGGCAATATCAAAGGGAATACCGGACACCCATTTTGCTCCGGCATAGGCAAATCCGCCGATAAAAATGTCCACGATTCCGCACAGGGCGCCAAAAAGCAGTCCAAAAACGCCCGAAAGCAATGCCCAGCCAAAGGGACTTTGCATGTTCCGCAATAAAATAGCCGCTACCGCCAGCACTGCCCACACATACAGATAGTTCAGATTCCAAATTCCCAGACCGAAGTACAAAACTTCCAGCACCACATACACATAGGTAGGAAACAAAGCCTTCCAGCCAAAAAGCACACCGTAGACCAGAATAGCCAGGGATACCGGCTCAATATTGGGCAGACCCGCCATCACAAGCTTCATGGCAAAGGTCAGCGAACCTAGCACTCCGAACAATATCCATTCCTTTAACGAAATTCTCTTATCCAATGGTATACACCAGCTTATATACGCCGCCGTCAGTAATGGCAATCCCGTCGGCGCCAGTAACGGCCGCTTCCTCACCTGCAAATATCTGCCACCAGCCGCCATCTACACTGTAGTCCGCCGTTTCGCCGTCGGCAGTATTGAAATACAGTCCAAACTCTCCCTGCTCGCCTTCCACGATTTCCTCCGCCACCAGCACGGGGCCCAGATATTCTTCATCGGTCTTGCAGGTAAACTTCTTCTCGCTTCCGTCCTTGTGGACAACGGAAACGGTGATGGTCTTGTCTCCCGCCACAGTTTCCGGCCGGGTAAGGGCAAAAATGCCCACCATAGCGGCAAGCAGCGTCACCACAAGGATGGTAATCAGGATGAGTCTTTTTTTGTTCATAGTATTTTCCTCCTAAAACAAGATAGGCTGCGGCGCCTGTAATAGACGCCGCAGCCGTTTTTCTGCGACAAAGCACACACCTGTAATCTCGCAGGTGCGGGAGAATCCACTTCGTAGGTCTTCTGACTCGTGCCTTGCAGAGGACTGCTTTCTGCGGTTTGGGTTCGCCTTCCCGGGATTTCCCAGTGACTGGCTTTCGCCATAGACCCAACCATCAGCACATACAGCGGCGGTACCGTCCGGGAGTCTCACCCGGTTATCTTGTTCAGCATACCCGGTTCATCGCCGGATATGCCACGAAATGGCTATCAAATTGTCCCATATATCATAGCACAGGGAATAAACACTGTCAAGGGTGGTAAAATGTGGTTGTGGTCATGTTGCATTTTTTCCAGTTTTGTGGTAAAATCCTTTAAAAGCAATCTACAAGGAGGCCAATACATGCATATTTATGAATCCGGCGAGATGTATTTGGAGACCATCCATGTATTACTTAAGAAGAACGGTCATTGCCGTGCCATTGATATTAGCGAACACATGGGCTATT
This sequence comes from Faecousia sp., assembly GCA_045538415.1. Lineage (GTDB taxonomy): Bacteria > Bacillota > Clostridia > Oscillospirales > Oscillospiraceae > Faecousia. The sequence continues at coordinate 285 of JAZSRI010000081.1, read as the reverse complement.
CCAAGCCAAGCGTCAGCCGGGCTGTGGGTATTTTGAAGGCGAACGGCTGCATTGAGGTGGACCGGGACGGTTCCATCACCCTGACGGATGAAGGTCTGTCCATCGCCAATAAGATTTACCAGCGCCATACGCTGCTGAGCAAGCTGCTTATCCATCTGGGTGTGAGCCCGGAAACCGCGTCTGAGGATGCCTGCAAGATGGAGCATGCCATTAGTGACGAGAGCTTTGACGCCATAAAAAAGTTTGTTGATGCTTTCAATATCTGAAATTAGCGCCGCAATGCCA
>JAZSRI010000031.1:0-17535 GCA_045538415.1 Faecousia sp. | reverse complement strand
CGAAAAGGCCGGTTTGAACTGGAATTTTACGGACAGGAGGACCTGCAGGTGCTTCTGGACGCACTGATGAAAATAACGAGGTAATGATATGGATAAAAAGCTGTACAGAGACACCAACAACAAGGTGCTGGCCGGCGTTTGCGCGGGCCTTGCCGAATATGTAAATATTGACCCCACCATCGTCCGGGTGATCTGGGCGCTGGTCGGCCTTTCCGGCGCGGGCATTATTGCCTATCTTGCATGCGCCCTGATTATTCCGGAAAAACCCAGCAATGTTATTGATGCATAAACACGTAAGGAGAGGTAAGTTATGTTAGACATTCGCAAAATTAAGGAAGATCCTCAGGCCGTGAAAAACGGTCTGAAGGCCAAGGAAGTGGACTGCGACGCCATCGTTGACCGCATTTTAGAGCTGGACGTGCAGATTCGCTCCCTGAAAACCGCAACCGAGACCAAAACCGCCCAGAAAAACAAGCTGAGCAAGGAAAACGGCAAGCTGTTCGGCCAGAAAAAGGGCGCGGAAAAGCAGGGTAAGGATACCTCCCAGCTGGATGCCCAGATTGCCGCCAACAGCGCTCAGAGCGTGGAGTTGGATGCCGCCATCGCTGGTGACGCCGAGGAACTGGCAAAGCTGCAGGCCGAATTTAAGGTTGCCATGCTAAGCCTGCCCAACCTGCCTGACGAGGATCTGCTCCCCGGCGGCAAGGAAAACAACCAGCCCCTGCGTTATGTGGGCAAGAAGCCGGAATTTGATTTTGAACCCAAGCATCACGTGGACCTGTGCCAGAATCTGGGTCTTATTGACTATGAGCGGGGCGTGAAGCTGGCCGGCGCCGGCAACTGGATGTACACCGGCATGGGTGCCCGGCTGCAGTGGGCTCTGCTGAACTACTTCATCGATACCCACACTGCTGACGGCTACGACTTTATCCTGCCCCCCCACATGCTGGAGTACCAGTGCGGCGAAACTGCGGGCCAGTTTCCCAAGTTTGCCGACGAGGTGTATAAGATCGCCAATCCCACTGACGACCGGATCCACTATATGCTGCCCACCGCTGAGGCAGCCCTGTGCTCCATCTACCGGGATGAGATTCTCTCTGAAAGCGACCTGCCCAAGAAGATGTTCGCTTACACCCCCTGCTTCCGCCGGGAGGCCGGTTCTCACCGTGCCGATGAGCGTGGCATGGTTCGCGGCCACCAGTTCAACAAGGTGGAGATGTTCCAGTTCTGCAAGCCGGAGGATTCCGACGCTGCCTTTGAGGAACTGGTCACAAAGGCAGAAAAACTGGTGGAAGGTCTTGGCTTCCACTTCCGTACCGTGAAGCTGGCTGCAGGCGACTGCTCCGCATCCATGGCAAGAACCTACGACATTGAAATTCTGATTCCCTCCATGGACGGCTATAAGGAAGTTTCCTCCGTCTCCAATGCCCGGGATTATCAGGCCCGCCGTGGCAACATCCGTTTCCGCCGTGAACAGACAGGCAAGCCCGAGTTCCTGCACACCCTGAACGGCTCCGGTCTGGCCACCTCCCGTATTTTCCCCGCTCTGGTGGAGCAGAACCAGCTGGCTGACGGCTCTGTGGTAGTTCCCGAGTGCCTGCGGAAATATCTGGGCGGTATGGAAGTTATTAAGGTCCGTTAATCCGGGAGACTCTCCCTAAAAACAATATTATGTAAACCAAGCAGAAAGGAAGCGCTGTATGTCTAAAATCAAAAAAACCTCCTGGTGGGACGAATTCAAGACCTTTGCCGTAAAGGGCAACGCCATGGCTCTGGCTGTTGGTACCATCATCGGCGGTGCCTTCTCCACCATCACCAAAAGCCTGACCAACGACCTGATTATGCCTGTGGTGAACATTTTCCTGGGCGGCGCTGACTTCAGCGATGCCAAAATCATTCTGCCCCGGATGCCCTGGGTGGAGCCTGTGTATGAAACCGTGGTAGACGCCAACGGCGCGGAAGTGGTGCAGGAAGTGCAAAACTACCTGACCTATGGCAACTTTATCTCCGCGGTCATCAATTTCCTGATTCTGGCCTTTGTTGTGTTCTGGCTGGTAAAGGGACTGAACCGGCTGGCTGAGCTGGGCAAGAAAAAGGAAGCTGAGGAAGCTGCCGCTGAGCCCCCCGCACCTGCTGAACCCTCCGCTGAGGAAGTTCTCCTCACCGAGATTCGTGACCTGCTGAAGGAAAAGTAAGATTTCCCAACCTAAAGACAACTACGGGGAGCGAACGCTCCCCGTACATTTTTAGGCGTATAAACCCCCGGAGCATGCTCCGGGGGTGCCTTTCATTCTTCTGCGGGGGCTTCGTCCTCTGCAGGCTTTTTCCCAAAGCGCCGGTCGCCTCTGCTGTCGAAAAACACAGCAGCCGTCAGGCTGATAGCCAAATAGAACACCGCCACCAGACCCAGTTCCCAGAGCAGGCACTTTACCGCCTTCTGGCACAGTACAAAATGGTCCATTCCGGCAAAGCTCTTTGTGATGCTGTTCATCACAAGGGTCAGCACCAACCCCAGCACCGACAGGCTGATGCCGGCAACGCGCTGGGTAAAGCGCCAGGCCTCAATGCTGCCCATGCCAAAATATGTACGGAAACCCAGACTGTGGTTGGCTTCCTTTGGGGGCACCAGCAGGTAAATCAGCCCCAGCACCAGCACCACCACAGGCCCTGCCAACACAGCCCACTTCAGTACAACGGGCAGGTTCGCAAGGAGCTTTGATAAGTCGGGCATAGCCCCTTCAAAGTCCAACCCCTCAAGCAAGGCATTGATTGCATCCATAGGTATTGCTCCTTATTTCTCTTCCAGAAACTTGTTGATCTCGTGAACGAAGCTTCGCACGTCCTGGAACCGGCGGTACACAGAAGCAAAGCGGATATAGGCAACCTCGTCCAAGGGTTTGATCCGTTCCATGACCATCTCTCCGATTCTGTCGGTGCTGACTTCCCGGTCCAGCGTATTTTGGATGGACTGCTCAATTTCCGTGGTGATCCGGTCCAGCTCTTTTGCTTCCACCTGCCGCTTGTCAAAAGCCCGCATCATGGAGTTGAGGATCTTATTCCTGTCAAAGGCCTGGCGGGATCCGTCCCGCTTGACCACAATAATAGGCAGACTCTCCACGATCTCATAGGTGGTGAACCTGCGCTGGCAGGCAAGACACTCTCTCCTGCGCCGGATGCTCAGACCATCTTCAGAATGGCGGGAATCCACCACTTTGCTCTCCTGATCGCCGCAAAACGGACATTTCATTGGCGTTCGCTCCCTTCAAAAAGGTATTAGAACCATAATAATAGTATTATAACAGTAATTTCCGACCCTGTCCAGCATTTTTTCCTCTTGTCAAGACGTTCTGTTTCCTGTAAAATAAACCGTAACGAAAGGAGCGTTCCTTATGAAAAACCCCGTTTTGTTTGCCCTTTGGGGCTGCCTGCATGTGCTTTGTGTGGGCCTTGGCACTGTGAAGGAACCGGAGGGTTTTGGCAAAGCGCTTTTGGTGCTTACCAGCCTGATTTACTTCCTGCCCGCGACCCTTATTCTGTGGAACGGAATCTCCCACCGCAAGAAAAAACAGATATCCGCGGTGCGGTGGATTGCGATAGTCTCTCTTGGGCTGACCCTTGTGCTGCTGGTAATCAATTTTCTGTCTGTGGGCGCCGGTGCCGATACCGGCCGGCTGGTGTATGACATCTTGAACATTGTCTCCGCCCCCATGCTGTGCAGCCAGTACTGGGTGGTGAGCCTGTTTCTGTGGGCCTGCCTGCTTTGGGCATCCTTTTTCAAGAAGAAACGTTAGATATTGCGCCCTGGTGGTTTTCCGCCAGGGTATTTTTTGTAAAACTGGTCGGAATACTCAACCATTCTCGGATTCCACCTCTTGTCAAACCGGCGGCTGCAAGGATATAATACGCTCATAAAGCATAAACACCACCTATACTTTTAAGGAGGAACTGTTATGACCTACCGCAGAATACGCATTGCCCGTATTGGGCGCAGTGAACCTGTTGTGTTTGCCGTCCGTGAGCTTGTGAAGTATCTCAAGCAGATGGACCCTAAGCTGATGGTAGACCTGCTTTACACCGATGCCTATAATCCCGACAGCGAGGGTGTGCTGTGGGTAGGCAGAGGCCTTCCCGCAGAGCTTCCCACCGTAAGAAATGCCGCGCTGGATGACGGTATTTCCGTGGAAGTTACAAACGGCGTTGGCTACATCACTGGCACCAATGACCGCAGCGTGCTGCTGGCCGTATACCGGTTCCTGCAGGAACTGGGCTGCGTATGGCTGGGCCCCGGCGTGGAGGGCGAGCGAATCCCCGCCCGTCCGGTGGAAAATGTGAACGTTTCCCTCAGGGAAGCCGCCTCCTTCCGTCACAGAGGTATCTGTATCGAGGGCACCGCTTCCTTCGAGAACATTGCTGAGCTCATTGACTTCCTGCCCAAGGCAGGTATGAATGTCTACTTCTTCCAGCAGAGAGTTCCCCGCAGCTACCTGACCTATTGGTACGGCCACCTGTTTAATGACCTTATGAAGCCGGAACCCCTCACCGCCAATGACGTAGACCTGATGAACAATGTCATTGAGGAGGAGATGGCCCTCCGCGGGTTGGACAACCAGCGCTGGGGCCACGGCTGGACTTGCCTGCCCTACGGTCTGGATCCCATGTCCGGCGATCAAGTAAACCCTGTTTTCGTTCTGGAAGAACTTCCCGAGGACTTCCGCAACGACCTTGCCATGATTGACGGAGAGCGCAAGCTTTTCGGCGGTGCTCCGGTATATTCCAGCCTGTGCTACTCCCGCAAATCTGTGCGGGACCGGATTAATGACTATGTAGTGGACTACTGTAAGACCCACCCCCATGTCACCACCGTCCACTTCTGGCTGGCGGACATGGCCAACAACCAGTGTGAGTGCGAAGACTGCGTGAAAAAAACCGCCTCCGACTGGTACATCGTTATGCTCAATGAGCTGGACGAAAAGCTGACCCAAGCGGGTCTCAACACCAAAATTGTATTCCTGCTGTATAATGACCTGCTGTGGGCCCCTGAGGAGGAAGTCATCAATAATCAGGATCGCTTCACCCTGATGTTCGCCCCTGTCTCCCGTGTATATGGAGAAACCTATGGTGACTATCTGGTATTTGACGGGGAGCTGCCTCCCTACCAGCGGAACAAGTTGGTGATGCCCACCTCCATCGCCGAAAATATTGCCCATCTGCGCAACTGGCAGTCCTTCTTCCACGGGGACAGCTTCATGTTCGAGTATTACCTCATGTGGGCCCATACCGGTGACATGGGTTACGAAAGGGTCGCCAAGAACATCTATCAGGACGTCCGCTGCCTGCCGGAGCTTGGTATCGACGGCATGGTAAACGTGCAGCTGCAGCGGGCCGGATTCCCCACCAATCTGCCCCTGTACATCATGGGCAAGGCACTGTGGAACAAGGACTGCGACTATGAACAGGAGGTGGCTCATTTCTATAAGGCCGCCTTCGGCCATGAGGCCGGCCGCGTCCATGAATATCTGAAAGAACTGTCACAACTGAGTCTGATGTACAACGAGCCTTCCACCGGTGACGATAACCGTCCCTACGGTCCCTTCTTCCGGGATTATAAGCGCCTGCGGGAGCTGCTTGCCCAGTTCCGCCCCGTGATCGATACCCACGTAGCGCAGCCGGACGGATGCTATGAAAGCTGGAAGCTGCTCCAGTATCACAGTGACTATGTTTCCATGCTGGCCGACGCGCTGGAGCTGGCAGAACAGAAAAAGTCTGTGGAGGCACGGGCAATTTTTGACCAGATCCACCAGTTCGTCTGTGAAAATGAGGTTGCCCTGCGAAAGGTCTATGACAGCTTTCTGGCCTTCTACACCCTAAGAGGCAAGGCTCATCTGTCTAAAATCACCATCGAAAAGACGGACATCAGTTAAAGGCCTGTGAGTCGAAAGTGATTACTGTATAGTAGGTACCCTGGTGGTTCTCCGCCAGGGTGCTTTTAATTGTCTTTTTAATCTCCTTTTCCCGTCCCCGCATATCCTGAGGGATGGTCACGTCAAAGATCAGGTTGGTGTGTCCGTTTCCCCGAACCATGCGAAAATCATGGAAGGACAGCCGGCTGTCCACTTGCGCCAGCGCCTGACCCACCGTTTCCTTCAGGGCGTCCTGAAGGGGATCTCCAATCACCACCGGGTCATAGTGAATCACCAGATGCACATTGTGCTGTTCCAAGCACAGCCGCTCCATATCATCAATCATCTCATGGCACACAAGGGGATCTTCCCGCTGGTCAACCTCCACATGAAGGCTGGCAAAGCGCTGGCCGGGGCCGTAGTCGTGAACCATCAAATCATGGTACCCTAAGACCCTTGGCTCGGAGGATACCGTCTCCAGAATCAGCTTCCGCAGATGAGGACTTGCCGTTTCCCCCAGCAGGGGGGAAATGGTTTGCTTGCCCAGAGTAATGCCGCTGTACAGAATAAACGCCGCCACGCAAAGGCCCACCCAGCCGTCGATTTTCAGCCCGGTGAACCGCTCCACCAGTGCAGCAACAAGCACCGCGCCTGTGGAGATTACATCGTTACGGCTGTCCACACCGGAGGCGGTGAGGGCGGAGGAGTCAATGAAGCGGCCCAGCTTTCCATAAAATCCGGACAGCCACAGCTTCACAAGAATAGACCCCACCAGCACCCCAATCAGGGGCAGATTCACCTCCACCGGGGCAGGATTCAAAATCTTACCCACAGAGGTCTTTGCCAGCTCCGCGCCAATCAGCAGAATCAGCGCCGCCACACCCAGACCGGACAGGTATTCATACCGGGCATGTCCGTAAGGATGGTCCTCGTCAGCGGGCCTGCTGGCCAGCTTAAAGCCAATAAAGGTGACCACCGCGCTGGCGCTGTCGGTAAGGTTGTTCATAGCGTCCGCGGTGATGGACACAGAGCCGGAAAGGGTGCCCACCGCCAGCTTGGCAAGGCACAGTATCACGTTGCAGGTGATACCCACCACCGAGGACAGCCGTCCCACATCAGACCGGGTCTGGGGATTTCTCCCATCGGAAGCGTTCTTGGTAAACACCCTAATAAGCCACTTTGTCATGGATTTTCCTCCGTATTTTCCCCATTTCCTCCGGTTTTCGCAACTCTACTGGCAGTAGAATCCCCGATTCTACCACCGGGATACCCTGACCGCATCATGTTCTCCCCCTGCGGGGCTGACTTTTCCCGGAAAATGGTTTATGATAGTAATGTAATGTTTTATCATTATATCCCACAGAGAATCCCCTGTAAAGATTGATTTTTAAGGAGTTTTTTACTTATGGCATACCGCATCATCACCGATTCCTGCTGCGACCTTCCCACCAACATGTATGACCAGCTGGGTGTTACCTTTGTCCCCCTGTCTGTGCGTTTTCAGCAGCAGGAAGTGGACAGCTACCCGGAAAGCTGGCTCAAGGAGTTTTATGACGGTCTGCGGGCCGGAGAGGTGGCAACTACCTCCGCCGTAAACCCCCAAGCCTGGGAAGACATCATTAGAGCGGCGTTGGAAGCCGGCGACGATGTGCTGGTGCTGGCCTTCTCCTCCGGTCTGAGCACCACCTATCAGTCCGCTGTCATTGCCGCGGAAAATCTGAAAGAGGTATTTCCCCAGCGGCAGGTGCGGGTGGTAGACACCCTGTGCGCCTCTATGGGTCAGGGTCTGCTGCTGTACTACGCCTGCAAAAAGCGGGACGAGGGTATGTCCCTGGAAGAGCTGACCGCTTGGTGTGAGGAAAACAAGTACCGCCTGTGCCACTGGTTCACCGTGGATGATCTTATGTACCTGAAGCGGGGCGGACGTGTCAGCGCGGCTACCGCGGTGCTGGGCACCATGCTTCAGATCAAGCCGGTGCTCCACGTGGATGACGAGGGTCACCTGATCAACGTGGCAAAGGCCCGGGGCAGAAAGGCCGCCATCGATGCCCTTGCCAAGAAGCTGGGGCAGACAGGCCTTCCCGGCTGTAATGATACCGTATTCATTTCCCATGGTGATTGCATGGAGGATGTGCGGTATCTGGAAAAGCTGCTGAAAGAAAAGTACGGTGTGAAAGAGGTCATTACCTATTATGTGGGCGCAGTGATTGGTTCCCATGCCGGCCCCGGTGTGCTGGCGCTGTTCTTCCTGGGAGAGCACAGATAAGTCATATTCATGCCGCCGGCATTGCCGGCGGCATATTTGCGCTGTTAAGGCAAATTCTCTATGCTCACACCCCTCCGCGCTTGTAAAAGAACGTTCCCCTCTGTCAATTGCGTCCCCGGCAACTTAGGAAGGTTTTTCTTGCAATAGCCCCGGATTGGGAGTATAATATATCCATTACTTTGGAAAGGACTGTGCTATGGAAACCTTTGTGGAACTGTTAAAATCGGTGCTGTTTGGCATCGTGGAGGGCATTACCGAGTGGCTGCCCGTTTCCTCCACCGGACACATGATTCTGCTGGACGAATTTGTAAAGCTGAAAATGTCCGGGGAATTTTACGAAATGTTTCAGGTGGTCATCCAGCTGGGTGCCATTCTGGCTGTGATATTGCTGTTTTTCCATAAACTCAACCCCTTCAGTCCCAAAAAGGATGAGGCAGCCAAGAAAAACACCTGGCAGCTGTGGCTTAAGGTGATCGTGGCGGTGCTGCCCTCGGCGGTGCTGGGACTTCTGCTGGACGACTGGATGGATGCGCATCTATACAACTACGTGGTGGTGGCCATCACACTGGTGGTTTACGGCGTGGCGTTCCTGTTCGCGGAAAAACAGAACAGCGGAAAAACCTGGCGTATCTCCCGGGTGGAGCAGATCGATTACAAAACCGCTCTGCTGATTGGCGCGTTTCAGTGCCTTTCCCTGATTCCCGGCACCTCCCGCTCCGGCTCTACCATCCTGGGCGCCATTGTACTGGGTGTCAGCCGCAGCGCAGGCGCGGAGTTCTCCTTCTTCCTGGCCATTCCCACCATGCTGGGCGCCAGCGCCCTGAAGCTGCTGAAGTTCCTGCTGTCCGGGGTGTCTGCCACAGGCACGGAGATCGCTGTGCTGTTGGTAGGAACGGTAGTCAGCTTTGTAGTGAGCCTGCTGGTAATCCGGGGGCTGATGGAATATGTGCGCAAGCACAGCTTCAGCGTGTTCGGTATCTACCGCATTGTCCTGGGCGTGCTGGTGCTGCTGTACTTTGTCATTGCAGGATAACCCAAACTCTATATAAAAAGGAGCGTATCCTCTGGATACGCTCCTTTTGCTGTTTTGGGAGTTATCTTACGTACTCGATAACCACACGGCGGTTCGGCTCAGTGCCGATGGAGTAGGTGGTGATCCGGTCCGTATCCTGCAGGGTTGCATGGATCACGTGACGCTCGTACGCATTCATAGGCTCCAGCGTGGTGCGGCGGTGGGCCTTGAGCACCTGCTGGGCTTTCTTGTGGGCGTAACGGCGGAGGGAATCCTCCCGCTTCTGCCGGTACTCTTCCGCGTCCACATTGATGCGGATATGGCCGTCAATGCCCCGGTTGATGGAGTAGTTGCACAGGTGCTGCAGGGCATCCAGTGTATCGCCCCGGCGGCCAATCAGGTAACCCAGATCCTGGCCTACCAGATCCACCATATAGGTGTTCTCCTCTTCTTTCCATGCGTGGGGAACGGCCTGAGAGCCCATGTGCTCCAGCAGGCCCTTCAGGAACACCTCAATCTTCTCCTCCACAGAGCCGGGCTCAGCGGGTGTGTAGGTCTTAGCTTCCTTAGGCTGCTTGGGCGCGGCAGGCTTCTTGGCCTTGGGCGCTTCCTGTTTAGGCTGCTCTGCTTTTGCAGGCTCCTGTTCCTTCTTAGGCTTTGCCGGCTCCTGCTTGGGAGCGGTGGGCTTGGGAGCTTCCTGCTTGGGTGCGGCAGGTTTGGGTTCTTCTGCCTTAGGCATGGCAGGTTTCTTCGCCTTGGGCTTGGAGCGGGACGCGGAAGACAGGGCTACCTTGGGTGCCTCGGGCACGGGGTCAGGTGCTTCATAGGTCACCTGCACTCTGGCAGGCTGGGCGCCAATACCCAAAAAACCGGGTTTCGCCTGCTGCAGAACCTGAACGGAAACACTGTCCCGATCCAGACCCAGCTGGGTCAGTGCCGCTTCGATGGCAAGGTCAATGGTCTTGCCGGAAGTAATGTGGGTCTTTTCCATATTTATTCCTCCGTAGGCTGGGAAGCGTAACGGTTGGGGTCGTAATTACGGCCCTTGCAGTAGGGGCGCTGGGGAATACCGGACATAACGGGCTTCTCCTCAGGCTCGTCCGCCACGATGCCCCGCTTCGCCTCGTATTCCTTTTTGGCGGCAGCCTTGGCTGCGGCCTGCTCCTCCTGCTGCTTACGCTGCAGTTTTTTCTTGCTGGTATTCTCGGTGATGCCGTCGGGGTTGGCGGCGCGGCGTTCGGCACGCAGGCGTTCCTTCTCGGCCTCCAGAGCTTCCTGCTCCATAGCCTTCTGCAGGCGCACAGCATCCTCCGCGTCGTAAATCTTGCGGTAACGCTTGGTCAGAATCACATCTACCACAGTGCCGGAAACGCCCTGAATCAGCCAGTACAGGCTCAGCGCACCGGGGACGGTGAAGCCAATCCACAAGGACATGAGGGGCATCATCCACATCATCATCTTGCTGGACTGGTTCTGCTGGGACTTTTTAGCGGCTTCCTTATCCTCAATGCCCTTCTCATTGGTCACCACAGAGTTGTTCATTCTCTGAGAGATAAGCATAGAAACCACCTGGATGCCGGCAGACAGCAAAGGTACCAGAAACGCACCGATGTGTGCCCAGTCATAGGCCTCCCACTTCAGGGGGTTGAACTGGGGAATAGCACCCAGGTCAATGCCCAGGAAGTTGAAGTTGATACCCTTGAGGGTGTCGGCATTTGCCACAATACCCTTAAGTTCCTCTGCCACCTGAGGGATCAGGGGTGCTGCGGACAGCTCATGGTAATAGGTGTTGGCACCCAGGGGAAATACTTCCTGTACAACAGCCACGATCTGCGCCACTACCTCCTGAGATTCATGGAGGATATAGGTGATGGGCTGGCGAATGACGGTGTAAAGAGGCAGCAAAATCAGCAGGGGAACAAAGCTCCACAGACAGCCGCCACCCATGGATACGCCCTCTTCCTTGTACAGGGCCTGGGTAGCCTCATTGAGCTTCTGGGTGTCGTTGCCGTACTTCTGCTGCAAAGCCTGTATCCGGGGAGTCAGGCGGGACATTTTCATGGTGCTCTTCTTGCCTTTGGCGGTAGCGGGCAGCAGAATCACCTTCAGCACCAGGGCGAAGATAATCAGCGCTACACCGTAGTTGGAGGTGAACTGGTACAGCCAGTCCAGCAGATAACCAAAGGGCACCTGAATGATGTCAGCAAGTTTAAATTCAAGAATCATTGGTGTTCCTCCTTAGGCCGGGACTATTTCCCGGGCAGCATGTTAGGGGACGGGGTCATAGTAATCTCCCTTATAGAAGGGATGACAGCGCAAAAAGCGCCTCATGGCCAAGTACAGGCCCTTGAAAGCCCCGTATTTACTGATGGCTTCTTTTGCGTAAGCGGAACAGGTAGGCGTGAATCTGCAGCGGGCGGGGAAACAGGGGGAGATGCACCTCTGGTAGAAGCTAATGAGACCCAATAACAACCGTTTCATAGCTGTTCGCCTCTTAAAATCCCGGCCTTCTCTGCCAGAGACAGGTAGGCCTGCGTCAGCTTGCTGAAATCAGCATCGATGCAGCGGCTTCGGGCCACCACAACCACATCCCAGCCCGGAAGGAATCTGTCCTCATTGAGCCGGTAAACCTCCCGCAGGCGGCGGCGCACACGGTTTCGAACCACCGCGTGACCCAGCTTCTTGCCCACTGTCACACCTACCCGATTGGTATTCATGCGGTTTTTTCTGGCGTAGAGCACCAGGTACCCATTGGCGTGGCCGGAGGTGGCATACAGCCGGCGGAAAATGTGGTTAAGTTTCAGCGCACTGGAAAATTTCATAAGCTCTCCCTAAAAAAGCGCCCATTCGTCCGGATAAAAAGGGAGCGGGGCGAAGATACTCGCCCCGCATGGACTCCCGTTTTCGCAATGAGCGAGGCTGTGATTCAAGCCGGTTAAAAATTACGCTCAAGCAGACAGAACCTTGCGGCCCTTGGCACGGCGGCGGGCAAGCACCTTGCGGCCGTTGGAAGTAGCCATTCTCTGGCGGAAACCGTGAACCTTGGAGCGGTGACGGCGGCTGGGCTGATAGGTACGCTTCATCTCGTGTACACCTCCTGTCAAAATCACTTATGCTCGACAGCGGGGACGCTGCAGCAACACATACTTTTGACCATACATAGTCAAGCTAGCATATTATAACGCAAATATCCACTTTGGTCAACAACTTTTTTTGGAAAACAGGCCCAAAAAGCGGGTTTTTTCAACTCCCGGGGGAAAAAGGCCGGGTCAGTTCGGAGAAAACTTGCAAAAACGGTATCCAGCCATGAGGGAATCCTCCGCAAAAAGATACCGGGCGGGTCAGGGAGAGAAAGACTACAGACCCGCCCCGTGCGCATTAGCCGCCCGCCTTGCGGGCACGGGCGATCAGTGATCGCCCCTACAAGATTGAATTTACATTTCCGCAGAAACGTTACCGGGCGGGTCAGGGAGAGAAAGACTACAGACCAGCCCCGTGCGCATTAGCCGCCCGCCTTGCGGGCGGCCAATGACCGCCCCTACATACGTAAAATTACGCTCCGCAGGAACGTTACCGGGCACAATCAGGATGCGTAAAGACTACTGACCAGCCCCGTGCGCATTAGCCGCCCGCCTTGCGGGCTTGTTAACATTTTACCGGGATACTCTTTACAATTTATTCACCCAAAGCCATATTTTTCGTGTATAATGAAGAAAAATGAAACTTTAGGAGGTTCTCCCTATGGCTATATCCGTACTGGTCGTGGAAGATGACCGCAACATTCAGGAACTGCTGCAAATGTATCTGGAAAAGGAAGGCTACGCGGTAACCACCGCCTCCGACGGCGGCAAGGGTCTGGAGAAATTCCGCGCCATCAAGCCGGACCTGGTGCTGCTGGATGTGATGATGCCCGTTATGGACGGCTGGGCCGTCTGCCGGGCAATCCGGGCAGAAAGCCAGACCCCGGTGATTATGCTCACCGCCAAGGGCGAAACCGACGATAAGGTAGCCGGTCTGAAATCCGGCGCCGATGACTACATCACCAAGCCTTTTGAAATGCGGGAAGTGCTTGCCCGAATTGAGGCAGTGCTCCGCCGTACCGGCGGCACAGCAGTGGAGACAAAGGCCCGCCGGCTGGTGTTTGACCGGCTCATTATCGACATGGACGCCTTTGAACTGACTGTGGACGGCAAAAAAGTGGATACTCCTCCCAAGGAAATGGAGCTGCTGTTCTACTTAGCCTCCTCCCCCAACCGGGTCTATACCCGCAACCAGCTGCTGGACGAAGTCTGGGGCTTCGACTATTTCGGCGACTCCCGCACTGTGGACGTACACGTGAAACGTCTGCGTGAGAAGCTGGAGGGCATCTCCGAGAAATGGAGTCTGAAAACCGTATGGGGCGTGGGCTATAAATTTGAGGTGCTGTAAATGAGATCTTCCTTCAGCCGGACCTTTTTCCCGGCTGCGGTCATTTTGCTGGTGGCGCTGCTTCTGGTGGGTACCTCCTTCCAGATTCTGATCGAGGACTATCTCACAGAATCCACCCTCACCGATCTGGTTGCCGACGGCAAGACCATCGCCGGCCTTGCCTCCGCCTACTACACCCAGGACGGCATTTCCGCCCAAGACTTTCTGGTGAACCTGTCTGTGGCCTCCCAGATCAGTGACGCGGACACCGTCATCTGCAACGCCAATGGGGAGCTGCTGCTGTGTTCCAGCGAGCCGCTGGGCTGCAGACATCAGGGACTGGTGCTGGATGACGGGGATTTCCTCCAAAAGGTTTTTGACCGCGGCTATGTCACTTCCACCGGCGTCATCGACAACCTTTACGAGGATGCACGGTTTTTGGCAGCGGTACGTATTGACGATTCCCTTACGGGCAAACCCGCAGGCATCGTTATCGTTTCCTCCCCCACAGCCCAGACGACCGCCCTTTTGGATAAAATGTCGGATATCTACCTGTTTGTATCCTTGCTGGTGGTGGTTGCGGCAGTGATTATCATGACCGTCATGGCCCGGAATATGGCCCGTCCCCTGCGGGAACTGGCAAAAACCGCCAGTGCCTTCGGTCACGGCAGGCTGGATGCCCGGGTAAACGTGAACGAAAGCGGAACAGAGGAAATGCAGGAGCTGGCGCTGGCCTTTAATAATATGGCAGCCTCCCTTCAAAAGAGCGAATACCAGCGGCAGGAATTTGTTGCCAACGTGTCCCACGAGCTGAAAACCCCAATGACAGTCATCTCCGGCTATGTGGACGGTATGCTGGACGGCACCATCCCCCCGGAGCGGCACAGTGACTATATGCGCCTTGTGTCAAATGAGACCAAGCGGCTGAGCCGGCTGGTCAGGAGCATGCTGGATATCTCCCGGCTGCAGGACCAAGACATTCCCGAGGAGAAAAAGACCCGCTTTGACCTGTGCGAATGTGTGGGTCAGGTGCTTATCACCTTTGAAAAGCGGATTACCGACAAGAAGCTGGATGTCCAGGTAGATATGCCGGAGCTTCCGGTATACACCCGGGCGGTGCAGGATTCCATCACGCAGGTAATTTTCAATCTGGTGGATAACGCGGTGAAGTTCTGCCCGGAGGGTAAGACGCTCTCCCTGACCGTCCGCACCGGCGGCGGGAAGGTCTATGTATCTGTGTCCAACGAAGGCCAGACCATTCCCCCGGAAGAGCTGCCCCTTGTATTTGACCGGTTCCACAAGCTGGATAAGGCCAGAGGCAGTGTGCAGGAAGGCTGGGGTCTGGGTCTTTACATTGTGAAAACCCTGATTTGCTCCCACGGAGAGGATATCTCCGTTTCCAGCCGGGATGGGGTCACGGAGTTTACCTTCACCCTACCCCTTGTGAATTGACAAATCCCTTATTGTGAGGTTCCTTTATGGACGAGAATTACCATACACCTGACCAATACCGGGACACCTACCGCACCGGTAAGACCCGCCCTCCCAAGCGGCGCAGCGGCCTGATTGCCATCCTTCTGATTGTGGTAATCTCCCTGTGCGGCATTGTGAGTATACTGGGTCTTCTGAACATCCGGCTGTTCCGGGAAATCCGGGAGGAGCTGCCCGACAGCAAAGACACTTCCCCCCTGTCTTTTTCCCAGTCATCACCTTCTCTGGATCCTCAAACCGGCACAGCCGTATCTCAGCCGAGGGAGGACGCCCTGACCATTGAACAATCCCCCATTTCTCAGGAGAACATCCCTCAGACCGGCGGCCTCTCCCTGCAGGAAATCTATGTGAAAGCCATTGACTCCGTAGCGTCCATTATTTGTACCATGAATGGCGGCACCTCCACCGGCACCGGCGTGGTGCTGTCTGAGGATGGGTATGTGGTCACCAACTGCCATGTGGTGGAGGGTTCCCAGTCCATCGTGGTCTGTCTCACCGACGGACAGGAGCTGATCGCCCAGCTGGTGGGCATGGACGAAGTGTCTGATCTGGCGGTTCTGCGGGTGGACGGGGATAACCTTATCCCCGCGGAATTTGGAGATTCCTCTGTCATCCGGGTAGGGGATCTGGCAGTAGCCATCGGCGATCCCCTGGGTGTGCAGCTTCGGGGCACCATGACTGACGGCATCATCTCCGCCATTAACCGGGACATTACCTCCGGCGGCCGTACCATGACCCTTCTGCAGACCAACGCCGCCCTGAACTCCGGCAATTCCGGCGGGCCGCTGCTGAACTGCTACGGTCAGGTTATCGGCATCAACACCATGAAAATCGGTGACAATGTGAATACCGCCGGGGTGGAGGGACTGGGTTTCGCCATTCCCAGCACCACCGTCAAGGAAATTGTAGATCAGCTAATCTCTCAGGGTTACGTTTCGGGACGCCCGGATCTGGGTATCACCGGGCAGAACCTTTCCCTGCTGTACCAGCGGCTGTATAATCTGCCTCAGGGCGTGTATATTTCCAAGGTAGACGAGGCCTGCGATGCCTACGCTCAGGGTATCCGTCCGGGGGATGTGCTGGTCACCTTTGACCGCACCCGGGTATACAATGTGGAGGATCTGCAGACTATGCTTTATTCCTTCCAGGCCGGTGACACCGTTCAGGTGGGTATCTACCGGGGCGGCAAAACCTATCAGCTGGATGTTACCATCGGCCAGCTGACCCAGTAATTATCTTTCAAGGAGCGTCTGCCATGCAGCCTATTCACCGTCAAGAGTTTAAAATTGAAGAAGTCCATCTGGATTGTTTTGGCCGCTGCAAGCCCTCGGCGCTGCTGTATTTCGCCCAGGAGGCGGCGGAGCAGCACTGCCTTGTGCTGTCTGCCGACTGGCAGACCATGCAGGAAAAGGGGCTTTTCTGGGCCATTATCCGGCAAAAGGTGCAAATCACCCGGCTTCCCGGCGAGGGAGAGACCATCACTGTGGAGACCTGGCCCATGCCCACCACCCGGGTGGCTTACCCCCGCTCCACAGTGGCCTATGATGAGGCCGGCAACGAACTTTTCCGGGCCATCTCTCTGTGGGTGCTGGTAGAGACTCAGTCCCGGGCCATGGTTCTGCCGGGAAAGAGCGGTGTCCTTGTGGAGGGCGCGCTGCGGGGCAATGAGTTAACCGCTCCCGGCAGCCTGCTGCCCAAGGGGCTGGACCGGCAGCAAACCCGGACGGTGCGGTTCTCGGAGCTGGACCGGAACGGACACATGAATAACACCCGGTATCTGGATTGGGTGATGGATTTGCTCCCCGCTGCTTTCCACCAGGAGCATATCCCCCAGGAGATCACGGTTTGCTACCACACGGAAGCCACTGAGGAGGAACAGATTCTCCTTAACTGGGCGCTTCAGGAGGACTCTGTGCTCACGGCAGACGGTCACCGCACAGGGCAGGATATGCCCTCCAAGAAGAGCGGTGTGTTCTCCGCGCAGGTGAAATTTTAGCGGTGTTCTGTAAACCAAAAATAAATATCATACATTATGTGGAAAAACGATTGGAACCCCATATCACCCTTGCAAACCCCCGGTTTGCAAGGGTTTTTCCAGTTTTTCCTGTGGAAAAACCTGTGGAGAGTGTGGAAAACTCCCCCGAACATATGGGTGTAAATGTGGATAATTTTTTGTTTATGTAAACTATTTTTCTGCCCCCCGGGTCCGCAAGGCCCGCAAGGCGGGCGGCTAATTCGCACCGGGCTGGCCAGTAGTCGTTTTTTCCCTAACCCGCCCGGTAACGTTTTTGCAGAGCGTAATTTTACGTATATCGGGACGGTCTTTGACCGCCCGCAAGGCGGGCATCTAATGCGCACGAGGCTGGCCGGTAATCGTTACGCATCCTGATTGTGCCCGGTGACGTTTTTGCAGAGCGTAATTTTACGTATGTAGGGGCGATCAGTGATCGCCCGCAAGG
>JAZSRI010000159.1:0-3681 GCA_045538415.1 Faecousia sp. | reverse complement strand
AAATTCCCAGAATTTCAAAATCCGGATATTCCATCGGGACGATCATGATCATAGCCGCCGCAAGCCACTGCTCATAGCTGGCATCCATATCCGGAACGGTGTTCCAGGCAGCAGGTGGCAGCTCTGCTACGGTTCCGGATGGCTGTGTGGCTTCCGCATGGGACGTGGTTTGAGTCGGGTCTCCCGTAGACTCCGTCGGTTCGGGCTGCTTCTGCTTACAGGCACTCAGCAGTATGCTAAAAACCATCGCCAGTGCGATCACCGAAAGTATCTTCCTTTTCTTATAGACCATATTTTTTTAACTCCTTGGCAATCAGATTTTCCACCTGTTGCGCGATCTCGCACAAATAAGGGGCTTTTTGGTTGGCATCGCCGGTTTCCGTATAGAGGATCGCCGCACAGGGATTGCAGATCTCACGCTTTGGGCAGCCGGCGCAATCCCGAAGCACCGGCGTTTGGCGAACCGCATCCGTCAGCCGGTTCCAGCTGAGGGCAAATCCCTCTTCAAAGGGATAGACCGTCAGCGGAAACTGCATTATGCCGCAGGCTGTCATGCAGCCGTCCCAGGACACCCAACAGGAGCTTCGTCCGGCACGGCAGCGCATGAATTCCTCGTCACAGCTCCCCCAATCTTCATCGGAGGGAGAAATCTTTTCATCCTGTCTTTGCAGAAATGTCAGGTACTGCGCATCATTCATCTTGCACCTGGCCTTCCGCAAAAACACCGCAGCCGTCTGCTCCGGCGTAAATCGGGAATCGCTTTCCTCCTTTTCCCGGCGTGCCGGAGGGAACATATAGGTCGCGACCTTTGTGTTGATCTCCAGTTCCTTGCCTATGGACACGATTCTTTCCAGATCTGCCTCATTTTCCGGGATCATGCTCACATTGATAGTCACAGGAATGCCTGCCTCGTGGAGCATTCGGATAGCTTCCATGGCTTTATCATAGCCCGCGCCGTTGCCGCAGACCCGTTCGTAAGTTTCCCGGGACGCGCCGTAGAGGGTGATATTCAATCTTTGGGGGGCATACTCCTTCAGCCAGGCTACCGTTTCCCGGGTGATCAGTGTTCCGTTTGTATTGATGGACAAGATCAGTCCCATCCGGTGCAGCTGCGTATAAAGCTCACGGAAGCCCGGGTACAGGAAAGGTTCTCCGCCGGTGAGCAGCAAATACAGCATACCGGCATCCCGGCACTGGCGGCCCAGGGCAAGCCATTCCTCCCAGCTACGAAGCCGTTTTCCCTCATTGCGAATCTGCTCCGGTGTCTTTCTGACGTAGCACATCTTACAGGAGAAATTGCAAACAGGGGACAGCTCAAAGGTTCCGCCCAGGGGAATTCTGTTTTGGGATGCCTTGCTGTACAGGTAATCCGATACACTTAGCATAGCCTCTCTCCTTCCAGATACTTTTTCAGCAGCTCCACCGCCCCTTTATCCGGGCGGCACACCAGTTTGCAGACAGGAACCTGGGTAACGATCTCTCCTGCCAGAATCGCGGCATTTTGGACATCCTCGCTGTCCCAATGGTAGCTGACAATGCCCGAGGCTACGCTGCGCAGCTTCTGGGCAACCGTCATGGGTTCTATCCGGTTCTCCGGTCCCTGAGCAAGAATCACGATCATCCGAACAGGCAGTGTTCGGTTCAAGCAGATATCAGAGGAGCCGCAATTGGGAAAGCCGTAGGCATGCCACAGGCCGTTTCGCTTTCCCAGGAGCGCACGGTCTCCATTGATGATGGGCGTTTGCTCATATTGGTTCCAGAGCTTCGCCTGGGTGGTTTTTCCGGTTCCGGAGGGAGCCAGGAACAAAACAGCGTTTTCTTTCCATTCGATGTAGGAGGCATGTAAAACCGGACGGTTCTTCATCAGCAGAGCCCTCTGCAGACCCGAAACACCAAAAAACCAATCCGCTGTCATGGGAATCTGGGTCAGCATTGCAGGGTCAAAGCTGCATACGTCCCTTCTGCCCCGGCTGATGCGATCCAGCCATATTCCGTAACCGTCTCGCAGATAAGACCAATGGTACAGTAGCAGACGCTCACCGTTTACCTGGTGGACGGAGAACAGATACTGCTCCATCAGCACAGGATACTCCCGGTAAGGGGTCAGAGGCTCCATTCTACCCTCCAGCACGATGCGTTCACCCTCCCAGGGCCCCTCGTAGCGGAATTTCTCCATAAATTCGCCCTTTTGAAGGGGATAACCGCCTCCGTCCCAGGTCAGCAGAACGTCTCCGATCCGATAGCTGTCCACTGTCTCACCTCCCATATTGTTTAAGTATAACGAAAATTCGACAAATTGTCAATAAACGGTTCTATAATAAATGTTGGGGTCAGGCGATGAGCCTGGCCCCATTGTCATAAATAAAAGTTGAGCATAGAGACAAAAAACCTTAGAATAAAAAGTACCACCAATCCACCCCAAGGAGGTCTCTATGCTCATGAAAGATTATACCGCAGAATTTCTCAATTTGGAAGATGTAATTATTACAAAGGTAGAAAATATTTCAGATCAGCTCCATGTCCACCTTGAATTGCCTCGCAGAAACCACATCTGTCCCTGTTGTGGGGCGGTGACAGACCGTGTACACGACTATCGGATGCAGGTTATCAAGGATGTCCCAATGGCCAGAGATACCTTCCTGCACCTTCGTAAGCGTCGTTATCGTTGTGACTGCGGTAAACGTTTCTTTGAGAGGAACACCTTCCTGCCTCGTTACTATAGAGTTACAAGCCGCCTTGTGGCAGAGATTATCTTTGCCTTCAAGAAGGTTGTATCTGCCAAAGAAATCGGCAGTCGGTACAACGTATCCGGTATGACAGCTATGCGATATTTTCTGTGCTACAATCACAAGCTTACAGACCTTCCTGAAGTAATTTCCCTGGACGAATTCAAAGGCAATTCCGGCGGTCAAAAGTACAACAGCATCATTGCCGATCCATCCGGCAAGAAGGTTCTGGACATCCTGCCGGATCGTTATGAAAACAATTTGATAAAGTATTTCTCACAGTTTGAGTCAAAAAGCAATGTAAAATACTTTGTTTGTGATATGAATCCGCATTTTCGGCAAGTTGCCAGAATATGCTTCCCGCAAGCTACAGTCGTCGCAGATAAATACCATGTGATCCGTCAGGCATACTGGGCTATGGAACGGGTCAGAAAGAACGAACAGAACAAGCTACCGAAACGGCACAGAAGGTATTTCAAGAAATCCAGATATTTGCTTATGAAACCTATTGAGAAGCTAACAGACGATGAGATGTATCAATTGGCATTGATGTTTGAGATCGCACCCAGACTGGCAGACGCCTACCGTATTAAGAACGACTTCCTTTCTGTCATCCGCAGCAAGTCTGCTCCAGAAGGCAAGAGAGCCCTTGCAAACTGGCTGCTGTCTGTGGAGGTTATGGATCTGCCGGAGTTCCACGATTGTACCAAAGCTTACCACAATTGGTTCCATGAAATTATTAACTCCCTGGAAGTCCCATGGACAAACAGTTTTATCGAAGGCTGCAATAACAAAACCAAGGTCCTCAAACGCACCTGCTACGGTATGCGTAACTTCTCTAATTTCAGAAAGAGAATCCTCTTCTGTAATACATAAAATCGTGCCGGAGCAATAGCCCCGACACGACCTTAAAATTGTTCTATTTTGGCTCTACCCCAACTATTGACATAGAACC
>JAZSRI010000058.1:0-2139 GCA_045538415.1 Faecousia sp. | reverse complement strand
TCAACATATATCTCCCATATTTTCCAAAATTCGCCAAATGTTTAAGAACGTATGCCCCATGCGAACCGTAAATTATGTTAGAAATACTCGAGTTTCAACGGGTTATGTACAGAGTGTTCAGTACATAACTTGCTTCACAATATAGGAAAAACTACCGAGTTTCTGGACAATTCCAAACCCGTTCTCCCCTGTCGTTTCACAAGTTCTTTTCTCGGTAGGCTCTCACATAATATCATCATGTGACACAAAAGAAGCACGAATGGCAAAAAGCGGATGCAACAGTGACGTGCATCCGCTTTTTGTTAAAAAAATCATATAGTTTTTCTGAGGAATGTATAATGGTGTTGCATTTTGGTCAGAAGGGATATACATAATTCATTGATACCAATCAACGAGCTCTCATTCTATTATCACGCCTCAAAAAGCTGTTAAGGCAGTGGGAAATCTTCATTGCTATCTGTAATGATCTTTATTTCTAATCTCACTTCTGGAATAGTTGTTATTAACAATGTGGTTGCTACATATTTGTAGTAACTTTTCGATGAAACACACATTTCCATCGGTTCTTCTGATTCGAAAGGCTGTCTCACATATCTATGAGACAGCCTTTTTGTATCAATATTTGTACCCGCTGCGATAAGCTTCTTCTACTTTTGCGTAGAAATACGGTACATAGGGGACCTTGCTATGTAAAAGCAGCACCCGGCAGAGAAACCTCTGCCGGGTGGTTTTTAGGCCAGAATGGTTGATTGTTACTTCTTAACAGGAGGAACTTCGATTACCAGATCGCTCAAGGGGAAGCTGCAACAAGGATGGATATAGCCGTAAATGTGGTCAGCCTCTCTGCGGCCGTCCACGCTCTTGGGGCAGTACACCTCACCGCTGACCAGTTTGGAGTGGCACCAGCCGCATTCACCGCTGCGGCAGTGGGCAGGTGCAGCAATGCCGTTTGCTTCCAGGCTGCGGAGGATGGAGGTGTCGGCAGGGGCAGTGATGGTCTGCTCGGTGCCGGCAATCCGGACAGTGATCTTAACTTCGGGCACCACATCCTTGGGGTAGTCCGCTTCCTTGGCGGGGTTAAAGTACTCGCCGAACAGCTCATGGCGGATGAATTTCTTACGAAGGCCAAGGGTAACGATCTCCTTGTCCACGAATTCATACATAGCCTGGGGGCCGCACAGGAAAATGGAGTACTCACCTGCAGGGGCATACTTCTTGATAAGGTCTGCAGTGATAAATCCGTTTTCGCATCCTTCCTGTTCCTCGTGGCTGAGCACATTGATTAACTTGAACTTGGGGCCTTCCAGCGCCTTGAATTCTTCCTGGAAAACAGCGTCTGCCAGGGTTCGGCTGCCGTAGAGAAGGATCATTTCGGCATCCTCATCGCCGTCTGCGATAGCTTTGGCAAGACTACGGAACGGCGTAATGCCGCTGCCGCCTGCGATACCGATGATGGTCTTGGCATCCCGCAGAGGCTCATAGGTGAATACGCCCAGAGGCTCGGATACGGTGACTTCCGTACCCACAGTCCAGTTATCCAGAATATAATTGGAGGCAAGGCCGTCCTTGACCCGCTTGATGGTGAGGCCGTAGCGGCCTGCCAGAGCTTCCCGGGGAGATGAGGACAGAGAATAGGGTCTGGTCAGCTTCAGATTGCCGATCTCCAGATTCACAGACAGATACTGACCTGCGCTGAACCATGCCAACGCCTTCGTTCCCTTGGCCACATTGGCCTCCAGCCAGAAGGTCTTGGTATCGGCGCTCTGCTCTACGACCTCAGCCACCTTCACATACTGGGTACCGGGATGCAGTGCCTTGGCAATCTGATTGGGAACATAAGCGTCCAAAGTGGGCAATTCCTTAGCGGGAGCCGCTTCGATTTTTGCCTGACGGGTGGGGTTCATCTTGGTGAAATCCATGGGGTTCAGTTTCCACAGTGCCATATTAAGCGCCTCCTTTCAGTCTCTTGATGACCTTCTTGGCTTGACTGTCGCCGATGATGTAGGCGGAGCTGTAGCCGTCGCCACGGACATGGTGACCGCCGCAGAAGGTCAGGCCGGGAATAGTAAAATCGTTCTTTTCACCGGCAATTCGGGCCATCAGATTGTCCCAGCCGGAGAGCTTGTAGCCGTAGATGGT
>JAZSRI010000072.1:0-5883 GCA_045538415.1 Faecousia sp. | reverse complement strand
TTCGCCTCATGAAGGTCAAGGAAATGGTCCTCAAGCAGGCCCACGATTTCCACTATTGATATGCAAAAAAAGACCGCCTTTGGGCGGCACCCCATAGGGATTTAATCGGCTTTGAATGAATCTTTTTCCCCACAGCTTCCTCCGGCGTCCTTGAAATACATCAAGTATTCCTGCGGCCTCCGGAGTTGCTGCGAGAAAAAATCTTCTATTCAAAACTGCAAAGCACTCCAAAGCGAGAGATTTTTCCGCAAGTCAAGATAAAATGCCACGGCAAGGCTGACGCCTGCCGTGGGATTTTGATGCGGTATTGGGGAATAAGATCCCGTTTGGAGCGTATAAATCCCTGTGTGTGGCCGCCCTTCTGCACCGCTTTTTTCTGTGGAAAAAAGGTGGGGTTTATGATACAATAGGGGTATCATAGACGTTTTCTCCTGTTGGGGGAAGGAAGAAGGAGCAGAGGTTATGCTGCCACAGGAATTTCTAATCAGAATGGAATCTCAGCTGGGGGAGGAGTACCCGGCTTTTTTACAGAGCTTGGAGCGTCCACGGGCGGTGGCTCTGCGTTTTAATCCGCTGAAGGGGGAAGCTCTGCAGCTTCCCTTTGTGCAGGATGCAGTGCCTTGGGAGCCTTATGGGTATTATTATGATCCCCAGAGCCGGCCCGGTCTGCACCCTTACCATGAAGCTGGCGTATACTATTTACAGGAGGCAAGTGCCATGGCTCCGGTGGAACTGCTGGACCCCAGACCTGGAGAGAGGGTGTGCGATCTGTGTTCTGCCCCCGGGGGAAAGGCTACCCAAATCGCCGGCAGGCTGATGGGGGAAGGCTTCTTGCTGTGCAACGAGGTCAATCCCAAACGGGCCAAGATACTCAGCAGAAATGTGGAGAGGATGGGAATCAGCAATGCCTTAGTGACCAATGAGCATCCCCAAAGGCTGGCGGAGAAATACAGGGAGCTGTTTGATAAGGTGCTGATTGACGCTCCCTGTTCCGGTGAGGGGATGTTCCGCAAAGAAGAGGCTGCGGTGACAGACTGGAGCCAGGAGACGGTACAAATGTGCGCCCGGCGGCAGGGGGAAATTCTCCACTCAGGCGCCCAGTTAGTGCGGCCAGGTGGCCGGCTGGTGTATTCCACCTGTACCTTTGCCCCGGAGGAAAACGAGCAGGCCATTGCCGGTTTTTTGCGGTCTCATCCGGAATTTGAAGTGGAGCATGTGGATGCGCCTTGGTTTACCAAGGGAGAGGATGGCACGTTTCGTTTGTGGCCCCACAAATTGTTGGGAGAGGGACATTTCGCCGCTGTTTTGCGGAAAAAAGAGGGAATACAGCAGGAACCTGTCTGCCCCAAGGGAGAAAAACTGCCTGCCCTCTGGCAGAAATTTGCCCGGGAGCTGGAGATTGAACTGCCCTCTGGCAGGGCAGTGAGTTTTGGTCAGAGCCTTTTTTGGGCACCGGAAGGTATGCCGGATATTGCAAATGTGAAGGTGATGCGCCCGGGACTGGAGCTGGGAGAGGTGAAGAAGGACCGATTTGAGCCTGCCCATGCCCTTGCGCTGTGGCTGAAAAAAGCCGCTGCACAGGTCAATCTGGAGGGCGACAGCCAGCAGATAAAAGACTATATGCACGGTCTTACTTTGCCGGCACAGGAACGGGGATGGTGCCTTGTGCAGGTGGATGGTTTCTCCATTGGATGGGGAAAAGGAGACGGAAAAGTCCTGAAAAACCACTATCCTAAGGGTTTGCGCCGATAAAGCGGAGAAAAATGTACTTTACATAATCACAACGGTGTGGTATAATCAATTGGTGAGCGAACGATAAAATGCAAGGAGTGAATCATCCTTGATTGGTTATGAAATCAAAGGCGGCAATCAGTTGGAGGGAACTGTAACCATCAGCGGTGCCAAAAACGCGGCTGTGGCAATTCTGCCTGCGGCCATTTTGGTGGATGGTGTCTGCCGAGTGGAAAATGTACCCGATATTTCGGATGTACATACTCTTCTGGAAATTTTGAAAGATCTGGGTGCTCAAGTGGCCTATGACGCACCTGCCGGCGTGGTGGAGTTGGATTGCACCCATATCAAGAGCACCAGCCCCAACCCGGAGCTTGTGTGCCAGATCCGTGCCAGTTATTATTTGATGGGCGCGCTGCTCAGCCGTTTCCACAAGGCAAATGTGGCACTGCCCGGTGGCTGTAACTTTGCCTCCCGGCCCATTGACCAGCATGTGAAGGGTTTCCGCGCTCTGGGTGCTGATGTGGACGAGACAGAAGATTATGTAAACCTCCTGCCCGGCCCCTATGGCCTTCACGGCAACCGTGTCAGTCTGGATATGGTCAGTGTAGGCGCTACCATGAATATTATCATGGCTGCCTGCCTGCTTCCCGGAAGAACGGTGATTGAAAATGCCGCGAAGGAACCCCATATTGTGGACCTGGCCAACTTCCTCAATACCATGGGCGCCCATATCTCCGGCGCGGGTACGGATACGGTAAAAATCTACGGTGTGGAACGTCTGAAGGGCGGCACCTATGCCATCATTCCGGACCAGATCGAGGCCGGTACCTATATGGCAGCGGTAGCGGCAGCCGGCGGTAATGTGCTGATCCAGAACGTGATCCCCAAACATATGGATTGTATTACCGGTAAGCTTCAGGAAATGGGTGTACGGGTGGTAAATTATGATGATTCCATCCGTATCCTGTCGGACGGAAACCTGCGGCACACCACTGTTAAGACTAGGCCCTATCCCGGGTTTCCCACGGATATGCAGTCCCAGATTTGCGTCTGCATGACCCTAGCCAGCGGTATCAGCCGTCTGACGGAGAGCGTGTACGAGACCCGGTTCTTTGGCTATTGTACAGAACTTACTAATATGGGAGCGGATATTCTGGTGAATGGTAAAACTGCCATCGTCAGCGGTGTGCACCGGCTCAAAGGCGCCCGTGTGAGTGCCCATGACCTGCGTGCCGGCGCGGCATTGGTGATTGCGGGCCTTGCCGCGGAGGGGACCACGGTGGTGGAAAATATCCATTTTATTGAACGTGGTTATGAACGGCTTGTTGAGAAACTGACCAGCTTGGGTGCGGATATCAAGCGTGTGGAATATTGAGAGTAAAATCTCCTGCTGCAGTTTGCAGTAGGAGATTTTTCCGTGTTTTACTGGAACATGGGTGTGGAGAGGTAACGGTCGCCGGTGTCCGGCAGGAGCACTACAATGGTCTTGCCTGCGTTTTCTTCACGTTTTGCCTGCTCGATGGCTGCGTGGAGGGCTGCGCCGGAGGAAATACCCACCAGAAGCCCTTCACAGGCACCCAGCGCTCTGCCGGCAGCATAGGCCTGTTCCTCGGTAACAGGAACGATTTGGTCCAGAATGCCGGTGTCCAGAATGCTGGGGATAAAATTAGCGCCAATGCCTTGCAAGCCGTGAGGACCGGCCTTGCCCCCGGAAAGCAGGGCAGAGGCCGCAGGTTCTACGGCCACAATTTGCACATTGGGGTTCTGCTCCTTTAAATAACGGCCTGTGCCGGTGATAGTGCCGCCTGTGCCCACTCCTGCCACAAACACATCCACACAGCCGTCGGTATCCGCCCAGATTTCAGGACCGGTGGTGGTATAGTGGGCCTGGGCATTGGCAGGATTGTTGAACTGGTCAGGAATAAAGCTGCCGGGGGTGTTTTGGGCTATTTCCTTGGCTTTGTCAATGGCACCCTGCATGCCCAGTGCCCCGGGGGTCAGCACAAGCTGGGCACCGTAAGCGCCCATGAGAAGCTGCCGTTCCCGGCTCATGGAGTCTGGCATGACAATGATGGTCTTGTAGCCCCGGGCGGCTGCCACGCAGGCAAGACCAATGCCTGTATTTCCCGAGGTAGGCTCAATAATTACTGAGCCCTCCTTTAAAAGCCCCTTGCTTTCCGCATCTAAAATCATGGACAGAGCCACCCGGTCTTTGGCGGAGCCTGCGGGGTTAAAATACTCCAGCTTTACAAGAAGCCTTGCTTTCAGCCCCATGTGGGCAGACAGGGCGCGCGGCTCTATAAGGGGTGTATTGCCAATGAGCTGGTGAGCGGAAGTGTAAATCTTTTCCATAGCGGTACCTCCGGGGAGTTGATTAAGAAAATTATAATTCAGGGACACGCTTGCGTCAAGGGGAACATTGACAAGGGAATGGGGTTGTGGTATAACAAAATGAACAGGAGGGATGAACATGTCACCTATTGAACAGCAGATTGAACACGTAGTAGACAGTATCCTTTGCGATTACAGCGCTAACCGGGACATTGATAAAATGGATATGATCCGCCCGGATAAGGATATTGTCATCGATATTATCGAAAAACTACGCAGGATTATTTTTCCCGGCTACTATAAGGATAAAAACTACCGCATTTATAATGCCAAACATAATCTGTCCATGCTTATTGAGGATGTGATGTTCAACCTTAACCGGCAGATTGCTCTGGTTCTGCGCAGCCAGGGTGAGGAGGAACAAAGCGCTCAGGCCCATGCGGAGGATATTTGCCTGGAATTTTTCCGGCAGATCCCCCAGGTGCGGGCTGTGGTTCAGACGGATGTGGAAGCCTTTTATGAAGGAGATCCGGCGGCTACCAGTACGGGGGAAATTATTTTTGCCTACCCCGGCCTGTTTGCTATCACCGTATACCGGCTGGCCCATATTCTGTATACCCTCAAAGTGCCGGTGCTCCCCAGAATGATGGCAGAGCATGCCCATAGCGTTACCGGTATCGATATCCATCCCGGCGCCACCATTGGAAAATACTTCTTTATCGACCATGGTACGGGCATCGTGGTGGGCGAAACAGCGGTGATTGGAGAAAACGTGAAAATTTACCAAGGCGTTACCTTAGGCGCTCTGTCCACCCGTGGCGGGCAAAACCTTAGGGGTAAGCGCCGCCATCCTACCATTGAGGATGGTGTGACCATCTACGCAGGCGCCTCTGTGCTGGGTGGAGAAACGGTGATTGGCCGCCACTGTGTGATTGGCTCCAACGTTTTTATTACCAAGTCCATACCGCCCTGCACCACAGTCAGCATTAAGAGCCAGGAACTGCAGCTGAAATCCCGTACCGGACGTTGCGAGGAATGTAAGGAGCCTTTCTGGAACGACTAAAGATCACTGGGAGTGTCCTCCAGAATTGGCAGCAGCCTTTCTGTGACCTCCCGGTCTGATTTTTCCCAGCTGCCGCCGGGCCGGCATAGAAAACCGGTGCTTTGCACATGATACACTTTGCGGCTTCCGCCGGACAGGGAAACTGTGATGGAAAAATCATCTCCCGGCAAGGTGAAAGGATTCAGCGTGGTTTTCCCCCGGTAAGGAAATTGCCGAAGAAGATTCAAAACTTTTTCCATTTTTTGGGGGTCTGTGTAATGCCGGCGTACTATAGCGCCTTGGTGGTTGCCATAGACGTCTACCTTTTCTACCATTGCCGGCAGGGGCGGCCGATTTTTTTCGCACCCACATAAGCAGATACATACCAGAGCAAACACCGCAATGGCTTTTTTAAAAAGTTTCATTGGCCATCTCCTCCTTTGATTTTATCATGGCTCGGAAAAAGAGGAATATGGCCGGAAAATATCAGAAAATAAAACAGAAATGAGGTAATTTCGCGCCGGTCCGCGTTCATGCCCGCCAATATTGGGATGGATTTCCGTTTGTAACGAATTTTGCGTTCGTGGCGTAACTGGTTAATTTTTATGAGCGGAATGAGGTTCAAAAATGTAACACAGAATAAGTGAATTTAAAAATAATCCCCCATCCGTTGGATATGAACTGCACCCCATTTGTTAGACAAGTATGGTATAATACTTGTACTAAGAAATGGGGTGTTTTTCTATGCCAAAAGGAGTACCAAACAAGCGATATAA
>JAZSRI010000160.1:0-11625 GCA_045538415.1 Faecousia sp. | reverse complement strand
CCTTGGCAACAGCCATTTCCATCAGCATGCCAACACCGGTCTGATCCAGCTTAGCAAAGGGATCGTTCTCGAAGATCTTGGCATCGTAGTAAGCGTTCAGGAACTTGCCTGCATCGTCACGGGAGAAACCGAAGGTCATCTGGGTCAGGTCGTTGGTACCGAAGCAGAAGAACTCGGC
Source organism: Faecousia sp. (assembly GCA_045538415.1). Lineage (GTDB taxonomy): Bacteria > Bacillota > Clostridia > Oscillospirales > Oscillospiraceae > Faecousia. The sequence continues at coordinate 11,447 of JAZSRI010000160.1, read as the reverse complement.
TTCCTTGGCGATCTCATCAGCAGTCAGACATGCTCTGGGAATCTCGATCATGGTGCCGACTTCATACTTCAGAGTAACACCGGCAGCGGCGATCTCTGCGTCAGCGGTCTTGACAACCACGTCCTTGACGTACTTCAGTTCCTTCACGTCGCCAACCAGGGGGATCATGATCTCGGGAACGTTGTTCCAATCGGGATGACGCTTTGCCACAGCGATGGCAGCGCGGATGACAGCCTTGGTCTGCATTGCGGCGATCTCGGGATAAGTGACGGACAGACGGCAGCCACGGTGACCCATCATGGGGTTGAACTCGTGCAGAGAAGCAATGATAGCCTTAATATCTTCCACGGTCTTGCCCTTGGTAGCAGCCAGAGCAGCAATGTCTTCCTCAGTGGTGGGCACGAACTCGTGCAGAGGGGGATCCAGGAAACGGATGCAAACGGGGTTGCCTTCCATAACCTCGTACAGGCCCTCGAAGTCAGCCTGCTGCATGGGCAGAATCTTCTCCAGAGCAGCCTCACGCTCTTCTACGGTGTCGGAGCAGATCATCTCACGGAAGGGTCCGATACGGCCTTCTTCGAAGAACATATGCTCGGTACGGCACAGGCCGATGCCTTCGGCGCCCAGCTCACGGGCCTTCTTGGCGTCACGGGGGGAGTCAGCATTGGTGCGGACCTGCAGACGGCGGTACTTGTCAGCCCATGCCATGATGCGGCCGAACTCGCCGGCGATCTCTGCGTCCTTGGTTGCGATGAGGCCGTCATAAATGTTACCGGTGGAACCGTCCAGGGACAGCTCGTCGCCTTCATGGAAGGTCTTGCCGGACAGGGTGAACTGCTTGTTCTCCTCGTCCATAGCGATCTCGGTGCAGCCGGAAACGCAGCAGGTACCCATACCACGGGCAACAACGGCTGCGTGAGAGGTCATACCGCCACGGACGGTCAGGATGCCCTGTGCGGCCATCATGCCCTCGATATCTTCAGGAGAGGTCTCCAGACGAACCAGAACAACCTTCTCACCCCGGGCAGCCCATTCCTTAGCGTCTTCAGCGGTGAAGACGATCTTACCGGCAGCAGCGCCGGGGGATGCGGGCAGAGCCTTGCCGATGGGAGCAGCGGCCTTCAGAGCCTTGGCATCGAACTGGGGATGGAGCAGGGTGTCCAGGTTACGGGGATCGATCATAGCCACAGCCTTCTTCTCGTCGATCATGCCTTCGTCCACCAGGTCGCAGGCGATCTTCAGAGCAGCGGGAGCGGTACGCTTGCCGTTACGGGTCTGCAGCATGTACAGCTTGCCGGCCTCAACGGTGAATTCCATATCCTGCATATCCCGGTAGTGGTTCTCCAGGATCTGGCAGACATTCTGGAACTGCGCGAATGCCTCGGGGAACTTGTCAGCCATCTCGGAGATGGGCATGGGAGTACGAACGCCGGCAACAACGTCTTCGCCCTGAGCATTGGTCAGGAACTCGCCCATCAGGCCACGCTTGCCGGTAGCGGGATCACGGGTAAACGCAACGCCGGTGCCGCAGTCGTCGCCCATATTGCCGAAGGCCATGGACTGGACGTTAACAGCAGTGCCCCAGGAGTAGGGGATATCATTCTCACGGCGGTAAATGTTTGCGCGGGGGTTGTCCCAAGAACGGAACACAGCCTTCACAGCGCCCATCAGCTGCTCAACAGGATCGGAGGGGAAGTCAGTACCCAGCTTAGCCTTGTACTCAGCCTTGAACTGGCCAGCCAGCTCCTTCAGGTCTTCAGCAGTCAGCTCCACGTCCTGAGTGACACCCTTCTTCTCCTTCATCTCGTCGATGAGGACCTCGAAGTACTTCTTGCCAACTTCCATAACCACGTCGGAGTACATCTGGATGAACCGGCGGTAGCAGTCGTAAGCCCAACGGGGGTTGCCGGACTTGGCTGCCAGAACCTCAACGACTTCCTCGTTCAGGCCCAGGTTCAGAATGGTGTCCATCATGCCGGGCATGGATGCGCGGGCGCCGGACCGGACAGAAACCAGCAGGGGGTTCTCCTTGTCACCGAACTTCTTGCCGGTGATCTGCTCCAGCTTGGTAACATATTCCATAATCTCCGCCTGAATATCGGCGTTGATCATACGGCCATCTTCGTAATACTTGGTGCAGGCTTCGGTGGAAATGGTGAAGCCCTGGGGAACAGGCAGACCGATGTTGGTCATTTCTGCCAGGTTTGCGCCCTTGCCGCCCAGCAGCTCGCGCATTGTGCCATTACCTTCGGTAAACAGGTAAACATACTTGTGAGACATTGAAATACCCCTTTCAATTCATAATACGACAGTCATCCCTGCTGTCAATTTTTTTACTTTTTTGCAGATTATCTCTAATGCGCACATAGTATAGCACAACTCAATGAAAAAGTAAACCTTTTTGCAAATTTTTATGCAAAATTTTACCTATATTACATGATTTTGACGTGCACCCAGTCAAAAAAAAGACGGGCCTTCCTCCCGGAAAGACCCGCCATGAAATCAATATTCCCGCACAACCGCTTTCACCAGACCCACCAGCTCCGCTTCCCGGGCATCGATGGGACTGTACGCGTCATTTTCCGGCATGAGCCAGGGGTGTCCGTCCACATAGCGCAAGCGCTTGACGGTGGCCTCATCCCCAAGACGTGCCACCACGATCTGGCCGTCATCAGCGGAGTCCTGAGGCCGGACCACCACCATATCCCCATTGAGAATACCGGCTCCCACCATACTGTCGCCCCGGACACGCAGGGCAAAGCATTTGGGATCTCCGTCCCAGCTGATGGTGCCTTCCTGATTTTCCAGCGCCAGAATGGGAACACCGGCTGTGACCACGCCCACCACAGGGATCTGGCCGGGACGCAGGGCTGTGACGATGGCCCGCTTGCGCCCCTTGGCGCCGGGAGAAAGGAGCAGCCCTTTCTCCTGCAGCTGCTGCAGGTGATAACTGACCGAGGCCGTACTGCGCAAACCCACCGCCGCGCCGATCTCCCGGACGGAGGGGGCAAAGCCGTTTTCCTGCACAAATTCATTTACAAAATCAAGGATAAGCTGGGCTTTATTGCTGGTCCTTGGCATATTATCTCCTCCTGTTTCAACCATTATAAAAATAATAGCACATTTGACCGAAAAAAGAAAGACGAAAATACCATCTCCAGACACTTTTTTTGAAAAATTTTTCTACCCAAAGCATATACTGTTGCAGGAATCAGGAAAGGAGCAAGCGACTATGGAACGAATTGATCCGGCAAAAGCTGCCGCCGTATGGCAGCGGGTACATAACTCCCAACCCCCTGCGCAGAATGAGCAAAGTCTGATTGGTCTGATTCAGGATGAACTTACCGACAGTATGGTCTACTGGAATCTTACAAAACAGTTTTCCGGGCCCCAGCACGCTTTGCTGCGGCAGCTGTATCAGCAGAAGCAGTCCCATGTGGCATGCCTGAAAGGGATCTACACACTGATCACCGGAAGCCGGCCGGTGATCCGGGCCTCCCAACCGGCAGCCGAGCCCGCCGAAGTCACTCTGCGGCGGTGCTATGGCAGGGAAATGCGGCGTCTTGCCCAGTACGAATCCCGTATGGCCGACACAGAGTACGGCAAGATATTTTCCAAACTGGCACAGCAGGAACAAGAGCACTGCCGTCTTGTTCTGGAACTTTTAGGCAGCCTGAAAGACAAAAAATAGCAGTAAGCCGCCGGTTTAGGAGCCGGCGGCTTTTGAAAAGGCCATCCATTCCGCTGCCAACACCATTGGCCGGGAGATCGGCAAGAAAATCGTCCGGGGTCTGTTTAACACCTTCCTGAAATGAACAAAACTTCCCCTTGCCTGTTACCAGGCGCGGGGTTCTTCTGTATAGCGTTTCCTGACAAAGTTATCAGGGGATGATGGTATCGCCGTTCTTGTCCATCCATGCCTTGCAGGCTTCCACTGCCGCAAAAGGCTTATCCATGCCGAATACCGCGTTGGTGTGGATGATCACGCCATCGATGGTGCCATCCAGCAGCATGGGCAGTTCTTTTTCCAGCTGATACTCGATCACGCTGGGGTCGGCTTCGCTGTCGCCGGCAAAGTTAAACACATACAGACCGATCTGGCGCTTCTTGCCCTCTGTCAGCCGCAGGAATTTACCCACAAATTCATCGAAATTGGGCTTAATCAGTTCCTCTTCCCAGAACCACAGGGACACACCGTCAAATTCCTTGATGTACATTTCCAGGAATCTTTCGTCAACCTGGTCATAATTTTGGGTGTAAAGCACTACCCACATTTCCGCGCCCACCTCATGGAGCTGACGGCGGTACTCCCGCAGCATCCGTACGGTGTAGTTGGTGAAATTGTTGGCAGGGTTTGTGGGAGAGAAGAAGTCATCGAACATAGCAATCTTGACGTTCTTATACACCTTGGCATACTCCACCAGCTCTGCCACATTGGGGTGGGTACCATCGTAGTCCACACACCAACCCAGTCTTGCCACGTCCTTGGCCAGTTCCATTTCCTTAGCCTCATCATAAGTGATGTCGCCGTACTCATTCATATACAGGTTTGCAGCGCCCATGTACGCAACGCCGTCCACGGGAGAAACATTAGAGTTTGGTGCTTTGCCGATACAGTTGGTGGGATGACCCCAAATCCAGATATGATCTCTGATACGATCGCCGTTTGCCATCATGATATCCTCCTTAGATTTCGTAGGTTTCTTCACCGTGTTTTGCCATCCAGTCCACGCAGGCCTCCACCGCTTCATAGGGGTCATCGGCCATAACCGCGTTGGTGTGCAGAATAACACCCTCAATGGTACCGTCCAGAATCAGCTGACGCTCCTTCTCCAGCTGATCTACCACTGCCTTGCCGGTTGCTTCCTTCTCGGAGCCAAAGTCATACAGGTAGCAGCCGATCATCCGCTTTCTGCCCTGTGTCAGATCCAGGAAGGTCTGCACATACTCATCAAAGTGCTCGATTGCCTCCTGCTCATTCCAGAACCACAGGGTGATGCCGTCAAACACCTCTACATAGGTGCGGATCACATCCATATCGATCTGGCGCATGTTCTCTGTGTAGAGCACCATCCACATCTCAAGACCCGCGTCATTGAGCTGCTTTCTGTATCCGGCCAGCATTTCAGGGGGATAGTTGGTGTAGTTGGTGTCCTTGTTGGCAGGGCACAGGAAATCATCAAAAATACCCCGGGACAGGTTCTTGAACTCCTTGGAGTAACCAATCAGGTCGGTCACGTACTCAGGATGAGCAGCAGCGTCCATGATGGACCAGCCCACACTGGGCAGGCCTGCTGCCAGAGCAATCTGCTCTTTTCTGTCCACAGGCGCGTCCATAATGTCCAGCACCAGGTTGGTAGCGCCCAGCCGGGAAACACCCTCCACCGGGGACACATGGGACTCACGTGTAATGCCGTAATTCTGATACAGGCAGTTGGTATGGTGACCCCATACCCAGAAACAATCTTTCAGCTTTCTTGTGCTCATACGGTTACCTCCCCCATTAGATCTCTACCACAGACAAGCCTGCGTAGTGGGCATACAGCTTCAGGGCCTGGCTGTGATCGCCATATACCAGGCACACATGGTGGGCAACGCCCTCCTCTACGATACGCTGGATATACTCTTTAACGTTGTAGCGCTCATGCTTGAAGTGGAACTGGGGCGCGCGGCTGGGGGTCTGAGCCTGTTCCAGGCAGCTGCCCTTGGACAGCAGCAGCTTCCAGCCATCCTGCGCGTCGATCAGACATGCCAGAGTCACTTCGCCGGGCTTGCCGCAATACTCTACGGAGAAACCGTTGCCGGTGAAGTCCCACTTCTCCGGAGAGGGAGTGATACGGCACTTTTCCTGATCGGCGGCATGGATCTTGGGATCCACCACGCCGTGGTGGGTCAGCAGCAAAGTGTCGCTCTTACGGTCAAAGGCAGACCATTCCAAAAATACCGGCAGCTGTCCGCTGAGCTTATGGAGAATGTACTTCATAACCAGATTTGCCAGGTCGCCTTCGTGGGTGGTCATGCAGCCGTCATCCTCCGCACAGAAGAAGGACAGGTCCGCGGAGGCACGGGTCGCCACCTCCACATGGTGCTGGCCCAGCAGAGTCAAGCCGTCAATGCTGAATCTCTTAATGAGTTTCTTAACTGCCAGACCAAGGGCAGCGGATTTGCGGATATCCTCCTGCTCAACACCCTCCACACGGTAGGGCAGCGCCTGACCGATCAGCTTCACAAAGTCATCGATCTCCTCCTGGCTCAGTTTCTGCCAGATGTCGATCAGGTGAGATACATCCAGATAGAGCACATTGGGGCCAAAAACACCCTTGATCTTGGTCTTATCCACCTCGATATCGTACATACCACGGAAGGTGTGACCCAGGAAGCCAATGTCCATATAACGCAGCTGGTTGATCAGATCCAGCACCTTCAGGTGTGCACCCAGCTCCGTAAATGCCTCCTCGTCCTCCAGAGAGCCAACCACTGCCCGGTACTGTCTGCCCATCTTAGTGAACGCGCCGGCCAGCTGGGTATTACCCACAAGACCCTCATAGCGGATCACATCGGTATTCTCCATGGTGTCCCACAGATCATCGCTGGCCTGGGTGACAAAGAGGATCACAGGGGTATTGGGCAGCGCCTCAATAGCCTGGATGGGAATGAAGTCAGTGCAGTAGGTGCTCTCATCAATAACAATAGCATCCACTGCCATTTCCTTGAAAAACTCGCTGGCCATAAAGGCCTTATCCAGCGTGTCCACATGCTCCTTGGGGTATACCAGCTCATAGTCCTGTCCGAACTTTTCCTCCATTAGGGCAATGAACTTGTCGCAGTCACCCAGAATCTGTTCCCGCATGCCGCTTTCAGGGAACATGGGCCACCACTCAAACCATGCGATGGGCAGTACGCCTACCCGCATTTTCTTACGCTGATCCTTAAGCTTGCGGGGAATGATGTCGCCTACCGCGTCATCTCCGGCCACTTCAAAAGATTTGATAAATTCTTCTGCCATTTTTTACACCTCTTAAATTTAATACATAATAAATTACCGTTTTACCTTCTGGAACACAGGAACCGCAAGGGATTCTCCCCAAGGATGGTATCCATGTCTTGACGACTGATTCCCTCATTTTCCATCATCACCGTAATATTGGTAAAGATATGGTCATAACTCCAGCCGCCATAGGTATGAAGCAGAGATTTCAGGCACACATCTGTCGCCAGCATCAGCCGGCCGGCATGACCCTCGTTAATCAGGCGGATCAGCATACGCACCCGGTCAAGGTCTGTCTCAAAGGGACCACCGGAGAACACCGCTTCTGTCTTGGGGAAATAGTATTCCTTGCCAAAGTTATCAAACATAGCGTACGCGCCGGTATCAAACACTTGGCACAGGTATTCATAGTCAAAAGAAACGTCCAGATGGCAGATACAGATCTGATCCGGCCGTACACCCTCCCGGGTAAGAATATCGATTGCATCCAGCGATGCTCTGCTCCAGGGGTAGGTATGAATATAGATGGGCAGCCCTGTTTCCAAATTGGCATACGCTGCCGCCCGCAGACCTATCTCTTCCAGGGGCTCTACCGTCTCACTGGTGCCGATCTCACCGATCACACCGGGCTTAATGCCGGTTTTTTCCTCACCGTAACGGATTTCCCGGATCATATCCTCAGCCAGGGTGTCCACATCCATGCTTCTGTAAGGCTCCGGAATGGTCAGACCTGTGTACAGGCCGCAGCCGGCAATCACATTCACTCCGGTACGCAGACTGACCTGACGGATCTTCTCCATATCCCGCTGGATACCGATGTTGGTCAGATCCACAATGGTGCCGCCGCCGGCTTTTTTGAAGCGGTTAACCTCGTACACCGCCGTATCCAGATCCTCCAGCACCATATTGTCTTTCACTAAGAAGGGGTTTCTGCGGAGAACATCAATGTTCCCGATCCCTACATCCTGCCAAAACAGCTCCAGCGCCTCAGGGGTCTGGGGTGTCTGGGCCTCAAAGGTAGTGTCGATGAAAAAGTGCTCATGGGGCGCAATTACACCAAGCTCACTGCTGTCCACCGGACCCAGAACAGTTTCAATCGTCATAGCTGCCTCACTCTCCGTAGCCCAGGGTGACCATATAGGCCAGATTGTCCTGGTTCACGTCCATTCTGCCGTACTGCACCACGATCTCCGTATCGCTGGTGATGTACATGGAATACTGGGTCATAATATCAATGCCCGTCTCCCCAAACAGGGTCTGATCGTCTGTATAGAACGAGGAGATCCGCTCTGCCGGGGCGGTGTAGGAAATTCCCTTGAAGGGAGGTCTGTCCTCAAAATAAATATCGATGGTGCAGTGGGCATCCTGAGCAGTCCGGTTCAGGATCATCACACACTCATGTCCCTGGTAGTTATCCGCACCACCCTTGTGCTTGGGGGGTCTGTAACCGTCCACGATGCTCCATTGTTTCTTTCCCATAGCATAACCTCCTGTAAGATTTAGATTTTTGCAGAGAAAACCACATCTGTTTTCCTATTGACCATTATAGGCTAGTTAAAATACCAAAAACAATGGGGTTTTGCAACAGATTTTTGGTGTTTTGACACCTGAAAAAACACCGGACAGAGTCTGTCCGGTGTTTCAATGATTACTCCGCCGCCGCGGTTTTGCGGCGTTTTTTCAGTTTGTACATTTCTTCCGCAGCCAAGCGGCTTTTTGCCACCACATCTCCGGCATTTTGGGGAAAGCAGTAATACAGGGCGTCCTTGTTACCAATACAAATAACGTCCCCAATCTCGTACCAGTAGTAGTCGGCATATAAGCCGTAGCATGCCAGCGGACTTTGGGTGTACATCAGCGTACCGTCGGCGGCTGTGAGCCGGAAGCCCTCGCCGTCGTGCACCAGCTTTCCCTTGCCCGCCATATAGATGGCCTTAAAATCCACCTGCATACCGATCTCCACATCCAACTCCAGCCGGTAGTCGCCGGACTCTATGTCCTGACGGACCTGCCGGCGCTGCCACGCATACCAGTCGGGTACATGGGTAAAGGCGGAATCCCCATCTGTTGCCCGCAAAAAGCCCAATTCCGTCAGCTCATATACCTTGTTACAGCTGTGACAGGTAAGATGAATCCCCTCGCCTTTGGTCTTCCCCTCCACGCCGCAGTGGGGGCAGCGGTACAGAATCCGGTTAAGCCCATCCGCCCGGAAGGGTTCGTCGATTACAATGCCGTTTTCCTGCTGCCAGCGGAAATTGTCAAAGGAGAAGGCCTTGTCCAGCAGAGCATCCAGCTGGGCAACGGTCATGGACTTCACTTCCTCCGCCGTGGCAAGGCAGGTCACATCTGCCCGCACCTGCACCTTCCGCTTTTGCAGACAGTTGTACAGCGGATCCCGGGCAAAAGCGCCCTGGGTAATCACCGTGACCACCGGCACGCCCAGTTTTTTCAGTAAAATACCCATTTTCCGGGGCAGGGGGGTGGCCGTTCCGTCAAAGGAATAGCTGGCCTCCGGGTACATGAGCACACTGGTGTTCTTCTGCTTCAGCAGGTACTCCATATCCCGGATCAGGGTGATGTCGCTGACAAATTTCTGGGTGGGGATACAGCCGATCAGCCGCATCAGAAGGCTCTTCCCCACAAATCCGTCAGCGGTACAGACGATTCCATAACGCTTGGGAAAGAAAATCCGGGAGGCAATCTTCAGGTCGATGAAACTGGAGTGGTTCATCAGAATCAGGCATGGCTGTTTTTTGCCGATTTTTTCCATGCCGTGGGTGGTATAGGTGAATTTGGTAGGAAACAGGTCAAAAATCGCCAGAACCCTGATTACCAGCTGCAGCAAAAACATAGGTTTTCTTGGCAGCTTATGGGGAGGCTTTTTCAGTCCCAGCACCTGCCGGTAAGGGAGCTTTCTCGTTTTAATCTTCATACACTGTACCTGATTTCTTCTTTATTCCTCTGCCATTGTACTATATTCTTCCCCTATAAACAAGAAAAATCAGCAGCGTGAAGCTGCTGATTTTTTATAAAAATTTTTACTTGGTGCCGAAGATACGGTCACCGGCATCGCCCAGACCGGGAACGATGTAGGCATGCTCGTTGAGCTTCTCATCAATGGCAGCCAGGTAAATGTCCACATCAGGATGGGCCTGCTGTACTGCCTGCACGCCCTCCGGACAGCCAATAATGTTCATCATAATGATCTGCTTGCAGCCGTGGCGCTGCAAAAAACCAATAGCCGCGATGGCGCTGCCGCGGGTTGCCAGCATGGGGTCTACCACAAATACCTGCCGGTTGCCGATCTCATCGGGCAGCTTGCAGTAATATTCTACGGGCATATGTGTCTCGGGATCCCGGTACAGGCCGATATGGCCTACCTTTGCGGAGGGGATCATATCCACCATAGAGTCCACCATGCCCAGACCCGCCCGGAGAATGGGGATAATGGCCAGCTTCTTGCCGGCAAGCATCTTACACTTTGCCGTTGCCACAGGGGTCTTAACGTCCACCTCTTCTGTGGGCAGATTTCTGGTGGCCTCGTAGCACATCAGGCCCGCGATCTCACTGACCAGCTCACGGAATTCCTTGACACCGGTTTCCTCATTGCGCAGGATAGCCAGCTTATGCTGGATAAGGGGATGGTTCAGCTCATAAACATTGCCCATGATTCTATTTCTCCTTTTTTATCTGTTTTCCCGGGCCAGACGTTCCCGCTCTGCCTGGGACAGTCTTAAGTAGTTGGGAACAAGCTCCGCGGCATTGCCACTGTCACCCCGCCGGGCAGCCTGCTGGGCAGCCAGCGCAACACCCGCCGCTCTCTGATGCATACGGTGCTCCGGAGGCAATACCAGAGATGAGATCTCATTCTTGAGGGTATTATAACACAAAGCTGCCCCATCTCCAACCAAAAAAATGGGTTTTTCCAGATTTTTTATATCCTGCGCCAGTTCCTGAAGGCTAATAGCCCGATCCTCCCGGCACCGCTGCAGATTTCCCCGGTCTGCCACAAAAAGGGCATTGTAAACCTGATTCCGTCTGGCATCCATCACCGGCAGCACATAACCGTCCCAAACGCCCATGCTTTCGGCCATGGCCTCTAAGGTAGATACGCCGTAGCAGGGGATCTGTCTGCCCCAGGCAAGACCCTTTGCAGCCGCCACACCGATGCGGATGCCGGTGAAGCTGCCCGGGCCTGCCGCCACAGCTACCCCATCCACCTGCTGCACCGACCTTCCGCAGGTGCGGAGCAAATCCTCTGCCATGACCATCAAGGTCTGGCTGTGGGTCAGCCCTGTGTTCTGATAACTCTCCCCCAGCAGCTTCCCTTCCTCCATCAGCGCCACAGAGGCGGCTTTGGCGGAGGTTTCAAAGGCTAAAATCAGCAAGGTCTTTTCCTCCCTCAATGGTGATGTGCCGGGAATCCTCTCCCGTTTTGCGGATATGGACCCGGACAGCG
>JAZSRI010000022.1:0-9276 GCA_045538415.1 Faecousia sp. | reverse complement strand
AGGATTAAGTTTCATTGTACTGCTCTTTCCCGGGAAAGTCCAGTTGCCCAGGGAATTTCACAGTTCCAGCGCCTGATACACCAGATCCCGGATGATGGCATGATCTCCGTTAATTATACTAGGCCAGCAACGCAGGTGCATGGTCATACAAACGGACAGGTGATTGTCTGTGTCTGCCATCATGTAGGAACCGGCCGCACCGTCCCAGCCACACTCACCCAGTGGGCTGCTCCCCGGGGTAGTGCTGGTCCGTACCCGTACCCCAAGACCGTATGCATAGTCCGGGCCCGCAATAGAATCAAAACCTTGCTCATCTGTAAAGTGTACCTGCTTCATCGCCCGGATAGTCTCCGGCTTCAGCAGCCTGTATCCGTTCCAGCCAACACCGTCACAGGCCATGGCATCGGCAAACAGCTTGTAATCCTCCAGCGTGGTAATCAGTCCAGCGCCGCCGCTGTCGTAGTTCGGCCCAGGCAACAACTCATTAACCTTTTCCATAGGAACTATCTTGTCCCCTTCTACCGTATACTGGGTTGCCACCCGGCTCACTGTCTGCGCATCATGGCTTAAAAAACTGTTCTTCATTTCCAGAGGCTGGAAGAGAATCTTATCAAGATACTCCCGGTACAGCATACCGGAGGCCTGCTGAATCACCATAGCCAAAATATCATGGCAAATGCTGTAACGGAATTTGCTGCCCGGCTCAAAGTCAATGGGACGTTTTGCAAATGCTTCCCCCATCTGCATGGTGGTGATCTGGTTTCCGTACTGTTTCAGCGCCTGCTGTACATAGGGGTCTGTCATAATAGAATAGTCATAGCCGGCGCTCATGGTAAATAAGTGCCGCACCAGCATTTCATTACGGGGCTTTACCAGCTTTCCGTCCTGCCGCAGGGACACATTGGCAAACTGAGGGAGATATCGGCTCACCGGCGCATCCAGTTTCAAAAGGCCGTCCTCCACCAACCGCAGGCCTGCTGCTACGGTCAATGGTTTTGTACAGGAATACATAAAATACAGCGTATCCTCCGTCAGCGGTGTGCCTGCCTCCCGGTCTGCATACCCCGCGCTGTAGCGGCGCAAAACCTCATGATCCCGCATCACCGTGATTTGACAGCCGGGAACACCCTTTTGCTCCACAAGAACACGGCGGATATAATCATCTACCTGTTGAAACATATACGCCCCTCATTTCTATGCGTATTTTTGTTTGTCATAATTATACAGCGATTTTCAAAAAGGTCAATCCCTTTTTACACGTTTCGCCACGGTCACAGGCCGGTACAAGGGCATTGCATTTTTATCCCCCAGCAGGTATAATCAAAGAAAAAACGAGGAGTAAACCAATGAACTGCAAGCTGATCGCCATGGACCTGGACGGCACACTGAACAACGATGAAAAGCGCATAACAGAAAAGACCCGGGCAGCCCTTATGTCCGCCCAGGAGCGAGGGATTCGCCTGGCTCTGGCCTCTGCCCGCCCTTCCCCGGGACTGTACAGGGAGTGCGATGTCCTGCACATGCGGCAGTACGGCGGTATTCTGATGTCCTACAACGGAGGCAGAATTGTAGACGCGGCAACCGGGCAGGTTCTGTTTGAGACTACTATGGACATGCACACCGCAAAAAGAGTGCTTGCGTTTCTGGAACCCCTCCCTGTGACACCCATTTTGGACGATGGCAGGCAGTTCTATGTGACGGATAAATCCGCCTATAAGGTGGATTATGAGTGTAAAAACAACAACATGACCTGCACCGAGACAGGCAATCTGGCGGAGTTTCTGGACTTCGCGCCCGTGAAAATTCTTATGTCCGTTCAGCCGGAGATTCTGCCCCAGATACAGGCCAAGATTGCCGCGTTTCTCCCCCCGGAGCTGACTGTGGTACAGACAGCGGACTTCTATCTGGAGGTCATTCCCCTAACCATCAACAAAGGACAGGGCATTTTGGATATTTGCAGAACCCTAAATCTTTCCACCGATGAGGTGATTGCTTTTGGGGACGCGGAAAATGACATACCCATGCTGCGGTGTGCCGGCATTGGCGTTGCCATGGGGAACGCCGCCCCGGCAGTAAAGGAAGCGGCAGACTACGTCACCTTAACCAACAACCAAGACGGAATTGCTGCCGCACTGGAGCGTTTTTTAAAGGAGGAATAAACATGCAGCTGCGTTACGGAATCTTAAGCACGTCTTCCATCGCCCCCCGGTTTATTGCCGGTGTGCGGGCCGCCAATGGAGGGGAAATTGTAGCCGTTTCCTCCCGCACGCTGGAAAAGGCCCGGGAGAAAGCCGCCCTTTGGGATATCCCCACTGCCTACGGCAGTCATGAGGCATTGCTTGCCGACAAGAATGTGAACATTGTCTATATTTCCGCTGTCAACTCTCAGCACTATCCCCTGGCAAGGCTGGCATTGGAGGCGGGCAAGCATGTAATCTGCGAAAAACCCTGCACCACCTCTGAAGCCACCACCCGCCGGCTTTATGCCCTGGCCCGGGAGAAAAAGTTGTTCTTTATGGAAGCGGAAAAGATGCTGTTTCTGCCCACCCTTCTGGAGGTACGCCGGCAGATTCAGGAAGGGGTGCTGGGAGATATCCACATGGCAGACCTCAGCCACAGCTTCCCCGCCGCTTACAATGGATGGATGTTTGATGCCTCCCTGGGTGGCGGCCCGCTGCTGTCCAGCGGCATTTACGCGGTGCAGCTGATGCTGTGGCTGTTTGGAAATATTTCCCGCATTGGGGGCGTACGCTGCGCTCACAATGACGGGGTGGAATGGCAGTACATTCTCTCCGGCGTTACCGACAGCGGTATTCTTTTCAGCGCTAAAAACAGCACCGGCGCTATTTTGGACAATACCGCCAGAATTTTTGGCAGCAAGGGCTGGGTGGAAATCCCGGAATACTGGAAAGCCCGGAAGGCAATCTTCCACATTGCGGGAGAACAGGCCCGTACGGTAGAATTTCCCTGTGAGCATGAACTTATCTATGAGGCAGCCCATATTCAGCAGTGCATGGACGAAGGTCTTCTGAACAGCCCTGTGGTGACGGAGGAGATTTCCGCCAGAGGCATTGCCCTGCTGGAACAAGTAAAATCACTTTGGTAACAAAACTGCCGTTTATACGGCAGTTTTTCCCTTATATCCCCCTTTCCCCACAGCAAGGGTGCTTGTATTCCCCCTAAAATTATGATATGATTTTTTATTATGACGAAGGGGGAACTGCCGTGGATTTACAGCATTTTTTTACGCGGCACAGCAAGGTGGCGCTGGCATTTTCCGGCGGTGTGGACTCGGCATATCTGCTGTATGCGGCAAAAGCCTGCGGCGCGCAGGTACAGGCCTACTTTGTAAAAACCCCTTTCCAGCCTGATTTTGAATATGAGGATGCTTTGCGTTTAGCCCGGGAATTAGAACGGGATATGAAAGTGCTGGAGCTGGATGTGCTCCGTGACCCTGTAATCGCTGCCAATCCCCCGGACCGCTGCTATCACTGCAAAAAGGCCATCTTTACCGCCATTTCCCATAGGGCAGAGCAGGACGGCTACCCTGTAGTCATTGACGGTACCAACGCTTCTGACGACGCCTCCGATCGGCCCGGTATGGCTGCATTGGCAGAATTAGGGGTTCTGTCCCCCCTGCGGCTGTGCGGCATGACAAAAGACCGGATCCGTAAACTCTCCAAGGACGCAGGACTTTTTACCCACGACAAACCCGCTTATGCCTGTCTGGCCACCCGGATTCCCGCAGGTACTCCCATCACCCGGGAAGCATTGGATAAAACCCAGCAGGGGGAGGAATTTCTGAAAGCCCTGGGTTTCCGGGATTTCAGAATCCGCATACTGGGCAACGCCGCCAAAATACAGGTGCGGCAGGAACAGCTGCCCCTGGTACTGGAGCGTCGGCAGGAAATCCTGGCGGAACTAAAAAAATACTATGACCACATCCTTTTGGATCTGGAGGTACGTAAATGAACCACATCAAAGAGATCTTGTTGGGTGTCCAAGAGGGCCGTATTTCCGTGGAGGACGCATTGGCGCAGCTTAAGCACCAGCCCTTTGAGGATATTGGATATGCCAAGGTGGACCTGCACAGGAAGCTGCGTCAAGGTGCCTGTGAAGTGATCTACGGTGCCGGAAAGACGGCGGAGCAGATTGCGGGCATTTTGGACACGCTGGAGCAGGGTGGGCAGAAAAACATCCTCATCACTCGGCTGGACCCGGAAAAGGCGCAGGCAGTGAACCTGCGCAAGCCCATTACCTACTACCCTCAGGGTCAAATCGCCATCGCCGGCAGCAAAGCTCAGCCCTGGGGTATGGGCACCATCGTGGTAGCCACCGGAGGAACCAGTGACATCCCTGTGGCGGAGGAAGCTGCTTTGACCGCGGAATTTCTGGGAAACGAAGTGGTGCGGCTCTATGACGTAGGTGTTTCCGGTCTGCACCGGCTGCTGAACCACTGGGAAGTGCTGATGCGTGCCAGTGTCATTATCGCAATTGCGGGCATGGAGGGGGCGCTGGCCTCCGTGGTAGGCGGTCTTGTGGACTGTCCTGTAATTGCCGTTCCCACCAGTGTGGGCTACGGTGCGGCGTTTGAGGGCTTGGCAGCCCTGCTGTCCATGCTCAATTCCTGCGCCAGCGGTGTGTCCGTGGTGAATATTGACAACGGTTTCGGCGCGGGATATATGGCCAGTATGATCAATCACATGGAGGCAAAGAAATGAAACAGCTGTATTTGGACTGCGGCATGGGCGCTGCGGGGGATATGCTGGCAGCAGCCCTACTGGAGCTGTTTGACGATTCCGCCCAGATGACGGATCAGCTGAATACTTTTGGGATTCCCGGTGTACGGTTTTGTCTGGAGAAATCTGTAAAGTGCGGCATTACCGGCAGCCATCTGCGGGTTTTGGTGGGCGGTGAGGAAGAGCACTGCCACCATCACAGCCACAGCACTCTGGCAGATATTACCCATATTATTTCTCATCTGCACCTGCCTCAGCAGGTACGGGAGGATATTCTCTCCGTGTACACCCTGCTTGCTGATGCGGAAAGTCAGGTGCACGGTGTCAGCGTAGAGCAAATTCATTTCCATGAGGTAGGCACTTTGGATGCCATTGCTGACATTGCCGCGGTGAGCTACCTTCTGTATGCGTTGAAGCCGGAACGAATCTCCGCCTCCCCTGTCCATGTGGGCTGCGGGCAGGTAAAATGCGCCCATGGGCTTCTGCCTGTCCCCGCGCCCGCCACCGCCTGTTTGTTAAAAGATGTGCCAATCTACGGTGGCCATATTCAGGGAGAACTGTGTACCCCCACGGGAGCCGCCTTGCTGAAGCATTTTGTTTCTGACTTTGGCCCCATGGCGCCTATGCGCACCACCGCCATCGGTTACGGCATGGGCAGGAAGGACTTCCCCGCCGCCAACTGTGTGCGGGCAATGCTGGGGCAGACCCAAGAGGACGGGGACACCGTCATTGAGCTTTCCTGCAATCTGGATGATATGACCGGCGAGGCCATTGCCTTTGCCTCGGAGCAGCTGTTCCGGGCGGGGGCGCTGGATGTGTTCACCACCCCCATTGGCATGAAAAAAGGTCGCCCCGGCACCATGCTTAGCGTTTTATGTAAACCAAATCAAAAAGATTCTATAATCACGCTCATTTTCCGCCACACCACCACCCTGGGAATCCGCGAAACTGAAAAGCGCCGCTATACACTGGAGCGGTCCACAGAAACGGTGCAGACGCCCTATGGCCCGGTGAGAAAAAAGACCGCCAGTGGTTATGGCGTTACCAGAAGCAAATACGAATACGAAGATCTGGCCCAAATCGCACTGCGGGAGGATCTTCCCCTGCATGAGATTATCTAAAGGATTCCGCCTATGAAAAGAAAGTGGCTTTTCCCCATTGCGCTGGTTTTTTTCCTGATTGTATTTATTGTGAGCGGTTTTTATCTGGCCCGCTACTATCTGGAATCCTTCCGGCAGAAGATGATGATGAACGCGCTGGAGCTGTTGGTGGAACAGGCGGCGGAGCAGACCCTTCCCCCGGAGATTGTAGTCCCGGATCCCACGCTGCAGCAGGAGGAGGAAGGCGCGCCTATGGTGGAGCAATCCCCCTATGTGCACATCACCGACCCCGTCACCGGGGAGGTGCGCCGTCTGCTAAAGAAATACGCATCCTTGTATCTGGAAAACACTGACACGGTAGGCTGGATCAGCATTGAAGGCACCCGGGTCAATTACCCGGTAATGCAGACACCCGACAGCCCTGATTACTATCTGTACGTATCTTTTCACCACGAATACGCCCGTCATGGCTCTATTTACGCCCGGGAGCAGTGCGACGTGTTTGCTCCCTCGGATAATATTACTATCTACGGCCACCGGATGGGCGACGGCAGCATGTTCAACGATCTACTCAATTATCAAAAAGAAAGCTATTTCCGGGAACACCCCATTATCACCTTTGATACCATCGAGGAGCATTATGATTACGAGATCCTGTCGGTCTTTCTGACCACCGCAACGGCCGGGGAGGGCTTCTCCTATCACCTGTTTGTGGACGCCGATACTCCGGAGGAATTTGACCGGTTTGTGGACACTTGCAAGACGCTTTCTCTGTATGAAACAGGGGTGAATGCCCAGTATGGAGATAAGCTCATCACCCTCTCCACCTGTGAATACTCCCAGACAAACGGACGTCTGGTAGTCGTGGCCCGCCGAATTGACCCGGACACAAAATAATTTAGACCCCCAACCGTTGGTTGGGGGTCTTTGCTGTTCGTTAATATTACTTGCCGCACAGCTCCTTGGCAACTTCCACGATGTGGTCGCTGCACAGGCCGAACTGCTTCAGCAGATCCTTAGCGGGACCGGAGTGGCCGAACTCATCGTTGACGCCGATGCGCTTTACGATGGTGGGGCACTTCTCAGCCAGCAGGGAGCACACAGCCTCGCCCAGGCCACCGATAACAGAGTGCTCTTCGCAGGTGATGACCTTGCCGCACTTCTTGGCTGCTTCCAGTACCAGCTCCTCATCCAGGGGCTTGATGGTAGCCATGTTGATGACCATTGCATTGATGCCGGCCTCTGCCAGAGCCTCACCAGCCACGATGGCTTCGTAGGTCAGCAGACCGTTGGCGATAATGGCAACATCAGTGCCGTCCCGCAGGACTTCACCCTTGCCAATCTGGAACTTGTAATCCTCAGCATGGAATACGGGCACTGCCAGACGACCAAAACGCAGGTAAACAGGGCCGTTCATCTCGTAAGCAGCGCGAACAGCGGCCTTTGCCTCCACATCGTCGGCGGGGCAGATGACGGTCATGCCGGGGATGGCGCGCATGAGCGCAAAGTCCTCACAGCACTGGTGGGAAGCGCCGTCCTCACCCACAGAGATACCGCCGTGGGTAGCGCCGATCTTCACATTCAGGTGGGGATAGCCGATGGAGTTACGCACCTGCTCGAATGCACGGCCAGCGGCGAACATTGCAAAGCTGGACGCAAAGGGAACCAGGCCGGCGGTGGACATACCGGTAGCCATACAAATCATGTTGGCCTCGGCAATACCGCAGTCAAAATGACGGTCGGGGAATGCTTTCTTAAAAACACTTGTCTTGGTAGCGCCTGCCAGGTCGGCATCCAGAACTACCAGATTATCAAACTCAGCGCCCAGCTCTGCCAGAGCATTGCCGTAGCTGTCACGGGTTGCAACTTTCTTCATCTCTGCCATAATTATGCCTCCAATTCTGCCAGCTGAGCCTTCAGCTCGCTCATAGCCTGTGCGTACTCAGCATCGTTGGGAGCCTTGCCATGCCAACCGGCATTGTTTTCCATGAAGGAAACGCCCTTGCCCTTGACGGACTTGATGACGATAGCGGAGGGCTTGCCCTTGGTTTCACGGGCCTTGTTGAAGGCTGCCTCGATGGCGTCAAAGTCGTGGCCGTCGATCTGCTGCACAGCAAAACCGAAGGCTTCCAGCTTATCCACGATGGGATAGGGGCTCATAACGTCGGCGATGTTGCCGTCAATCTGCAGGCCGTTGTTATCCACAACGATACACAGGTTGTCCAGATTATAGTGGGCAGCTGCCATGCATGCTTCCCAGACCTGACCTTCCTGAATTTCGCCGTCACCCAGCAGGGAGTAGACGCGGTTGGTCTTGCCGGTGTGCTTGGCTGCCAGAGCCATACCGGTTGCCACAGAAACGCCCTGACCCAGGCTGCCGGTGGACATATCCACGCCGGGAACCATGTTCATGTTGGGGTGGCCCTGCAGGTAGCTGTCAATGTGACGGAAGGTGGGCAGATCTTCCACAGGGAAGAAGCCCCGCTGTGCCAGCACGGAGTACAGGCCGGGGGTGGTGTGACCCTTGGACAGAACGAAACGGTCCCGGTCTTCCCATCTGGGGTTCTTGGGATCGATGTTCATTTCCTTAAAATACAGGTAAGTATACACTTCCGCAGCAGACAGGCTGCCGCCGGGGTGACCTGCCTTTGCGCCATAGGTGGACTCAATTACACCCATGCGAACCTTGCAGGCTGTGATTTGCAGTTGCTTCTTTTCACTGGAAGTCATGGTTTTCCTCCTTATTTTATCTTGTCCGTTTCCACGGACTTTGGATACAATATAGATTGCGGCAAAAGGCCACAGTCATTTAGAATATCTTACCACTAAAACGCCAAAGTTTCAAGGGTTTTCCTGGAATTGTTCCTGTTCCTGCCTTAAAAATTTGTTCAGGTAGTTCAAAACTCGTTTTTTATCCCCGGACCAGGCCGGCGCTACCAAAT
Source organism: Faecousia sp. (assembly GCA_045538415.1). Taxonomy (GTDB): domain Bacteria; phylum Bacillota; class Clostridia; order Oscillospirales; family Oscillospiraceae; genus Faecousia. The sequence continues at coordinate 495 of JAZSRI010000022.1, read as the reverse complement.
CTTTTTTCGCCCCGTCTCCTGTGATCCGATGGACCACCACTTCTGGAGGCAGTTCCCGGAGGCACGATTGCAGGCAAACAGCATATTCTTTCAGGGTCAGGCACCGGAATTTTCCTGCCCGGTAATCCTTTTCCAAATCTGTACCTGCCAGCACATGGAGCAGGTGAAATTTTACCCCATCACTCCCTGCCGCCACAGCCGCTTTGGTGGTGTTTACGGCATCCTGCTCTGTTTCTCCGGGCAGACCGATAATAATATGGGTGATCACCTGAATATTTTCCCCTTTAAGCCGCTTCACGGCATCGAAATACACCTCATTTTTGTAACCCCTGCGGATATACTCCGCTGTTTTCCCGTTCACTGTCTGCAGACCCAGTTCCACAAAAACAGGCTTGATCCGGTTAATCTTTCCCAAAAGGGACACGGTTTCCTCCGGCAGGCAATCCGGGCGTGTGCCGATGGCCAACGCCACCACCTCCAAGTCGGATCGTAGCC
>JAZSRI010000146.1:0-4452 GCA_045538415.1 Faecousia sp. | reverse complement strand
CCACATTTGACATTGCGTTTTCCCGGGGGTGTGGCTTAGCTGTAGGGTACGTCGGAAGGCGACGCCTTAATTAAGCAGATATATCCCCAGATTCAGGTAGGCTGCAAAAATAACCCAGAACAGATAGGGTACCAGAAGGAGTCCTGCTGTGGTGGATATTTGCAGGAATTTGGCGGTGGTGACCAGAATCAGTACCCAAAGCAGGATGATCCATGCAAAGGAGAACAAATACCAGCCCAGTGAAAAAAACAGGATGGGCCAGATAAAGTTAACTGCCAATTGCATACCGTAAACAAACAGTGCGTTCCGTTTGACTGCATGGTCGGCGTCGGAGGTCAGTACCAGGTAGGATGCGATACCCATCAGTACGTACAGAATAGTCCACACAACAGGAAATACCCGGCCCGGCGGTGCAAGGGGAGGTTGCTGCAATTGCTCATAAATCCCCATGCTTCCGTTTGTGATAAGTCCGGCGGTGATGCCCACCAGTAAAGGTATAGCAATACATATCAAAAAGGTTTTTAATTTGGAATTCAATTTTGCACCTCATTTATCAATGTTTATACTATTTATATGCAAAAAAAGCAAGAATATAAGTAATGAGGAGTGTGGGTATAATTTATGATTTTTGCAGGATAATAAGAAAAAAAGGAGGAGAAAGTATGCGTAGTACAGATACCGTAAAATTATTAAAAGAATGTGATGCAGGAACCAAGATGGGTATTTCTTCCATCGATGATGTATTGGATAGGGTATGTGACAGGGGATTGAAGGCACTGCTGCAGGAGAGCAAGAGCCACCACGAAAAACTGGAAACCGAGCTGGAAGAGGAGCTGAGCAGCTACAGTGAAGAAGAAAAGGAACCCAATGTCATGGCAAAGGGTATGTCCTGGATGAAAACCAATATGAAGCTTGGCATGGAGGAATCGGACGCCACCATTGCGGACCTGATGACTGACGGCTGCAATATGGGTGTGAAATCCTTGAACCGTTACCTGAACCAGTACAAGGCCGCAGACGAGGTATCCAAAGACATTACCAAACGGCTCATTCATCAGGAAGCCCAGCTTGCTGTGCAGCTCAGACCCTATCTGTAAAAATTTACTCCCCCGGAACGATTATGTTCCGAGGGAGTTTTCTTTATTTCCGAAGTCCCTTGCGCAGTGCCGGCACAATCAGCAGCGCCAGCGCGCCGCCTGCCAAGGCTGTGACCAACTGGGGCCAGGAGAAGGTTGCGGGCAGAGCCTTCAGCATAGGCTCCTTCAGTGTTCCGGCAGCCAGCAGAGACTGGGCCAGCAGACCGCAAATTACCCAGACCACCACAGCATACAGCATGGCAAATTTCGCGGCTGCCGCGGTAATCCAGGCGGCAATTGTACGGAGCGACCAGCTTATCTTTCCTCCTGACAAGGTCCAAAGCACAAGCACATACACCCCATTGCCAGCCATGATCGCAGGCACGGTCAGAATCTGGGGCGCGATTCCCAGCAGAAATGCCGCAATGGGGGAAATCACCGCCACGGTCACTCCGCAGCCCATACCCCCCAACAACACCGCCACTGCCAGTACCGCGTTTACACAGGTACCGGTGACCAGCTGTCCCAAGGGCTTTGTTAAATATTGCAATGTAATGAGAACCGCCAGCATAACCGCAGTTTCCGTAATCCAACGAACACTTTTTTTCATATTCCTATTTCCTCTTTTTCCTACGGACGGCCTTCCCGGCAAACGTCCACACCTTACCCATTATAAAGGCGGGTTTTACAGTGTCAAGAGGAAATATTTTCCATTCTACCGAACAGGAAGTCCATCAATATATACTTTTTCCAACTGGAGATCCTGATTCAGCAGCAGCAAGTCTGCTTGCCGTCCCGGAGCAATAACACCAATCCGGTGTTCCAGCCCCACCGCCCGGGCAGGAGCCTCAGTAACAGAAACAAGGGCATCCTCCAGTGGCAGGCCAAAACGCACCAGATTCTGCAGTTCCTCCAGAAGATTGCTGGAAGAGCCGGCCAGTGTATCCGTGCCTTGAAGGGTGGCACGGCCATTTTTCATTTCAATGGGCTGCCCTCCCAGCTCATACTGTCCATCGGGCATACCGGCGCATCTGAGAGAGTCACTGATGGTCACTAGTTTCCGGCCAAACAGCCGGTGCGCAGCCCGGATCACAGACGGATGAATATGCAGCCCGTCGCAGATCAGCTCTGCCCCGGCTCCGCTGTCCAGCGCCGCGCCTATCACACCGGGTGCCCGGTGGGCAAAGGCAGGCATACCGTTGAACAGATGGGTCACCTGAGAGGCGCCGGCCCGGAATGCTTCCATCGCCGTGTCATAATCCGCGGTAGTATGTCCCACAGATACGGTACAAACCTCGGAAACCTCCCGGATGAACTCGATTGCTCCCTCTTCCTCCGGGGCCACCGTCACCAAGCGCACCTGATTCCCACTGGCCTCATTCAGCCGGTGAAACAGGGCGGCATCGGGCTTATGCAGATTTTCCGCAGCCTGGGCACCCCGCTTGGCATAGGAGAGGAAAGGTCCTTCCAGATGGATACCGGCGCATTTTGCCCCATCTGCCGGGCGGACAAATTCCCTTACCGCTTTCATAGCAGGCAGCAGCGTATGCTCTTTCAGTGTCATTGTGGTTGCCAAGAAGGAGGTCACGCCCCTGGAGGCGTAGTAACGGGACAGTTTCACCAGTCCCTCCGGCTTTCCATCGGAAAAATCCTCATTCACGGCGCCGTGGGTGTGGATATCCACAAACCCCGGCACCAGATAACACCCATGTCCGTCGGTATCCCAGTGTTTGCCCCCCGGATTTACAGCAGAAATACACCCGTCTTTCACAGTCACGGACGCTTCCTGAAATTTCCCGTCTATAAAGGCTTTCACATTTCCAAGAATCATAGAACCACCTCCGGCAGAGAGGCCGCCGCTACAGACTGGCCTACCCGGCGGGTCTTTTCATCCGGCAGGGCAGGCAGCAGTTTATAGGCATATGCCGGATACTCGTCAGCAAGCACCCACTTTGCCTCCTCCAGAATCAGGTCGCCGCCCTTACCGGACATGACCCGTCCCAGCAGCAGAACGTGTCTGCACCCGTAAAGCTCATAGTAGAACGCCAGGGTATGACCCAGATATGTGCCGATGCTCCGGTAGATCTGCGCCGCGGCAGGATCATCCTGCTCCATGTGCTTTTGCACAACTTTCAGCTTTTCTCCGGGAGACAGGGAATCTTCCAGCGTAATGCCCGCCCGGGCCGCCAGTTTGATCACACCGTCTTGAGAGAAATACTTCACGCCGCAGCCAACATCTCCGGACCACTCGTCCTCCATGGCATTGGGATTGGCATCCACAGGCATGAACGCCAGTTCATTAAGCCAGCCGGTAATGTTGCCATTGTCATCTACATAGCCCACTGCCTCGCTGGTGCCCATGGCAATTCCCAGCACCCGGTTCTCGCCCAGCCCCATCGCGCCTGCCAAAGCGGAAACGTCGCCGTCATTGCATACCGCCAAGGGCACATCCGGTCCAAAGGTATCCCGTACCGCCCGGATATAGATATCCTTCACCTTCTGCTGAAACTGCTCCTTGGGAACCTGCAAAAACAGGGATGCCACCATAGTGCGGTTATCCACATAAATACCCGCGGAGGAGATTCCCACAGCATCCACCCAGGGCATTTGCTCCGCGGCAGACTTCAGTGCTTCCACAATGCCCTGATAATGGTAGTCGGGATCTGCATTGGTTTTCGGGAACCAAACCACTTCCTGGGAGAATACCGGCTTTCCGTCAACCACCGCAGAGACCTTCCGGTCGCTGCCGCCGGCATCAAAGCCAATCCTGCAGCCCGCCAGATGGCGGCCTACGGACTGGGATGCGCCCTTTTCCTCAGGCAGCTGCTGGCACAGCACCACCTCAAAGGGACGCTCATAGACACCGGACATAAACTCCGCGTCAAAAGCACGGCTGCCGCCGGGGGCGTAGGCCTGCTTCAGCGTCCGGTAGACCGTTTCATCTCCGCAAACGTAAATCTTAAAGCCGCCCTTCATCCAGAGCATGCATTTTACCAACCTGTCCGCATAGTAGGCATCCGCCTGCGCCATTTGAGGCGTACCATGGAGAAAGGTATGGCACACCGCCACCTGTTCTCCGGACCGCTCCAGCGCAAAACCCACAGGCTTTTTGGCTGTTTCCAGAAACGCCCGGTTGAAAAGCCCCATAGGGATAAATTCCTGATCCAGTTCCGGGACATTCCGCACCGGAATCGAGATTCCCAAATACTCCATACCCGCTATCCTCCTTCTGTATTTACAGTGTGTACTGTTTTACGATACGATGCATCTGATCCCACTTCTTTTCCATATCCGCCACCAGCTTCAGCTGGGTACGGCAGCGGTCCAGATTCTGTCCCGGCCTGCTGTTGGCAAAATAGTGGTCTCCGTCCAGGTA
>JAZSRI010000024.1:0-5417 GCA_045538415.1 Faecousia sp. | reverse complement strand
GTGCCGCAGGAGTTGCAGCAAACCACAAACATCTGGTTCTCAATGGCCCGGGCTGTGGTCAGGCTGCGCAGATGGAAGGTACGCACCTTAGGCCACTGGGACACCACAAACAGCATATCCAGACCCGGCACAGTCAAACTGCGGGTCAGCTCCGGAAAACGCACATCGTAGCAGATAATCAGGCCGCATTTCACGCCGTCCAGGGTGAAGGTGCACAGGTGGTCGCCGGGGGTGAAGTAGTTGTCCTCTCCCATAGGGGTAAACAGGTGGGTCTTGTCATAAGAGGCAACGCACTGACCGGTACGGTCAAAGACCATGGCGGTGTTATACACCTTGCCGTCCCGTACATTGGCAACACTGCCGGCAACAATATTGACGGAGAATTTTTTTGCCAGCGCCCCAAAGACCTCCTTGACCTGCCGGCCATCCCGGTCACACAAGCTTTCCAGGTTTTCCTTGGGGAAGAAGCCGGTATTCCAGGTCTCCGGGAGCACCAGAACGTCAGGGCTGTCCTCCATTGCTTTTTCCACCAGCGCCGCGCTGTGGAGGAAATTCTCCTGAGGACAGGCCAGCTTCATATCCATTTGCAGGCAGGCAACTTTCATCCGTTATATTCCTTTCCCAGCAGCAGCGCCTTCATATTCAACTCCACCAGTGCTGCCTTCTTGGGGGGCACCAGCTTTGCCACCACAGCGTCAGTACCCGTGAAACTCAGCTCCGGATGGTTCTGCAGCACATGGCCCATGATGATCATATTGGCAAGAGAAGCGATCTGGTTGTCCTTTGCCATCTGGGTAGCGGGAATGTAGAACACCTCCACATCTGTCCGCTCCACCTTTACGCCGATCAGGGAAGAATCCACATACACCTGACCACCGGGGGCCACAGTGCCTATGTATTTCTGCAGGGAGGGCAGGTTCATGGCAATCAGCACGTCCGGCACTGTGATGATGGGGCTGCCCACGGGGGTGTCGGACAGGATCACGTTACAGTTGGCAGTGCCGCCACGCATCTCCGGGCCGTAGGAGGGCAGCCAGGAAACCTGCAGTTCTTCCATCAGGCCCTTATAGGCCAGGAATTTACCGGCAAACAGGATGCCCTGTCCGCCAAAGCCCGCAATCAGAATCTGGGTCGTTTTCATTTCTGCTCGGCCTCCTCGGTTCTATCCTTGTATACGCCAATGGGGTAGTAGGGCAGCATATCGCTCTCCACCCACTCCAGAGCCTTCTGGGGTGTCATGCCCCAGTTGGTGGGGCAGGCAGAGACCACTTCCACCAGAGAGAAGCCCTTGCCGTCGATCTGGTTCTGGAACGCCTTCTTAATGGCCTTCTTGGCGTTTTTCACGTTCTTTACATTGTTCACCGCCACACGGGCGACGAACTCCGGGCCCTCCAATGTAGAGAGCATCTCGCAGACCTTGATAGGCCAGCCGCAGTGCTTCACGTCACGGCCGTAGGGGCTGGTCTGGGTGACCTGGCCGGGCAGGCTGGTGGGTGCCATCTGACCGCCGGTCATGCCGTAAATGGCATTGTTGACGAAAATGACGGTGATATTTTCATTTCTGGCGGCGGAGTGGACAGTTTCGGCCATACCGATGGATGCCAGGTCGCCGTCGCCCTGGTAAGTGAACACAATATTCTCCGGGCGGGAGCGCTTAATGCCGGTGGCAACCGCGGGGGCGCGGCCATGGGGGGCTTCGATCATATCGCACCGGAAATAGTCATAGGCCATAACCGCGCATCCCACAGGGGCTACGCCAATGGTCTGACCCTCGATTCCCAGCTCGTCAATCACCTCGGCAACCAGACGGTGGATGATACCGTGGGGGCAGCCGGGACAGTAATGCAGAGGAACATCTGCCAAAGACTTGGGCTTTTCAAAAACAACTGCCATGGTTAGAACTCTCCTTTCTGCGCCTTGCGGATGGATTCCAGAACCTCATCGGGGCTGGGGATCATACCGCCGCAGCGGTTACACAGGGCAACGGGCTTTTTGCACTGGGAATACAGCCGCACATCCTCGATCATCTGGCCCATGCTCAGCTCCACGCTGATAAAGCCCTTAACCTGATCCGCTGCCTTCCGAATCGCATCCTTGGGGAAGGGCCACAGGGTAATAGGCCGGATCAGGCCCACCTTGATACCTTCCTTTCTTGCGGCCACGATAGCGTTCTTTGCCACACGGGAAGCGATACCAAACGCCACAACACAAAGCTCAGCGTCCTCCATCATGTACTCTTCCCACATGGCTTCTGTTTCTTCCACCAGCTTATAGCGCTCGTAACGCTGGAAGTTTTTCACTTCCAGTTCATCGGGCTTTAAATACAGGGAGTTGACCACGTTGTGCTCACGCTGGCACTGGGTGCCGGTCAGCGCCCAAGGCTTTTCGTACTCCTCAATCTGGGCGTCCTCAAAGGAGATAGGCTCCATCATCTGTCCAATGGTGCCGTCTGCCAGAATCATAGAGGTCATCAGATACTTGTCAGCCAGGTTGAAGCCCTTGATGGTCAGGCTGGCCATTTCCTGCACGGAGGCCGGTGCCAGAACGATCATGCGGTAGTCACCGTGTCCGCCGCCCTTGGTTGCCTGGAAATAGTCGGACTGGGAGGGCTGGATACCGCCAAGACCGGGGCCGCCCCGCTGCACGTTCACCACCAGCGCGGGAACATCGGAACCTGCGATGTAGCTCAGGCCCTCAGCCTTCAGGGAGATTCCGGGGCTGGAGGAGGAGGTCATCACACGCACGCCTGCGGCGGCCGCGCCGTAGACCATGTTGATGGACGCGATTTCACTTTCTGCCTGCAGGAATACGCCGCCGATCTTGGGCATTTTCTTTGCCATATAGGCAGCAATCTCTGTCTGGGGGGTGATGGGGTAACCGAAGTAATGGCGGCAGCCGGCACGGATAGCGGCTTCGGCAATGGCTTCGTTGCCCTTCATAAGTACTCTTTCAGCCATAACGCTCCCTCCTTATTTCTCCACGGTGATAATGCAGTCGGGGCACATGGTAGCGCAGAACGCGCAGCCGATGCACTTATCCTCAGCGATCATAACCGCAGGTGAATAACCTTTGTTGTTGATCTTGTCTTCCGCAATGGCCAGACAGCCCTTGGGACACGCATTGACGCACAGGCCGCAGCCTTTGCAAAGATCTGTATTAAACGTTAATTTTGCCATACAGGTTCCTCCTTCTGGTGATTACTCAGCCATTTTCTGGTCGGGTAGGTCAAAATATTTTTCCTGCAGGTGCAGGGGAAGTACATTGGGAATGGTTTTCTCCAGTGCCGGGGCAAGTCCGCTGCGGACGGTGGTCATAAACACCGGCAAGCCGGAAAGCCGGCTCAGTTCCCGGATAAAGTCCTGAGAATCCAGCACCGTCTGGGGGTCAGTCTCTGTGCCCAGATTGGAATTATTGACGATGTCTGTAAAAGGTAGGCCGCAGGCCGCCTCGATCTCCCGCATCACCTCCAGCGCCTCCTGGGCTGTGGGGGTCAGGGGGCGGTAGCAGTTGGCCACAAATACCATGCGGTAGTTGCCCTCTTTTTTAATGTAGGGCACATAGCGCCCCAGGGCGTAAGCGCCCCGGTCATCTCCGCCAATGTCTATCACACCGGAAACGGTTCTGTCCTCTACAAGCTTGTAGGCCTGGGCAGGGAGCGCGGGAAGATCCACATTGGAGTTGGCAAACTGGGGGCTGATCAGCTCCACCCCCGCCTTCTCCAGGACTTCCCGGCTGTCCGCGGTACGGAAGTAGGGATTGACGATATCCAGATCCGCGATACAGACCTTTTTCCCTTCTGCAGCCAGTGTCAGGGCATAGTTTACGGCGATATTGGTCTTGCCGCTGCCATAATGGCCGGCAAACAGGGTCAGTCGTTTATGTTCCATAGTTAACATCCATCTGTCCCCCCAAGCGGGGGCAGAATCTATCAAAGCTGCTTTCGAATAATTTTACCGCTGGTGGTTTTAGGCAGGGAGTCCCGGAATTCCACGATTCTGGGATACTTGTAAGGCGCGGTGCGGCTCTTTACGTAGTTCTGAATCTCCTTGCGGAGTTCATCCGTGCCTCTGAAATCCTTCACCAGCACGATACTGGCCTTGACCACCTGTCCTCTGACCTCATCGGGAGCGGCAGAGACGCCGCACTCCAGCACATAAGGCAGCTCCATAATCACGTTTTCGATTTCGAACGGTCCAATCCGGTAACCGGAGGACTTGATCACATCGTCCGCCCGGCCCACATACCAGAAGAAGCCGTCCTCATCCCGCCATGCCAGATCGCCGGTGTGATACCAGCCATCCCGCCAGGTCTCGGCAGTGACATCGGGGCTTCCCTCATAGGCATAGCTCAGGCCGCAGGGCAGACCCTTGGAAATATCGATGCAGATCTCTCCTGTCTCGCCCGGCGCGGCAAGGTCACCCTCAGCGGTAAGCAGTTCCACATGGTACAGAGGAACAGGCTTGCCCATAGAACCGATCTTGTGGCTGTCGCCTGTAAGATTGCCGATGATCAGGGTGCTCTCGGACTGGCCAAAGCCTTCCATAATCTCCAGCCCTGTGGCCTTCTGGAACTGGCGGAACACCTCGGGGTTCAGCGCTTCGCCGGCGATGGATGCATGCTGGATAGAGGAAAGGTCGAACCGGCTCAGATCCTGCTTGATCAGCATGCGGTACATAGTGGGAGGCGCGCAGAAGGTAGTGATCTGGTACTTGGCAAACAGGGGCAGGATCTTCTCCGCGTCAAACCGGTCAAAGTCATAGACAAACAGGCCTGCTTCGCACAGCCACTGACCGTAGAGCTTGCCCCACATGGCCTTGGCCCAGCCGGTATCGGAAATGGTCAGGTGCAGGCCGTCGGGCCGGACACAGTGCCAGTACTTGGCAGTGATGAAATGACCCAGGGGATACTTATAATTATGCGCCGCCAGCTTGGGATAGCCGGAGGTGCCGGAGGTGAAGAACATGAGCATGGGGTCATCGCCGCAGGGGGCATCCTCTGCTCTTAGGAAGTGGCTGGAGTACATGGTGTACTCTCCGTCGAAATCATGCCAGCCCTCCCGGCTGCCGCCCACCAGAATTTTGTGGGCAAGGGCAGGGTGCTGCGCCGCCGCCTCATCCACCGCGTCAGCAACGTTTCCGTCAGCGGTGCACAGAACTGCCCGCACATCCGCCGCGCCAAAGCGGTAAGCAAAGTCCTTGGCAAGGAGCTGATTGGTGGCCGGGATAGCAACCGCTCCCAGCTTATGCAGGCCCAGCAGAGCAAACCAGAACTGGTAGTGGCGCTTGAGCACCAGCATGACCCGGTCTCCCCGCTTGATGCCCATAGCCTTGAAGTAATTGGCTGCCCGGGCAGACTCCCGCTTGAAGTCCTGGAAGGTGAAACGGCGCTCCGTTCCGTCCTCACTCAGGTGAAGCATG
>JAZSRI010000075.1:0-8966 GCA_045538415.1 Faecousia sp. | reverse complement strand
GACAACATCGGCGCTCTGCTGCGTGGCGTTGACAAGAAGGAGATCGAGAGAGGCCAGGTTCTGTGCAAGCCCGGCTCCATCAAGCCCCTGACCAAGTTCGCCGGCCAGGTTTACGTCCTGTCCAAGGAAGAAGGCGGCCGTCATACTCCTTTCTTCAACAACTACCGTCCTCAGTTCTACTTCCGTACCACCGACGTTACCGGCATCATCTCCCTGCCCGAAGGCACTGAGATGTGCATGCCCGGCGACAACGTTGTTATGAACGTTGAGCTGATCACCCCCATCGCTATCGAGAAGGGCCTGCGTTTCGCTATCCGTGAAGGCGGCCGTACCGTCGGTTCCGGCGTTGTTACCGAGATCTACGAGTAATTCTTGACAGAAGCTAAAATATTTCCCCCGGCCTTTTGGCCGGGGGATTATTTGTTAAATAATGCGGGTGAACGCTTGCAATGTCCATTAACAATCAATGGGTCAGCATTTGCTGACCCATTGATTGTTACGTTTCAGGAAATTTTAAGCAGGTGCATACTGCTGCGGGTTCCGATAAACACCCGGTTGCCAAAGGCGATGGGGGAGGATTCTACCGTCGAACCCAGGTTTACGGTGTCCAGTACCTCTGCTGTAACGGCATCCAACAGATAGCAGTTACCGGAGGCATCCGCCTGGAAAATATATCCTTTTCCGTCCTCTGTGTAAAGCGCCACGGGGGAACTCCACATGTAATTGTTTGTTTCAAATTGCCACACTACTTCACCGGTTTCTTTATCCAGTGCAACGACTTGTCCGGACCATGTAGATGGGGAGCGGCCCATAGAGAAAATTACAAGGTTCTCAATACTACTGCCAGCGCGGCCTAACACCGGGGAGGCCAGCATACCTCCCGGTACACCATCTACGTTACCACACCACATATCGTATGTCCACAGAATGTCGCCGGTTTGCGCATCAATTTTGTACAAGGAAAGCTCATTACCGCTGCTGCCCGCGGTGTAGTCCATAGATGGAGATACGTACAGGTAACCTCTGCCATCTTCACCCCAGTCAAAGGCCGCTGTACAGTTAATGTCATCCTCAAGATCCTGTGACCAGACAATATCCATGGTGTTTGCGTCTATACATTGAAGCATGCCGGCATTATCGCCTATAAAGAAATAATTATTTACAGCTGTAACACTGGCCTCATAGCCCAAATACCGGCCACGGCGGCCATAATCATGGTTGTACCGGCTCATAACCGGCTTGTCCGGCTTCACAGTGATAGTACCTGCGGCTTTGTCGTAATTTGTGTTCAGCTTGAATGTGTAAAGAAGTCCGCTTTCGCCGCCCCAGATCAGGGTGTCGGATGGGCCGTGTACCAAAGGCGCACCGTCAAAGGCGAACCAGTACCGCAGCGCCATGCTGTCGGAACCGCTATGCTCATAGAGTATAGAGCCGTCTATCAGGCTGATAATGTACATTTTTTGATTGGATCCTTTTTCCACAAGGCCGGAGCCTACATACAGCAGAGGATAGCCTCTGGGATCAATGGCACCGGAACCCTTGAAGGTTCTGCCTATGTACACGGGATCTCTGGTAAAACTGCCATCGTCCATGTCGATAAAATGAACATAACCATCCATTTTGGTGTAGATTACCTCTACCAGATTTTCCTTAGTCTTTTTCTCATCATAAAGGTTCATGATGGCTTTGGTCTCATCATCCCACTGAACCGCAAGAGGCTGACCTGTCCACCCGCAGCCGCCCCAACCGGGTTCTCCTGTGCTGCCTACATACTGCCACCAAAGCTGTTCAATAGAACCGTCGGTGATATCCGCTGTGCCATAGCTGGCGTCTGTCCGGTAGTTTCCGCCCCGGAAGCTGGAGATACCGGGTAAAGCAAAATAGTCATCGCCCTCAAAGAAGATTTCATCTTCCCGCTGATAGGTGTCCACAACGGAACCGTCTACAACGACCTCCCACTTGGTGTTCCAATTGGCTGGATCGGTGTCTTCGGTGTGCCCCGGCTCAAACGGGGGCATGGTGACCGGAGGCTCTGTGCTGGGCTCGGTGGTAGGTTCCGTAGTAGGTTCAGTGGTAGGTGCCGTGGTAGGTTCAGTGGTAGGTGCCGTGGTGGGCTGGGTTGTTGGCGGTGTTGTCTCCGGTTGGGTATCTTCAGGCGCTTGCGCGAAAACCGGGAGTACCTGCTGCCGAAAATCCTCATGGAATATAAACAACCCCGCCAGAGCAAGAAGTAAAACTTCCAGCAGAATAAGTGTAATCATGAAAAACTTCTTCATCTTTGAACCTCCAACGTTCCATTTTGTATAGAATATCACGTTCCGACAATCTTCGCAAGTCATTACCGGATCGTTGCTTGCTTTTTTTCGGTTTTATGGTAAACTATATATAATGCGTGTAGTATGCGTAGGGATTCTATTTGACAGGAGGCGATGGGGATGAAGGAATTGAAAAGTAAAATCCTGGAGGCCTTAATATCGGCACTGCCAATTACGTTGATTGTTTACTTGATTGCGCTGCTTCCCTGGTTTAATTTTTCCAGGGCAGAACTGATTACTTTTACCGTCGGCGCGTTTTTATTGATATTTGGTATAGGATTATTCAATATGGGTGCTGATTTGGCAATGACGCCTATGGGTACTCATGTGGGCGCAGGCCTTTCCCGGCAGAAGAAACTTTTCCTGCTGCTTGCGGTATGTTTTGTATTAGGTATTTTGATCACTGTGGCAGAACCTGACCTGCAGGTGCTGGCCAATCAGGTCAGTTCTGTGATGAATGGGACGCTGCTTGTATACGCCGTTGGTTTCGGTGTTGGCATGTTCTTGGTAGTGGCAATTTTACGAATTGTATTCCATCAGCGCCTGTCTAACATCTTGATGCTGTTTTACATGCTGCTGTTTGCCTTGACGTTGCTGCTGGCGGTCAATGACAATCTGGATTTGATGCCTATGGCCTTTGATTCCGGCGGCGTTACCACAGGCCCAATTACAGTACCGTTTCTTATGGCGCTGTGTGTAGGTATTTCCGGTGTGCTGGGAGACCGGCACAGTCATGAAAACAGCTTTGGTATGGTTGCGCTATGCTCCGTGGGCCCCATTCTGGCGGTTCTGGTTTTGGGTGTGTTTTCCGGCAATAACCTGTCCTATGCCGTGCCGGATTATACGGTCAGCGGTGACATTCTGGGTGCGTTTTTACATACTGCCGTTCACACCTGCAAGGAGGTTGCCATTGCCCTTGGCCTGATTGTGCTGTTCTTCCTTGTGTGCCAGTTGGCGTTTTTGAAGCTCCCCAAGAGATATTTGCTGAGGATTGGCGTGGGTGTGCTGTTTACTTACGCGGGTCTGGTAATCTTCCTTACCGGTGTAAATGTTGGGTTCATGCCCATCGGTTACAAAATCGGTATTACCCTTTCTCAGAACATCCACCCTTGGCTTTTGACGGGCCTTGGCCTTGTGACAGGTATTCTGGTGGTACTGGCCGAGCCCGCCATCCACGTGCTAAATCAGCAGGTAGAGAATGTAACCAATGGCTATGTGACCAAGCGTTCCATGATGATTGGCCTGTGTGTCGGTGTGGGCTCTGCCATTGCCCTCTCCGTAATCCGGATTATCTATGATTTCTCTCTTGCGTATTACATCATTCCCGGGTACTTCCTGTCCTTGGCGCTGTCTTTGTTTGTTCCCCCTGTGTATACGGCGATTGCCTTTGACTCCGGCGGTGTAGCCAGCGGTCCTATGACTTCCGGGTTTATCCTGCCCTTTGCCATTGGCGTGTGTGTGGGTATACAGGGCGCGGATGCGGTGCTGCGGGATGCCTTTGGTGTGGTTGCTCTTGTGGCGATGGCTCCGCTAATCACCATTCAGCTTTTGGGCTTTAAAGCCATTGTTTCCAACAGGATTCAGGAGAAGCGCGCCATTAAGCGTATTCTGGATGCGGATGACCAGCAGATCATCAACTTCATGTAAGGAGGCGTTGCTATGGCAAATACCATAAACGAATCAGCCATCAAGAAGCTGAAGCTGTTGGTTACGGTGGTGGACCGTACAAAAACAGAATTTTATCTGGATGTGCTCAGCCAGTTCAACGTGAACCTGCAGCTGGTGACCGGCGGACTTGGAACCGCAAACTCAGAACTGATCGACATGCTGGGACTGAATATTCACAAGGCCGTGATCCTCAGCACTGTCCGGGAGGACAGGGTAGATGAAATTATGAACTGTCTTGAGGAAAAATTCCACACCATACGAAACGGAAAAGGCATTGCCTTTGCTGTGCCTATGTCCAGTGTGATTGGGGTAAATATTTACCGGTTCCTCAGCGACAACCGGCAATAAAGGAGGATTGACCATGACCACCAATAACCATGAAGTGATTTTCGCCATCGTTAACGCGGGTTTTGCCGAGGAGGCTATGGATATTGCCCGCGAGCAGGGAGTTCGGGGCGGTACAATCCTTAATGCCCGTGGCGTTGCCCGGGAAAAAGAGGCGGCTTTCTTTGGTATCACCATCCATGCGGAAAAAGAGATATTGATGATGGTAGTGGAAAAGGAAATCCGGGACAATGTGCTCAATGCCCTCTACAAGGGAATGGGCATGGGTAAAAAGGCCCAGGGTATTGCCTTCAGTTTGCCTGTTTCAGACGTGGCTGGACTGGTACAGCCCCAGGTACAGACCGAAGAAACCCAATAATAGAAAAAGCGCCGCAGGAAATCTGCGGCGCTTTTTGGTACGACCGGGTCTGTAAGCCGGGTTCTGTCTTGACAGCCATCTATCTAGTCCCGCAATTGCTCACGGGATCAAGCCGCCTCCCTGGGACGGCCGGGTCAGCCTATGTGTCCCTCCACGGCGTTGCTCCGGGATAGAGTTTACAGCGTACGGGTGTCCTTAGGATATTCTCCAGAGGACACCCTAACCCATGTCTCCATGGGCCGGGTGCGCTCTTACCGCACCTTTTCACCATGACCGGCATGCCGGCTGAATATCTCTGTTGCACTTGTCCTGGGGTCGCCCCCGGCGGGTATTACCCGTTATCCCTGCCCTGTGGAGCCCGGACTTTCCTCACCTGGCGCTTTTCAGCGTCCAGCTGCGGCTGTCCAACCTGGTCGTGGAATTATTGTACATGAAACCGGGAGAATTGTCAAATGCCTTGCAAATTCTCTACCGAAAGGATATACTATATAGCATAGAACAAACGGAAATGGGGACGATGCAATGGATACGATCCTGAAAACCTATTTTACCGGCCTGCGGGATAAACGCATTGCGGTTTTGGGCCTTGGGGTGAGCAACCGCCCACTGGTCCGTCTGCTGTTAGAATATGGCT
Source organism: Faecousia sp. (assembly GCA_045538415.1). Classification (GTDB taxonomy): domain Bacteria; phylum Bacillota; class Clostridia; order Oscillospirales; family Oscillospiraceae; genus Faecousia. The sequence goes on along the minus strand of JAZSRI010000075.1, from coordinate 3,646 downwards.
GTAATGTGTGTGGATGTGACAGAACCCCCAGAGATAAACTGGACCGGGAGGTTCTGGAACTGGAGCAGCAGGGCTGTTGTCTGCATCTGGGCGAAGAATATCTGCAGAATGTGCAGGCAGATTTGGTGTTCCGCACACCGGGCATGCACCCGGGTAATCCGGGCATTGTGGCACTGTCCCAAAGGGGCGCGCAGATCACCAGTGAGATGGAAGTGTTTTTTGAGCTGTGCCCTTGTGAGATTATCGCGGTTACCGGCTCAGACGGAAAAACCACTACCACAACATTGATTGCGGAAATGCTGAAGTCGGCAGGCAAAAAAGTCTGGCTGGGTGGAAATATCGGTACACCTTTGCTGCCGCTGCTGGATCAGATGAGTGCGGAAGATTATGCGGTGGTGGAGCTTAGCTCCTTCCAGCTGATGGACATGCGCCGCAGTCCCCGGATAGCGGTGGTGACCAATCTGGCACCTAACCACCTGGATGTGCATAAGGACATGGACGAGTACATTCAGGCAAAGAAAAATATTTTTAAATACCAGGGACAGGCTGCTAAACTGGTAGTGAATCTGGATAACGATATTACCCGCAATTTTACCGGTAACGGCGTTACCCGTTTCTTCACAAGATTGCAGAAAACAGAAAGTGGTGTTTGCCTGGAAGGCAGTACCATCTGCCGTGACGGCAAGCCTGTGCTGAATGTAAAGGATATTCTCATCCCTGGTGTCCATAATGTGGAAAATTATATGGCGGCCATTTTGGCGGTGGAGGGTCTGGTAAGCGATCAGGTGATTGAACGCGTTGCAAAGACCTTTGGCGGCGTGGAACACCGGATCGAGTTGGTACGGGTGAAAGACGGTGTGCGGTTTTATAACGATTCCATCGCGTCCTCTCCCACACGTACCATCGCCGGCCTTAAGAGCTTTGAGGAAAAGGTTCTGCTGATTGCGGGCGGCTATGACAAGCACATTCCCTACGATGTGCTTGGACCGTACATTTGCAGCCACGTGAAGAAGCTTTTCCTTGGGGGCGCTACAGGCGCGCAGATCAAAGAAGCGGTGGAGCATGCCCCTGAGTATTGTCTCGGATATCCTGAAATTGTAGAATGCGGCGATTTTAAAACAGCGGTACTTGCCGCCGCCGCGGCTGCCGAACAGGGGGATGTAGTGCTGATGAGTCCGGCCAGTGCCGCCTTTGACCAATTCAAAAACTTTATGGAGCGGGGCGAGTTCTTTAAGAAATTGGTGGGGGAACTGTAACATGAAGTTTACCGACATTACCCGGCAGGCCAGACGGGCGCTGCCTGTAAAGTATTGCGGCGCGGTGATCGTAGCAGCAGGAAACGCCTCCCGAATGGGCGGTATCGACAAAGTAATGGCGCCCCTTGGGGGAGAACCCATGATCGCAAGGACAGTGCGTGCATTTGAGGAATGCGAAGTGATCCGGGAGATCGTTGTGGTAACCCGGCAGGATCTGATCCTGCCCATCACCGCTTTATGTTCCGGATTCCACAAGGTTAAGGCTATTGTGGCGGGCGGAGACAGCCGTCCTGCCTCGGTGATGGCCGGGCTGAACGCCCTGAGCAGCCGGGTGAAGCTGGCGGCCATTCAGGATGGTGCCAGACCTCTTGTTACCTGGCAGGTAATTGACAGGACAGTCCGCGCAGCCAATGCCTATGGCGCTGCCGCTCCGGCAGTAGCAGTGAAGGATACCATTAAACAGGTCCAGGGCGGTGTTGTGAAGCAAACCCCGGACAGAAGCAGGCTGCAGGCTGTGCAAACACCCCAGGTGTTTGACTTTGATTTGCTGCGCGGTGCGCTGACCAACGCGGAAAAATCAGGGACTGCTATTACAGATGACTGCTCCGCTGTGGAAAATATGGGTATGAGCGTAAAGATCGTGGAAGGTGATGAGCGGAATATTAAGGTCACCACCCCAATGGATCTGAAAATCGCGGAGCTTTTGCTGGAGGAGATGCTATGAGAATCGGACACGGTTATGACGTCCACCGCCTTGTTGCCGGACGGGATTTGATATTGGGGGGTGTGAAGATCCCCTATGAACTGGGTCTTGACGGCCATTCCGATGCGGATGTACTGCTCCACGCGGTGTCTGATGCCCTGCTGGGCGCGGCGGCGCTGGGGGACATTGGCAGGCATTTCCCGGACACAGATCCTGCCTACAAGGGCGCTGACTCTATGAAGCTTCTGGCCTGCGTGGTAGAGAAAATCCACAGCGCCGGTTACCGGGTGGGTAATGTGGACGTGACTATGATTGCCCAAAAGCCAAAACTCATGCCCTTTATTCCCCAGATGGTTCAGAATCTTGCAAACGTCCTCCATGTGAATACATCCTGCGTAAATGTAAAGGCAACCACGGAAGAACATTTGGGATTCACCGGTGATGGCAGCGGCATGGCTTGTCATGCGGTATGCCTGCTGGAAACTCTGTAAATTTCACAATAAATACCTCCTGAACATAAATTGGTTCGGGAGGTGTACTTTTTATGAAGCAATGTCTTATCACATTCCGGTCCGTGACGCCCGCACAGAGGGGGGAGTTGGCGCTGCGCAGGGCTGGAATTGAATGTAATATGAGGAGAACCACCAGATGGATGGAGGAACAGGGCTGTGGATACAGCCTCCATGTCAACTGCCGGGATGTGACAGCGGCGGTTGAACTGCTTCGGGGGAAGGGAATCCATTATCGCAAGGTTTACCGGAAGAGTGATAATGAGGAACCGGAGGAGATGTTCCTATGATTTACCTGGATAACGGTGCCACATCCTATCCCAAGCCCTATGGTGTACAGCAATCCGTAGCCTGCGCCATAGAGACTTGCGGGAATCCGGGACGGGGTGGATATAAGCTTGCCATGCGTGCTGCCAGAACCGTGCTGGAATGCCGGCAGAGGGCGGCAAAGATGTTCTCCTGCAGTCCGGAACAGGTGGTTTTTACCGGAAGCTGCACACAGGGTCTGAATATGGCCATCAATACGCTGTTCCGACCGGGCAGCAGGGTGGTTATCACAGGCTTTGAGCACAACGCGGTGACACGCCCTCTATATGCTATGGGCGCAAAGGTAGTGGTTGCCGGAAGAAAACTGTTCGATTGGAATGATACAATCGAGCAATTTGAAAAAGCGCTTAAACAAGGTGTGGATGGGGCTGTTTACACCCTGGTTTCCAATGTGTTTGGGTATATTCTGCCGGCAGAGCGCCTGTCAGAGCTTTGCAGAAAATACGGTGTTCCTTTTGTCATCGATGCCGCCCAGGGAGCGGGAATGCTTCCGATAGATATGGAAAGCTTGGGGGCGGATTTTATCGCCATGCCCGGGCATAAAGGACTCCTTGGTCCCCAAGGCACAGGAATACTTCTGTGTGGAAGAATACCGAAACCCCTGATTTACGGGGGCACAGGGAGCCTCTCAAGAGAACAGAAAATGCCGGACTTCCTTCCCGATGCAGCGGAGGCCGGAACACTGAATGTTCCGGGGATTGCCGTATTATCGGCAGGTCTTGCTTATTTGGGAAAGGCAGGGCAGGGCAGGCTCTTTGAACGGCAGGTTTATGAGGCGAAAAAAGCAATCAAAGGTCTGGAAAAGCTGGGCTTCCATGTGTTTTCCGGGGAGCATCAGGGCGGTACTGTAT
>JAZSRI010000040.1:0-3489 GCA_045538415.1 Faecousia sp. | reverse complement strand
ATAAAGACAATACGCAGAAAACGACATAACAACTATTGGAATCTATTTGGGTAGCACTTGCCAAAAAAGACAGTCATCCATCCGGATGGCTGTCTTTTTTATCTGCATCGGCAGAATTGGCGCTGTGCTTTCCGGGTTATGCGACCGACGAGCGTAGCTCGTTGGGTAAGCGAGGGGAGCGCTGCCAGTGGCAGATGAAGCGACCCGAGCGCAGTGCAGCGGTCGGTGAGCGACGCAGCCGCTCCGTCGGCAAGGAGAGCACCGGGTACCGCAAACCGGGCTGTAGAACAGAAGAAAGGAAGGCCAACAGGTCAGGCGAAAATCGAGCATGCCTCCGCAACCGTAAAAAATACCGAAAACAACATGTTTTCGGAACTTTTTCGTGTTTTCCGGGATAAAAAGTTGGGCTTTCTGAATACACTTTTTTAGGCAGCACTTTGAAATAGCGCTCTTACAGTAGCATACCCCAAAACACGGGCAAAACCTATTCAAACTCAATCGAAACCCATTTGCTTTTGTTCTTTTTTGGACAAAAAAGTTATGAGAGAATTTTCAAAGAAAAAATGCGAGGAAATTTTTATATTTCTAAAACGATAAAAGCAGGGGTTTTCGCCCCTGCTTTAACTGTTCGACATATTGGAATTGGTCAAATTGTTCTTATTGGAAAAAGTATATAATTCTTTCCGTTCGATGGGCAAGTAAAGTCATGAACAGCACCCACCAAGGCGATGCTGTTTGCATTCATATAGTCCAGCACATCTGAAAAAGTGCTTTCACTTTCAACCTCCGCACAAAGATACTCATATCCAGGAATTGTCCATTTTGTCCATCCATCTGGTGCGTTTGCGTCATCAGTACATTCAATTCCAGCAAGGTATAATCCCTTGCTGAAGTTTTCTTCCCAAGGTTTGAAGGAATGGGAGCAATCAGACATTGCACCCCAAATACCAACCAAATTGCCATTTTCATCTTTCTTGGCTAGTGACTGGACTTCATCGAAATGAGAATTTGCATCCTCCCACAATTTTTGAATAAAGCCTTGGCCATCCAAGGTTGAGCCTTCTTTACCAATCACAACAAAGGCATCTTTCGTGCATTTTTCAATCTTCATACGAACCCCTCCAAATTCAAGTTTATTGAACGGATTGTATCACAGATATACCATTTTTTCAATCTCCCAGTATTAACTCTGCCTGCACCGTGGGAGCGGTCTGCAAGGACAGTAATGCATGAAAGTCCGCGGGGTTTATCCTACGGTTTTGGGTACCCAATAAGGTGTTTTTCCCAATCACACCGATATTTCTGAAGGAATCAAACCGGAAATTACAGCCATGACCAGGGCGGTTTTGGCTGTTCTTTATGGGGCTGCGGCACAGTGAAAAGGACAATTGTAGGGAAATGGCGAAGAAAGTTTCCTTTTTACGGAAATATGTCCATGGACAAATCGAGGATAAGATGGTATAATTTTGGCTAAAGGAAACTGTGTATGTCGAAAGGATGATCGCACAAATGAAACGGGTAATTTTTAGAAGAGTTCTGAGCCTTATGATAATTTTGGCGTTGGTGTTACCGGCGATTCCGGGAGCCGTGGATGCCTCCGCAGCAGAGCAAACGGCAGCTGCGAATGATTCCAATAAGCCTCTGTATGGAAAGACCCTGTCTATTTTGGGTGACAGTATTTCCAGTTTTACGAATCATTCCAACGGTAAGGCTGCGAAAAATGGCAACTGCACCATCAAAGAAAATATTGCTTATTATCCGGAGTACGTGCCTTCTGTGGCGGTGGAGGATACCTGGTGGAAGCAGGCTGCGCAGAAATTGGGCATGGAGATTCTGGTCAACAACTCCTGGAGCGGCTCCTGCCTGCTGACGGAGAAGAGCGGGACTGTGGGAGCCTATGTGGATCGCTGTGTCCAGCTTCACGACAATACCGGCAGCGATAAAGGGAAAATGCCGGATTTAATCGCTGTCTTTATGGGCACCAATGATTTTATAAATCATATAGGCACACTGGGGACCTTTGAAGACATCAATTTTGACAAGCTGATCACAGGAACGGCAGTGCAGGAGGACGGGGAGACCAAAATGGTGTATACCTATGATCCGCCTACGACCACAATGGAGGCATATGCCATCTGCCTGCATAAGATCAGCCAGGCGTATCCCGAAGCTGAGGTGTACTGCTTCACTTTGCTGCCTCGGTATGATGCTGATGAAAAGGTTGTCACACAGCACGTTGAATTCAATGAAGATATCCGCCAGCTTGCAAAGCGGTTTGGGGCAAACCTGGTAGACCTGGAACAGTGCGGAATATCCATTGATCCTGACAATCGTGAAACCTATCTGGTAGATGGAGTCCATCCCAATGCCAACGGCATGGATGCCATTACCGGTGCATTTGTCGATGCGATCCTGAATAATGAAGACCACTTTCCCGAAAAGGAAAACATCTGCAAAGTGACCTTTGCAACCCAAGGCGTTGTGGTGGAACAGGGAACTACCTGGTCGGTGATCCGGGGTGAATCTTTTGAAGCGTCTCTGGTTCCGCTGGCGGAAAACAGCGAAATGGAAGTAACGGTGACTATGGAGGGGCAAGATATTACACAGTCCAGCTATGCCAACGGCAGGATCTATGTTGACTGTGTAAGCGCAGATCTGCAGATCACTGCCAGAAGCCGGACGAGCGTCATTAAGCAAGATCCGAATGGAGAATATTACTACTATGTGGATGGCTACATCGCGGATACATTCACCGGCCTGGTAAAGAATAATTTTGGCAACTGGTACATTATCAACGGAAAAGTTCAGCTTACCTACGATGGTTTGGTTACCTATAACGGCGAGCGCTATTATGTTAAGGGCGGCTGTGTCAACGGCTTCAGCGGTCTGAAGAAGCTGGAGGGCACCTGGCTGTACTTCGTTGACGGCAAGGTCGATACCCAGTATGCAAGTCTGGTACTCCACAACGGCATGCTTGCCTATGTAGAAAACGGCGAGGTGGACTTCAACAAGAAGGATCTGGTTGAATACAACGGCAATCTTTACTACATCAAGTACGGTCTGTGGAGCAACGGCTTTACCGGCATGGTCAAGGGCAGCGACGGCACCTGGCGCTACATCAAGAACGGTGTTTTCGATGATGCTTACACCGGTCTTGCCAAGAGCGATGCGGGATGGTGCTATGTGGAAAATGGTTTGGTCAACTTCGGCTTCACCGGCTTCGTAACCTACAACGGCAGCAACTGGTATGTGAAGTATGGCTTGGTCAAGGTGACCCAGACCGGCATTGTCACCGTTGGCAGCGACAGCTGGTATATTAAGGGCGGTATCCGTCAGGACGGTGTTACCGGCACATATACCGATGTTGACAATAAGCAATGGCATATCGTAAACGGCAAGGTGCAATAATGAATACCGCCCGAGGCAAACTTCCATAGGGAAGCATGCCTCGGGCGGGTTTTGTCACGGCTGGTCGGGGTGGTGGTGGTT
>JAZSRI010000030.1:0-9240 GCA_045538415.1 Faecousia sp. | reverse complement strand
AATGCAGAAGAAAGCCGACAACGGCGTGCAGGCACAGAAAAAGACCCATAAGCCCCTGGATGAATTCGGCCTGCTGGCCTTTGCCGTGGCGGCTGTTTTGGGTGTGCTGATCGGTAAAATTTCCATTCCTCTGCCCGGCGGCGCCCACTTTGCTCTGGGAACCTCCGGCGGCCCGCTGCTGGCGGGGCTGGTGATGGGACACTTCGCTCATATCGGAAAGGTGTCCATTGAAGTGCCCAAGAGAACCCTGGATGTGGTCCGGGAAGTGGGCCTTGCACTGTTCTTAATGGGCGCTGGCACAGAGGCAGGACAGGGTTTCCTGGAAGTGCTGAAGGCTCAGGGTGTGTCATTGTTCCTGTGGGGCGCGGTGATGACCATCGTTCCTATGATCGTGGGATACATCCTTGCGGTGAAGGTAGCCAAGATCGATGTAATCAGCGCTCTGGGCTCTATTTGCGGCGGCATGACCAGTACCCCCGCTTTGGGCACCCTGATGACAACCACCAAGACAGAGGCGGTAGCTACTGCTTATGCGGCAACCTATCCTCTGGCGCTGATTATGGTGGTGCTGTGCTGTGAGTTCATCCCCCTGCTGTTCTAACGAAGCATAAAAACCGGCGTACACGTTGTGGTGTACGCCGGTTTTTTGTATTTATTAAGAGATGGACTGTGCTGCGGAACATCCAGGTGTCCTGAAACACCATGGTACTGGCTTTCCAAAAAGAAGAGCGGGTCAGCTTCCGGCTGCTTGCAGCATAGAAAGCCACGTCCTAAAACCCCGTCAGCAAATCTATGACCGTGACGGCAGATCAAATGATCAGCGTCAGCAGAAAGGATAAGCCAGAGGACCGGATATAACGGGAGAGTCTTGTTATAAAGGCGTGTCATGATCCGTTGGGCGGCCTGCCCTTAATTCGCTGGCAAAGAGCTTTTGCCGCGACTGCTTACGGAATATATCCTAGGGAGTACATTGAATTTATACAGGGGGTTATTTGCCCGGGCCGGCGGTGTTGGAACCATCACCGGTAAGTCCCAGCCGCACTGCGGCATCCTCACGCATTTTGTACTTGAGCACCTTGCCCGCTGCGTTCATGGGGAAAGCGTCTACAAATTCGATATAGCGGGGCACCTTATGCCGGGCCATGCTGGCTTTGATGTAGTCGGTCATTTCCGCCACGGTTACAGAACCTGCCTGCTTCAGAATAATACAGGCCATGATCTCCTCACCGTATTTCTTGTCTGGTACACCGATGACCTGAACATCCTTCACAGCGGGGTGGGTGTAGATAAATTCCTCAATTTCCTTGGGATAGATATTCTCACCGCCCCGGATAATCATATCTTTCAGTCTGCCTGTAATGCGATAGTTGCCATCCTCGTCCCGGCAGGCCAGGTCGCCGGAGTGAAGCCAGCCGTCTGCGTCAACGGTGTCCTTGGTTGCCTGGGGCATTTTGTAGTAGCCCTTCATGGTGTTGTACCCCTTGGCGCAGAACTCGCCGTTCACGCCCGGGCCCACTTCCTCCCCGGTTTCGGGGTCTACAATTTTGCACCGCACATGGGGGAAAGCGTAACCGACGGTGTTGGTGCGCACGTCCAGAGAATCCGTCCATGCGGACATGGTGTTACCGGGAGCACACTCGGTTTGGCCGTAAACACTGACGATGCCGGTCATGTTCATCTCATCCGGCTGAGCCGCCCGGCGCATCAGCTCCGGGGGGCAGCCCGCACCGGCCATAATACCGGTACGCATGTGACTGAAGTCGGTTTTCCGGTAGTCCGGGTGGTTGAACATGGCGATAAACATGGTGGGAACACCGTTAAAGCAGGTGATCCGCTCCTGGTTAATACACGCCAGGGAGGATTTTGCGGAGAAGTAGGGCATGGGGCACATGGTAGCGCCATGGGTCATGGAGGAGGTCATGGACAGGGTCATGCCAAAGCAGTGGAACATGGGCACCTGAATCATCATCCGGTCAGCGGTGGACAGACCCATCCGGTCACCGATACACTTACCGTTGTTGACCACGTTGTAATGGGTTAACATAACACCCTTGGGGAATCCGGTAGTGCCGGAGGTGTACTGCATATTGCACACATCATCCGGGCGCACTTGGGCGGCCAGCCGGGCCACCTCCGCGGAGCTGACCAGCTCCTTGCGGGCCATGGCCTGGACGAAGGTCAGACAGCCGGGCTGTTGGAAGCCCACGGTAATCACGTTCCGCAGGAAGGGAAGCCTCTTGCAGTGCAGACCTTGGCCTGCCTTGGTGGAGGCGATTTCCGGGCAGATCTCGTTGATGATGGCCTTGTAGTTGGAGTCCAGACAGGAATCGATCATCACCAGAGTGTGGGTGTCGGACTGGCGGAGCAGATATTCTGCCTCATGGATTTTGTAAGCGGTATTCATGGTCACCAGAACCGCGCCGATTTTGGTGGCAGCCCAGAATGTAATGTACCATGCAGGCACATTGGTGGCCCAGACAGCCACTTTGCTGCCGGCCTTTACACCCAAAGACACCAGCGCCCGGGCGAAGTCATCCACATCCCGGCGGAATTCCTGGTAGGTACGGGTGTAGTCCAGCGTGGTGTATTTAAAGCAGTACTGGTCGGGGAATTCCTCCGCCACCCGGTCCAGAACCTGGGGGAAGGTAAGGTCGATCAGCTCATCCTTCTTCCAAATATACTGACCGGTGCCGTCATGGTTAAAGTAAAGGGTCTTTTTAGAGCCCCGGGTGCTGCCAAAGCGGCTCATGTAGTTAACAAAGTAGGGGAAGATAATGTCCCGGTCCTGCAGATCCTCCATCCACTCCGGCTTCCATTCCAGAGAGATAAAACCGTCGTAGTTTACAGAGGAAAGCGCCCGGACAAAATCATCGATGGGCAGCGTGCCCTCACCAATGAGCTGATACTCTCCCTCATCATCAGAGTCCCTCAGGTGGACATGGGACACATAGGCGCCCAAATTCTTGATGGTGGTATCCCCGGTTTCCCCAAAATCCCGGAAGGTGTGATGTACGTCCCAAAGAGCGCCCAGCCGGTCGCTGGCGAACTGATCCAGTATCCGGCGGAGGCGGGCGGTGTCGGCGTAGATGCCGCTGGTCTTAATCAGCAGGGTCACCCCGGTCTGCTCCGCGGTTTCCAGCAAAGCGGCTAGGTTCTGCATCACCAGCGTTTCCTCCTCCCGGAGGGCGCAGGCTGCTACATAGGGCACGTGGGTGTCCCGGGCCACCTCCATCAATCCCTGCAGGTAGGGCACACACTCCGTACCCTCCGACAGGTCGTAGGAGGTGTCAAAACAGGGGATGGTCAGTTTTTTGTCCCGGAGCTGCCGCACAGTGGCAGCGCTCTGGTACTTGTGGAACGGGCCGCTGCGATCCAGCATAGGGTCGAATTTGGGAAGATTGTAAACTTCAATGCCCCCAAAGCCCATTTCCTGGGCAGTCTGGAGCATATCCTCCCAAGTCAGGTCTGTCCATCCACGGGTGGAAAAGGAGAGGTTCATACGTCATCCTCCTCGTAAACGATTTTATTCAATGCGCTTAAGTAGGCATGGATACTGGCACCTACAATGTCAGTGGAAATGCCCATGCCGGAGTACACTTTGCCGGAGGAGCGGAGCTTTACCACTGTCTGGCCCATGGCTTCCCGGCCCTGGGTAACAGACTGGATCTGGAAATCGTCCAGCTCATAATGGTGTCCGGTGATGGACTCGATGGCAAGAAACGCCGCGTCGATAGGGCCGTCACCGATACACACGCCCTCCAGCTTTACCCCGTCCTTTACCAGCTTCATGTGGGCAGTGGCAGAAATGGTGTTCCCGGAGGTAATCACATAAGCATCCAGTACATAGGCGGGAGGGACCTGCATAGCGGCGGAGGCCACGATGGCATCCAGCTCTTTGGCAGAGACCTTCTCTTTTTTGGCGGCAATGGCCTGGAAGGCTTCAAATACCTTAGCGCCGTCCTCCTCGGACAGGTCATAACCCAGCTTTTCCACAGCCTTCAGCACACCGCCAATTTCATCATGGGCGGTCAGATAGATCCCGCTGTCCTCTTCCTGCACACCGTTGTCAAAGGGGGAGGTTTTGCTGCGGCCGGTCTGGCACATCCACTGGATCTGGCTGATGGTGCGGCTGAGCTGGGTCACCCGCAGCTGGCAGGCAGCGCCGAAGCTGTCACCACGGGAGGCGATGATCCGGGAAACGTTGGCAAGGGAGGCTGTGTTCACAGGGCAGGCGGCGGTTTTCACTTCTCCCGCCCCCTGGCAGACCGCGGCAATCACGCAGGCATCGGCCATGGACAGATCGTTGGAACAGCTGACACCTAAGGTAACCTCTTTGAGGGCGGGAACCTGTGCGTATACGTCACGGACGAAAGCGGCAAATTCCTCCGGCATCATGGTACCGGCGGTGTCGCACAGGGTGACGGTAGTGGCGCCCTGATCCACGGCGGCCCGAATCACCTGGGCAAGGAAGGCACTGTCACTGCGGGTGGCATCGTCGGCTACAAATTCCACATCCGGACACACTGCCCGGCAGGCAGCTACGGTCTGGGCAATGGCGGTGACCATAGCATCGGGCTTTTTGTGGAACAGGTATTCCATCTGCACGGAGCTGACAGGGGCGCACACCTGCAGGCGGGGTTTCTTTGCCAGCTGCAGGGCGTTCCATGTAATTGCTACGCTCTGCTCGTCCAGCGCTACCGGCACAGCCACGGTGCTGCCCTGTACGGCAGTGGCGATAGACTTAATCCGCAGGGCGTCGATTTTGGAATTGTGGATACCCTCCAGCTCAATCACAGATACTTCCAGCTTGTCCAGAAGCTTTGCCAGCTCGATCTTCTCTTTAAAAGAAAGGGAGATCTCTGCGGTATTCTGTTTCATGGTCACGTCACTGATTCTGATTTGCTTCATAGCTCAAAACTCCTTGCATTGGAATAAAAAAGTCCCTGAGGCCAACCTGACCTCAGGGACGAATATACATCCGTGGTACCACCCTGATTATTTCCCCAATGGGGGAAATCCCTTCAGACTTCCAACAAAGTCCTATCCCGTAACGGGGGCAGCCGGGTCTCATTACTGGCGAAAGCTTTTACAAGACCGACTCAGGAACCAGATCCTCCCGCTTGTCCGCGCCGGCTCACACCAACCGCCGGCTCTCTGAAGCATCCACTGCGGGACGAGTTTTCCTTCAACGTCTTTTATTATGGAAATTATGGTTATTTAAACACAAAGGCGGGGATTTGTCAACGGGAAACAGGAAAAAACTATAAGTTATATTGCACAAAAATGCAGAAAAACACAAATTTATTTTTTACTATGTCCCGGAGCGAAAAATGTTTGACTTTTTCACGTGGACATGCTAAAGTAACACCAATATGAAATGGCTTTGACGAAGACGGTCAGATTTGGCGATCTTTCAGAGAGTCGGCGGATGGTGTGAGCCGACAGATGCCGGTCTAAGCACCCATCCCTTCTGAGCCGGAGGACTGAACGGAATGATTAGTAGGTTTCTCCCGTATGCCTGCGTTAAAGGATAGGCCTTGTTGGAGGCTGAAGGTGGCGGCAGAACAGCCGCAATTTGAGTGGTACCGCGAGTATAGTTTTTATACCCGTCTCAAGAGTTTTCTTGAGGCGGTTTTTTGTTTTAGAAAGGAAGGATTCTTATGACGAACCAAAGCACACTTAACAATCAGCTTCTGGATGTGGCACTGCGTATTCGGGAAATGCGTGAGATTGTGGGCTACACCGTTGCCGAGATGGCACAGAAGACGGAGATTCCCCAGGAGCTGTATATAGAATATGAGGCTGGTTTGGCGGATCTGCCCTTTACTTTTATGCATAAGTGCGCAAAGATCTTTGGGCTGGAGCTGACAGAGCTTCTGGAAGGTCACAGCGCCAAGCTGTCCGGTTACGCGGTTACCCGCAGGGGCAAGGGTATGGTCACTGCCAGTGAGGATGGAATCACCATTCAGGACATGGCCGCCATGTTCCGCAAAAAGCTGGCTACCCCTTACTGGGTCACCTATGAATACTCCGAGGAACTGCAGGATGGGCCCATCCACACCACCACCCACGACGGCCAGGAATTTGATCTGGTGATTAAGGGCGCTATGCGCATTAAGGTGGGCGAGCATGAGGAAGTTCTTCGGGAGGGCGACAGTATTTTCTATAAATCCTCCACCCCCCACGGCATGATTGCCATCGACGGTCAGGACTGCGTGTTCCTGTCCATGATCATGGCCAGTGATAAGACCGATCAGGCGCTGAAAATCACACCCCAGCGCACCGTCAAGGAGCTGACCCCGGAGCAGAGACTGCTGTGCAATAAATTTGTCTGGGGCACCGAGGATGACAGCGGCGCTATGACAGGGCTGAACTATGCCAATACGGACCGGTATAACTTCGCCTTCGATACAGTGGATGCCATCGCCCGGAAGGACCCGGAAAAGCTGGCCATGATCCACGTTGCCGACGATATGACCGAGCGCCGCTTCACCTTCAAGGATATGAAGGACGCTTCTTCCCAGTGCGCCAACTATTTCAAGTCCCTTGGCATCCGCCGGGGAGACCGGGTCATGCTGGTGCTCAAGCGCCATTACCAGTTCTGGTTCGCCATTCTTGGCCTGCACAAGCTGGGCGCGGTTGCCATTCCGGCCACCAATCAGCTGGTAGAGCATGACTTTACCTACCGCTTCCAGGCAGGCGGTGTCAGCGCCATTCTGTGTACTGCTGACGGGGATACCGCCCGCCAGATTGAGCTGGCCGAGGAAATTTCCGGCAGAAGCCTGACAAAGGTGATCGTGGGCGGAAGCCGGGAGGGCTGGCACGACTTTGACGAGGAATACAGTCTGTCCAGCCGCCGCTATGTCCGCACGGAGGACGCGCCCTGCGGCGATGATCCTATGCTTATGTTCTTCACCTCCGGCACCACCGGCTACCCCAAGATCGCTACCCACAGCTATAAATATGCCTTGGGCCATTATGTAACAGCCCGTTACTGGCATCTGGTGGAGCGAGGCGGCCTGCACTTTACCATTTCCGAGACCGGCTGGGGCAAGGCCCTGTGGGGTAAGCTCTATGGCCAGTGGCTGTGCGAGGGCGCGGTATTTACCTATGACTTTGACCGCTTTGACGCGGAGAAGATTCTGCCCATGTTCGCAAAGTACAACATCACCACCTTCTGCGCTCCTCCCACCATGTACCGTATGCTGATCAAGCAGGATCTGAGCCGCTTTGACCTGTCTTCCATTCATCATGCCACTACTGCCGGTGAGGCGCTGAATCCGGAAGTGTTCTACCAGTTTGAAAAGGCAACCGGCCTGCGCATCCATGAGGGCTTCGGCCAGACAGAGATGACCCTGGGCATTGCCAACCTGTTTGGCACGGAGAACAAGCCCGGCGCCATGGGCAAGCCCATTCCCGGCTACGGCATTGACATTGTGGATGCCGATGGCAATCCTGTGGAGGATGGTGTCAATGGCGAGATCGTGATCCACACAGATCCCGCTCCTACCTGCGGCGTGTTCCTTGGCTACTACGGCAACGAGGAAAAGACCAAAGAGGTCTGGCACGACGGCATGTACCACACAGGCGACGTGGCTTGGCGGGATGAGGATGGCTATTACTGGTATGTGGGCCGGGCGGATGATGTAATCAAGTCCTCCGGCTACCGGATTGGACCGTTCGAGATCGAGTCCACCATTATGGAGCTGCCCTATGTGCTGGAGTGCGGCGTTTCTGCCGCTCCCGATGAAGTCAGGGGCCAGGTGGTCAAGGCCAGCATTGTGCTGGTACCCGGCACCGAAGGCACAGAGGAACTGAAGAAAGAAATTCAGAATTACGTCAAGACCCATACCGCACCCTACAAATACCCCAGAATTGTGGTATTCCGGGATGAACTGCCTAAGACCATCAGCGGTAAAATTATGCGTAATAAGCTGTAAATAACTTGGATGTTGACAATTTAACAGCAAAGTGATATGATTTCTAAGAGGAAAGGCAAGGATGGAGAGTTCACACCCTGAAGCTGTCCCAGAGAAATGGCGGTTGGTGCAAGCCATGGCAGGCAGGACTGTGATGTAGCTCCGGAGCCGGGAGGAAGAACGTGTAAAGCAAGTAGAACCTCCCCGCGTCAGCTGCGTCAGTGCTTAGGGTGTGTCTGCACCCGATGAGTGGTGTCCGTTGTGAGGCGGATGCAATTTGAGTGGTATCGCGGGCTATGCTTTTTGGCAGCTCGTCTCAAGGAATCTTATCTTTGAGACGGGCTGTTTTTGCGTCTCAAACGGAAAACCGGAGGGATGACCTATGGAACAGAATATGACCGGAATGACCTATAAGATCAAGGAAATGGCCGGAAGAATCCGGGAACTGCGCCTGATCACAGGCCTGAGCGAGGAGGAAATGGCGCTCCGCACGGACATGAGTGTGGAAGAGTACCGCCAGTGTGAGGCCGGCAACCGGAATTTGAGCATTGCCTTCCTGTACCGCTGTACATTGAGCTTCGGCGTGGACATGGGCGACCTGCTGGAAGGTCACAGCCCTAAGCTGCGTTCTTACGCGCTGACCCGCAAGGGTGAGGGGCAGCGCATTGAGGAAGCGCACCACATGGTGGGCTTCAACCTGGCGGCGGATTTCCGCAACCGCATCGCCCTGCCCCTTTACATGGAACTGGCCTACCGGCCCGGGGCAGAGTACGAGGATATCGAGCTGGTGACCCACGAGGGTCAGGAGTGCGATATTGTAATCCGGGGTCACATGCGCATCCAAATCGGCGGCAAGACCGAGGTTCTCCACGCCGGTGACTGTATCTACTACGATTCCTCCACCCCCCACGGTATGATCGCGGTGGATGGAGAGGACTGCGCGTTCTACGCCATTGTGCTGAGCAACTCTGCCGCCCGTGAGGGCGAGCAGGCCGCCGCCGTGGCTACCGCCCCCAAGGGTCACAAGAGTCAGGATAACCAGAGCCGTGTGTACCAGAAGTTCATTCTTCCCACAGAGGACGACAACGGCAAGCTGGTGGATATTTCCTTTAAAAATCAGGATTCCTTTAATTTCGCCTACGATGTGGTGGACGAGCTGGGCACCAATAAGCCGGAGCGGCTTGCCATGCTTCACCTGAGTGAGGACGGAACGGAGCGCCGTTTCACCTTCCAGGACTTCAAGCGGGAGTCTGCCCGGGCAGCCAATTACTTCAAGGCTATGGGCATCAAGCGGGGAGACCGGGTCATGCTGGTGCTCAAG
>JAZSRI010000078.1:0-6444 GCA_045538415.1 Faecousia sp. | reverse complement strand
ATACATCTCATTCCTCCAAAAAGGACGCCAAATAGGCATCCACCTCAAACGGTTTTATCTTCTCATCCTTTCTCAGGTACAGCGGATGATGGGGATGTCCCTTCTTGCTGCACTTACCCGCACAGCACCACCGCGCGCCGTAACGCTGGCCAATGCCCACCATATCTTCCAGACATTTGGGCAGATACTCCCGTTTTTCAATGATCGTTCCCCATGCAGCCCACACCACAGGCTTGGAAGAAATGGACAGCACATACGCAAACGCCTTCATATTTTCCTTATGCAGCCGCCAGTTGCAGCTCCGCTCCATAGAGTCCGGATCTGTGGCCCGCTGGGCATACACATTGAACATAATAAAGCTGTCAAAGCCATTCCCCAGCGCAATCCGCTCCACAGATTTCAGCGTATTATCCAAATCTCCCGGCTGCGCCGTGGAGGGATTGATGCCAATGCAGATGAGAGGATGATCGCCCCGTGTTCCCAATATGTAACGGTACTCGGAATAGAAATTGGGCGCGTACAGCCATTTCCCTATGTCATATTCCTCACTGGGCGTATTGGCCGCCTGCAGTGCTTGCTCAAAGGTGACCAGTTCCAGTTCCTGGGTGGTTCCAGACGGAATATGCATACTCATTCCTCCGTGGGGAACCAGCAGCTGTTGTGAGGATCGTGGAAAGGACAATCTGCCTCACCGAGTCCCTTCTGCCGCTGCCAGGCGGAAAAAGCATGATCCATAAACGGATACATCCCCTCCATGCCGGACTGTACCTGCAAATTGGTTCCATCGGTGAGGTTCAGTTCCACCACCACCGCGCCCCCAGCAATGTAGAGCTGCTGTGTTTTGATGTCTTCAAACCGGTATACCTGTTCCCGTTTTCCAAACCTGGATACCAGAAACGTGTCCTCATCATAATATACGCCGAAGGTCAGATAGTATACCGACAGGCATATACCCGCCACAATCAGCACACACCCGGCAGCAATCATCAGCCAGGGGTCCCTCAAGCCCATAAACAACGCTGCCGCGCCTAACGCCACCAGGATCACACCAAAGGAGGCGTAACGCTTGTTAGGACGCACGGCAAGTCCCGTCTTGTGCTGCTGTTTGCTGCGGAAGCACTTGGTAAACGCCTTATCCAGCACAAAGCACACACCAAACACCAGCGCCGCCACCAGCAGCAAAATAATCCATTCCATACGTTCCCTCCTTCATCAGGCCCACAGGACTGTGTCCACAGGGATATCATAGTCATCTGTAGGAAGCTGCCGCACCATTTGGAACCCATAGCACAGCGCCACAGTGGGATGACCCGGTTCCTGGGCAAGGAATTTGTCGTAAAACCCTCCGCCGTAGCCCATTCTGTCACCGTTTTCGGTAAACGCCAAACCGGGCATCAGCACCAGTGCTGTGGGGTCATCCGCCACAGGCCCGTCCGCCACCGGCTCAGGAATCCCGGCATAGCCCTTTTCCACCGCCGAAAGATCGTCCAAATAGATAAAGCGCATCTCATCGCCATAGCATTTGGGAACAGCCACCCGTTTTCCCTCCGCCATTGCCCGTTCCAGCATAGGTACTGTGCGTACCTCCTGATTGTAGGGCAGATAGCCGTAAATTGTCTTTGCCTGCTGATAGGCAGAACACTGGGCAAACAGTTCTCCCAGCTTTTCGCTGGCAGAAACGATCTGCTGTTCCGTCATCATCCTCTTTTGTTCCCTGATCTGCCGGCGCAGCTCTTTTTTATCCATCTTGTTCCTCCTTGGGACTTTTCAGATACAGCCTGAACCACAGCCAAATAGCCAGCTGACCCGGGATGCCCAGCAAAAAGACTTTCCAGATATTCAGATCCCACATAACCAGAAGGGTCATATATACACTTAAAATACTGCCCCACATAATCAGTGAGATCAGCGCCTTATTCCTGTGGTAATCCCCCCATGCCGACCGTAAGCTCAGAAGTACAATACCGGTGGCGGGGATGGCATACACAAAGGCCATCCAACTCTTTGGAATATCTAAAGAGGACAGCACTACAAAAAGGAACAGCGCTACAAACCATACAAGAATGGTGGAGAGCATCAGAATAATAGACTTATTAGCTTTCCGCTTCAGAGTTTTCTGTACCGCTTTTTCCATAGCCTGTTCGATTCTTCCACCCTCTCCAGGCAGTTCTTCCGGATCTCTCAGCAGGTCATCCACCTGCACTTCAAACAGCTCCGCCAGCTGCACCAATGTGAGTACATCCGGCATAGACTCTCCCCGCTCCCATTTGGAAACGGCTTTATCGGAATAGTTGAGCTGCTCAGCCAGTTTGGCCTGGGTCAGACCACTGCGCTTGCGATAAGCAACAATATTGGCGCCCAGCTGACGCTTCAGCTTCTCGTCGTTCATACTTTGCCTCCAGAACATAGTTTTGTACATTTTATCACTTTTCCGCCGGATTTTCAATCATAAAAAACCGTCCCCCGCAAGTTTGGGGGACGGCAAAGGTAAAATTTCTGTTAATCTTCCGGAAACAGTTTCTGATAGCAGTACTTAATGATATTACTTCTTGTTACAATACCAATAAAGGCATCCTTATCATCCACAACCGGCACAAAGTTCTGGGAGCTTGCCCGCTGCACCAAGTCATGCATCCCGGTGTTTACCCTCACGGGGACATTATCCTTACGGCGGCTGATTTCCATGATTCTTCTGGCTTCTGCCTGACGTATGTCCATATAGCATAAATTTTTCAGCGCCCACAGGATATCACCTTCTGTAATGGTGCCCCTGTACTCACCCCGTTTGCTAAGTATTGGCAGCGCCGCATAGCCTGCCTGCTCCATTTTTTCCAGTGCCTGACGTACTGTATAGTCATCGTACACGAAAGCGCACATGGCCTTCGGCGTTAAGAAAAACAAAATGTTGTTCATGATAGCTCCTTTTCCTGGCTGCTTTGGCGGCTTGTGCCGCTGGTAGTATTATAGCATAAATTCCCTTGGAAATCATATGAATTTATTGTAAATTAGGTGTAACCATGCAGAAAAACGCTCGGCGTTTTTGTGCATTTTGTATATCCTACTGCAGGTAGAGTTCTTCTCTACTGTAGAATCCACTCTACACATACTAATTTAGGGTGACTCTACCGGCGTATTGGTGTATGATACTGCTATCTTACAGGAAGGGGTTCTCCTTATGAAACGGTTAAAATTGCGGGATAGAAAGCTGCCGGACTACACCACGGCGGAAGAGATTATGAATATGGTCACCCACATTGCTGGAGGCGGTCTCGGCATACTCTTTGCTGTACTGGCCATCCTTCGCGCCGCCCGGGACGGCAACCCTGTGAGCATTGCAGGCTGTGCTGTGTACGGTGTAACCATCATTACCCTCTATACAATTTCCAGCGTTTACCATGCCCTGCGGCCAGGTACCGGCAAGAAAGTCCTGCAGATTCTGGACCACTGCGCCATCTATGTTCTTATCAGCGGAACCTATACACCTATCTTGCTCATAAGCTTTCTGCCTGCCTACCCTGCCATCGCCCTTGGCCTTATGGTGCTGCAGTGGGGACTTGCGGCCATGGCCATTACCCTCACAGCCATTGACCTGCACCGTTTCCGGGTGATATCCATGGTATGCTATATTTTCATGGGTTGGAGTATTGTATTCTTCCTGCCCCAAACCATGGGCTTGTTGGGTTCTGCCGGCTTCTTTTGGCTTTTGGCCGGAGGCATCGCCTACACCATCGGCGCTGTCCTCTACGGCATTGGCGTCAAATGCCGGTGGATGCATTCTGTGTTCCACATCTTTGTGGTGTTGGGAAGCAGCCTGCAGTTTATTTCTATCTTCTTCTACGTTCTTCCATAATACTACAAAACAACGGACCATAATGCACAATTTGTATTGACATTATCTGTGAATTATGCTAAAATGCTGACAATATCATATGAAACCATGATAGAGGCGCGTCGCATCATCAGTACTCCTGCCGGGTGGCCTTCGCAAGGGCTGTGGCAGACGGGAAAGGGGTCGTCGCCGAAGGGGGTCGAGGCGAAAGATCCGCCTGGTCAGATGGGTTAATACCTGCATGACTGTCGCGTTTGCGGAGTGCTATCATTCATCAGCGGGCCCTTCATGGGTGTGTGCTGGTTTTTGATAGCCGATGGTTTCATCGGCTTGTTTTTTTGCCGTTACAGAATCTATCAAAAAGGAGATTTTTATTATGCGTCAACAGAGTATTTTTAAGGGTGTGGCTACCGCGCTGATTACCCCTATGACCAAAGAAGGTGTGGATTATCCCGCTTTAGAAAAACTGATTAACTGGCAGATTGATGAAGGCATTAACGCCTTGGTCATCTGCGGCACTACCGGTGAAGGTTCTACCCTGAGTGATCAGGAGCACAGACAGGTTCTGAAGTTTGCTGTGGACGTTGTGGCCGGACGTGTTCCCGTGATTGCCGGCACCGGCTCTAACGATACCGCCTACGCTGTGGATTTGACAAAGTATGCTTGCGGTATCGGCTGTGATGCCATGCTGGTGGTCACCCCTTATTATAACAAAGCCACCCAGAAGGGTCTTGTGGCTGCCTTCACCGCCATTGCCGACGCCTCTACAAAGCCTATTATTCTTTACAATGTCCCCTCCCGTACAGGCGTTGGTATCGAACCTTCTACTTATGCCATCCTTGCTGAGCATCCCAATATTGCCGCCATCAAGGAAGCCAACGGAAACATCTCCAAGATCGTGCAGACCGTCTCTCTGGTGGGCGACAACGTGGATATCTACTCCGGCAATGATGACCAGATCGTCCCTGTGATGGCCTGCGGCGGCAAGGGTGTTATCTCCGTTTTGTCCAACGTTCTCCCCAGAGAAACCGTAGCGCTGTGTGATAAGTTCTTCGCAGGCGATCTGGCAGGCGCCATGGAGCTGCAGGTAAAATACCTGCCCCTGATCAACGCCCTGTTCAGCGAAGTAAATCCCATTCCCGCAAAGGCCGCTATGGCAGCAATGGGCTTCTGCGAAGATTATCTGCGCCTGCCCCTGACACCTATGGAAGACGCCCACAAGGAAGTTTTGCTTCGGTGTATGCGTAATGTTGGCCTGAACGTATAATCTACTTCTACGGAGACAGAAATTATGAAAATTATCGTCAATGGAGCAGGCGGCCGCATGGGCAAGGCGCTGCGGTCTATGATTAGCGCGGGGTGCCGGGGTGCCCAGCTTTCCGCCGCGGTAGACCCCTTTGCGCAGGAAGACGGTCTGGTATCCGGTTTGGATGCCTGCACCGGGACCGCTGATTGTATCATTGATTTTTCCAATCACGCAGGAACCGCTGATTTGCTGCGCTATGCAACAGAAAAGAACCTTCCTGTGGTCATTGCTACCACCGGACATACCCAGCAGGAGCTGGAGCTGATTCGGGACGCCGCGGGCAAGATTCCTGTATTCTATTCCGGCAACATGTCCCTGGGTATTGCCCTGCTGACCCAGCTTGCCCGTCAGGCTGCCAAAATGTTCCCCGATGCGGACATCGAGATCGTAGAAAGCCACCATAACCAAAAGCTGGACGTGCCCAGCGGCACAGCCCTGATGCTGGCAAAGGCGGTGAAGGATGCCCGCCCGGAAGCGGAATTTCTGGTTGGCCGGCACGAAAACGGCAAGCGTACCAAGCAGGAGATCGGTATTCATAGCCTGCGCATGGGCAACACCGTTGGTATCCACGAGGTGATCGTAAATACCGGCACCCAGATCATTACCCTCAAACACGAGGCGCAGGACCGCTCCCTGTTTGCCGAGGGTGCGTTGGCCGCGGCAGATTTCCTGATTTGCCAAACCCCCGGCCTGTATAATATGGATGATATCGTAGCCCGGGGCTGACCTCCCGGATCTAAAGGAAAGAGAGTTAAGATTATGGACATTAAAGTTGTGAAGTTCGGCGGCAGTTCCCTTGCCGATGCCAATCAGTTCCGCAAGGTTGCCGAAATTATCAAGGCCCAGCCTCAGCGCCGCTATGTGGTAGCCTCCGCCCCCGGCAAGCGTTTTTCCGATGACGTGAAGGTCACAGACATGCTCTATCAGTGCTACCAGCTTGCCAGCCGGAATCTGCCTATTGACGAGGCTTTCGGCAAAATTGAGGCCCGCTATAACGCTATTATCGCCGACCTGGGTCTGGACTTTTCTCTAGAAGAAGAGTACGCCAAAATCCGTCTGGTCATCCGCCATGCGGGTGAGGATTACATAGCCAGCCGGGGCGAATACCTCAACTCCATGATTCTTGCAAAGTACCTGGGTTTTGCCTTTATCGATGCGGAGCAAGGTGTTTTCTTCCGCAACGATGGCAGCTTTGATGATATCCGCACCTATGAGACCCTGTCGGCCATGCTGGAGGGCGTTCCCTACGCGGTGATTCCCGGTTTCTACGGCGCCATGCCCAACGGCACTATCCGCACCTTCTCCCGTG